>JAWKHS010000006.1:0-300000 GCA_041394705.1 Vicinamibacterales bacterium
CGCCGCCTGTCGCGCCATCCTGCGGGAACCGATCGAAGACACCCGCGAACTCCGTCTCGAGCGTGCGGAGGTAGCTCGCCGAGGCCGAGACCTGGGGAAAGAGCCCGCTCCTGGCCACGCGGCGCTGGGCGTCCGCCTGGCGCAACGACGCTTGCGCCGCCGTCAGGGCCTCGCTCGCGGGGATTGCCAGGTCGAGCGCGCGCGCCAGCGTCAGCACGACTGGCGCGGCGGCAGCCTGCTGTGCCTCCGCGCGGGCGGCCACCAGCAGCGCCGAGCTGCAGACCAGACCGAACAGTCGCAGATGTCGGTGCACGAGAAGGGCGCTGCAAATGACGCTCCGGTACCGCGCCGGGCCGCGAGGCGACGGCCCCACGCCTCACGTGGAGCGACGCCCGGGAAGGTTGGCGCGGTTGCCCAGTCTCGGTCGTCCGCTTCCCACATTGGGCGAAGGCGGTCCGGCGGCGGCGGAGCGGCGCGGACGCGGGCGAGGATCATCGGAGGGCGAGGGCACAGACCCGTTAGAGTGCCGTGATGCGACGCCTGCTCTCGACGCTCGTCGACCGCCTGCTCCTCGTCCGTGCGCGGCGGCGGCTCGCGCGCTACGGCGTGGACGGCCCTGGCGCGTCACTCGACCGGCTGACCCTCGACCTGGAGGCCGTGCCCGGCATGATGACGCGCGAGGCCGGGCCGATGCTGTTCGCGCTGGCCGCCACGCAGGCGCTCGCCGGCGACATCGTGGAGATCGGATCGTGGCAGGGGCGCTCGACCATCTTCCTCGCCTCCGGCGCGCGTGCGGCCGCCAACGGCACGGTGTACGCCGTGGACCACTTTCGCGGCAATGCCGGCAAGGAGCACCTGTTCCGCGCCGGACGCGACGACCTGTCCGACCTGCCCGGTCGGTTCGGGCGAAACGTCGAGCGATTCGGCGTCAGCGACCGCGTCGAGCTGCTGGCGGTGGACTCGGCGAGCGCCGCCCGGACCCTCCGTGACCGCGACGTCCGGGTGCGCCTCCTGTTCATCGACGGCAACCACGAGCACGACGCCGTACGCGCGGACGTCGACGCCTTTCGCGGCCTGCTGCTGCCGCGCGCGCTGGTCGTCTTCGACGACTACTCCACCTCGTTCCCAGGGGTGACGCGGTGCGTGCACGAACTCGTGGCGGCCGGCGCCCTCGCGCCCAGGTTCCAGTACGGCCGCTGCTTCGTTGCAGAGGCGGTCCGCCCCTGATCGGGAGAGACGCGCGCGCCGCCGGAGTCGGGCGCCCGGGCGTTCCCGGTCCCCGGGCCGACGCCTACCGTCCGGCGGGCACCACCGGCAGGTCGATGAAGCTCGCGGCGTCGGGCGCGTGATACACCCGCTGGGTGGCGTTCCGGTAGTCGCCGGCCTTCGCGAAGAAGATGTTCGGCACGAACGTCTGCGGGTTGCGGTCGTACAGCGGGAACCACGTGGACTGCACCTGCACCATGATGCGGTGCCCCGGCTGGAACACGTGGTTGGCCGTCGGCAGGACGAACCGGTACGGCAGCGGGGCGTTCGCGGCGATGGGCGTCGCCTCCGAGAAGCTCTCGCGGTAGCGGCCGCGGAAGATGTCCATGGCGATCGCCAGCTCGTAGCCGCCCATCTCGGGCCGGCTCGCCACCTCGTCCGGATACACGTCGATCAGCTTCACGACCCAGTCGGCGTCGGTCCCGCTCGTAGAGGCGACCAGGTTCACCATCGGCGCGCCGCTGATCCTCACGGGCTCGGTCAGCACCGGCGTCGTGTAGGTGAGGACGTCGGGCCGGCCGTCCACGATGCGCTGATCCCACAGCAGCCACTGGCGCCAGGCGGCGCCGTCGGCGAACCGGACCGGCCTGGGCAGGTAGGGCACGGGCTTGGCGGGATCGGACACGTACTCGTCGAAGCCGCTCGCGGCGGTGGCGCTGCCGGAGGCCGGCGCCGTGAACGACAGGCCGAACCCGGACGTGAGATACAGGGGCGTCGAGGTCGCCGGGCAGCCCGTGGCGCACGACAGGGGCCACCGCGGCAGGCGGTCCCAGTGGTTCTCGCCCGTGTTGTAGATGAACACGGGCGGGGTGTCGGCCCTGGGCGCGCCCGGCTTCAGGTACTGGTCGAAGAAGGGCTTGAGCACGTCGCGTCGGAACTGCAGGGCGGTGTCGCCATCGAACCGCAGCGGCCCCAGGGTGAAGCCGTCGTAGTTCACGCCGCTGTGACGCCACGGCCCCATCACCAGGTAGTTCATCGTGTTGGCGGCGTCCTTCGGCTCCACGGCCAGGTAGCTGTGGATGGCGCCCCACATGTCTTCCTGATCCCACAGGCCCTGGATCCACATCGTGGGCACGGTGAGCGGCTGTTTCGCCATGACGTGGTCGAGCGCCTGCTCCTGCCAGAACTGGTCGTAGGCCGGATGCTCGGCCACCTTGCGCCACCACGGGAGCTGATCGAGCCCGGCCGCGCGTGCGAAGTCGCCCGCCGATCCGGCCCGCAGGAAGTTGTCGTAGTCGTCGTAGCCCTGGCGCACGATCGAGCCGCCGTTGCCGCGGGCTTCCGTCTGGCCGGCGAAGTAGTCGAAGTTCGTCTGCCGGTACGCGCCGTGATGGAACCAGTCGTCGCCCATCCAGCCGTCCACCATCGGGCTCATCGGCGCGGCCACCTTCAGCGCCGGGTGCGGGTTCACCAGGGCCATCACGACCGTGAAGCCCTCGTACGAGCTGCCGAGCATGCCCACGCGGCCGTTGCTCTCGGGCACGTGCTTCACGAGCCAATCGATGGTGTCGTAGGCGTCGGTGGAGTGGTCGGTGTCCGTCGGGTTCAGCGGCCCGCGGAGCGGGCGCGTCATCAGATAGTCGCCCTCGGACCCGTATTTCCCGCGGACGTCCTGGAACACCCGGATGTAGCCGTCGGCCACGAACACCTCGTCGCCCTGTGGCAGCAGGGAGAGCATGGAGGCCGACTCGGCGCGGGTGGCCCGGCCGGCCGCGTTGTACGGCGTGCGGGTGAGGATCATCGGGGCGTTCTTCGCGGCCTTGGGCACGACGATCACGGTGTAGAGGCGGACGCCGTCGCGCATCGGGATCATCTCGACGCGCTTCTCGTAGTCGAAGCCGGTCGTGGGGCTCGTGAACGTCTTCGGGATGTCGGGCTGCTGCACGGGGGTCTGCTGGGCCCGGAGGAGCCCCCCGGCAAGCAGCACGACGGCAAGCGCGAGCATGCGGCGGACGACGAACATGGAGGCCATACAGGCAGTGTATGCCTCGGGGCCGGCGGCGGACGGCCGACGTGCCCGCGCCGACGGATCACGGCTGGGCGCGGGTGTCAGGCCGGGCCGGACTGCAGGCGGTCGAACAGCCAGGCGCGGGCGAACGTCCAGTCGCGCTTCAGGGTGGCCACGGAGATGCCCAGCGCCTCGGCCGCTTCCACTTCCGACAGGCCGCCAAAGAACCGCATCTCGACCACCTGGCCCGCGCGGGCGTCCACCGACTCGAGCGCCCGCAGGGCCTGGTCGAGCGCCAGCACGTCCTCATCGGGCCGGACCCCGACGTCGAACGCGCCGCTCAACGACACGCGAATGCCGGCGCCGGGCCCCTTGGCGGCGTTGCGATGGCGGGCGTAGTCCACGAGCGCGCGCCGCATCTGGCGGGCCATCAGGGCGATCAGGTGATGGCGGTCGTTGACGCTGACGGTGGCCGAGGCGAACACCCGCACCCACGCCTCGTGGACCAGGTCGCTGGTCTGCAGCGTGTGGGCGTTCCGCTCCGCCGCCAGGTAGTAGCGGGCCAGCCGCTGCAGCTCCGGGTAGACCGTGTCGATCAGGGCCGCCGACGCGGCCTCGTCCCCGGCGCGCGCGAGCGCGACGAGGTCGGCGAGCGACGTGCGGTTCATCGGGCCCGGCCGTCCACGCCCGATTGTGTCACGGCCTCGAACGCCCCCGGGGAACGTCCGGGGAAGGACTCCGAGGCGTCCACCAGCAGCGCCTCGTCGAACAGGGCGCACAGGCGGCGATGCCGTTCGGTGTCCGGGGGCTGGGTCAGGGCGGCGACTCCGGCGGGGGGCGACGTCCGCGGCGCGACGGGACTCAGGCCCCCGGGCCGTTCGCGTCGGCGCCCAGCGTCAGGGCGTAGTTCTGCCGGCGATAGTCCTGCCGGAACCCGAACCGGAGGTAGTTGCGGTGGGAAGGCACCGGTGTGTCGGGACGCGGTTCGGCGGTCTCGGCGGTGGCCAGGTCACAGCCGAGCGACGCCGCCAGGCGGCAGCGCTCGGCGATGAGCGCGCCCTGGGCGCCGCGGCCGCGGTACTCGGGTCCGGTTGCGTCGTACCCCAGCCACGCGGTGCGGCCCTGCACGCACAGCACGCCGGTGGCCGCCAGCACCGGGCCGTCCCAGGCCCCGAGATGGCGCCAGCCGGGCGTGCCCACCGAGCCCGCGAGCCAGTCGTCGAGGACCGGCGGCATGCCGAACGACGCGCGCACGATCGCCGCGAACTCGGGGGCGTGCGAGCGCGGAATCTCCGCGAGCCGCAAGGACGTGGCCGCCGTGTCCGGCGGTGCGTCGAGTCCGCGGGACAGCCGCACCCACGCGTTGTAGGGCTGCCCGCCGCGCGCCATGACCCAGGCCGCCAGGGCGGAGGGCGCGGCATTCGGCGCGACCTGCACGAAGACGCGCCTGGCGCCAGCGGCCCGCGCGAATGCCAGCAGCCGATCGAGCTGCGCTTCCGACGCGGGGGTCGCACAGCCCAGGCCGACGATGCGGTTCAGCGTCAACGAGTCGATGGCCGCCACCAGCCCGGCCACGGCGCCGTCATCCACACGCGCCGCCTGCCCCAGCCGGTTGGCCACGTCTGGCTCCGCGCCGGCCGTGAACTGGAGGAGCGTGGCCGCGTCGGCGGCTTCCATCCTGGCGTGGAGATCGCCAGCGGGGGTCATGCTGCCTCTCGCAACTCCGGCCCGGGCGGACCCTCGAGACGCCGCTACCGGCGGCTCGTCGCGGGCTTGGGCGTGACCTTCAGCAGCCGGCCGTTGGCGCCTTCGGTGAGGATGTAGACGGCGCCGTCCGAGAAGACCTGCACGTCGCGGATGCGCGCGCCCAGATCCAGCAGCAGCGGCTCCTCGTTGACGACCGTGTCGTCCTTGCCGATCTCGACCCGGAACAGGGCCTGGCCCGCCAGGGCGCCGACGAGCGCGCTCGACTTCCACTGCGGGAAGAGATCGCCCTTGTAGAAGGCCAGGGCGCCAGGCGCGATCACGGGATCCCAGTAGTAGCGCGGCTGCTCCATGCCGGCCTTCTCGACGATCGCGTCGCCGATCTTGGTGCCGGGGTAGTTGATGCCGTGCACGATCACGGGCCAGCCGTAGTTCTTGCCCTTCTCGATGAGGTTCAGCTCGTCACCGCCGCGCGGGCCGTGCTCCACCTCCCACAGCCGGCCGTCGGGCGCGAAGGTCAGCCCCTGCGGCGTCCGGTGGCCCATGGACCACGTGCCCGGCAGGCCCAGCGACGGGTTGCCGGGCGCGGGCGTGCCCTCGGGCGTGATGTGGATCACCTTGCCCAGGTACGTGTCCAGGTGCTGCGCCTGCAGCGGGAGCGGATCGCCCGTGGAGCGGTCGCCCACGGCCACGAAGAGGTTGCCGTCCTTCGGGTCGATCGCGATGCGCGAGCCGGACTGCGACACCGCGCGGTTCGTGAACGGCGCCGCCTGGAAGATGGTCCTGACGTTCGAGATCGTCCCGGCGGTCTCGTCCAGGATCGCGCTGTCCACGGCGTGGGCGCAGCTCTCGGCGTCGATGTTGCGGAGGTAGACGTAGAAGATCCGGTGGTTGCGCGCGAAGTCCTTGTCGAGGGCCACGTCCAGCAGACCCGCCTGGCCGCGGAAGTACACCGGCGGCATGTTCGCCGTGATGGTGTGCAGCGTGGAGCCGTCCTTGTTCAGGATCCGCAGGCGCCCGGCCTTCTCGGTGATGAGGAAGCGACCGCTCGGCAGCTGCTCCACGGCCCACGGCACGTCGAGGCCGCTGGCGATGGTCGTGAACTCCACGTCCACGGTCTTGTGGTACGGCGCGCGCGTCTGCCCGGGAAACACCGGGTGATCGGTGTCGAGCTCGGGCTTGCGCCGGTCGACGGGCTCCCCTTCCACGGTGAACTTCTCCCACGTCTGGCGCACGGCGCGCGCGGGCGCGGGGGTCTGCGGGGTCTGGGCCAGGGCGGCCGTGGGCAGCAGCACGAGGCCGGCGACGGCGTGGGCGATGGCGAGTCGGGTCATCTCGGTCTCCGTGGTCCTACGGGGTATCCGTGTCGGTGGTGTGGGTCTACGGAGTATAGCGGCCGGCGCCGGCGCCCGATAACTCAGGCCGACGGCCTGGCCCCCGGGAGCAACGGCATGAATCCGACTGACCACGGCGTGAAATCGACGATCGGCACGGCCTTGATTCTGGCGGGCCTCCTTGCCGCGGCCGCCGGCGCGGCCGGACCCGTCCCCCCGATCAAAGCCGGCCTCTGGGAGGTGCGAATGAGCACCCTCGATGCCGACGGCAGGCCGATGCCGGCCCCGGGCATGGAAGGCCTGGCCAACATGCCGCCGGAGATGCGCGCCCGGATGGAAGAGGCGCTGAAGGCCCGGGGCGCGTCGCTGCCCGACGCGAGCGGCGCCATCAAGACGTGTCTGTCCAAGGACCAGCTCAGCACGGATCGCTGGCAGCAGCAGGCGGCCGAGTCGGGCTGCACGACCACCTACGCCTCGCAGTCGGGGTCGACGTGGACGTGGCACTCGACCTGCGCGGGACGCTTCGCCGCTGAGGCCGACGGCGAGACGACCTTCACGGGCACCGAAGCCTACCGGACGAAGGTGGTCACGACGAGCACCATCCGCGGCAAGCGCACGACGACGACCCGGATCGTGGACGGCAAGTTCCTGTCGGCGGACTGCGGCAGCATCAAGCCCATTCAGCCGCCGCCTCGCTAGCCTCGCCTCCACCCGGCCCCGACCGCGTCCGGGCGCGGCGTATACTCGGCCCGAGCATCAGGAGACGAGGTCATGGCGAAGCGAAAGGTATCCTCCGGCACCCTGGCCGCGGCCGCCAGCATGGCCGGCCGCGCGCTGGGCACGGTGGCTGGACGGGTGGACCGGTTGAAGGCCGATCATCCCGATCCGCTGGCCGAGGCCGGACAGGCGCTGGCCAAGGGCAAGGCCAAAATGGCCAAACGCACCGGGGCCGTCGCGAAGAAGACCCGGAAGGCCGCCAAGAAGGCGCGGCGGAGCGGCGCGAAGGCCGTCGCCAAGGCCACCAAGACGCTCACCAAACGCGTCACCAAGGCCGTGACCACCGCCAGGAAGACGGTGTCGCGACGGGCCGCACGGCTCAAGCGGTAGCCGCCCCCACGTCGCTGAAGCTGCCCAGCCCTGCACCCGCGGCGGTCGCGGGCGCGCGGCGTGATAGGATCGACGTCATCGGATCTGCCCACGCGCTCTGCCGCATGTAAGCGTCGCAGCCCCTTCCGGGGCCTGCGCTCCTCACACCCAGCCTAGCCACGAGTCGAATCCGTTCGAAGCCCGCGCTTCGATCACACCGTCGGCGCCATTGCGGCGCCGGGCGTCGTGTGAGCCATTCGCCTGCCCGCCACTTGGAAGCGGATCCAGGCCCGGAGGATTTGACACGTGTCCACGTTCGCCGCTCTCGGTCTCAGTCCCACGCTTTGCGTCACCCTCGATCGCCTCGGGTACCAGTCGCCCACTGACATCCAGGCTCGCGCCATTCCCCTCGCGCTCGCCGGCGGCGACCTCGTCGCCCGGGCCGAGACGGGCACCGGCAAGACGGCCGCCTTCGGTCTTCCGATCGTGCAGCGCCTGACGGCGTCCCGTCCCAGCGGCCCACGCACGCCCCGGGCGCTCGTGCTCGTGCCCACGCGCGAGCTCGCCGAGCAGGTGGCGCGGGCCCTCACCGACTTCTCGTCCGGCGGGCCGCTGCGCATCACGGCCATCTACGGGGGGGCGTCCATGGGCCTGCAGATCCGGGCCCTTCGGCGGGGCCTGGACGTCGTCGTCGCCACACCCGGGCGGCTCATCGATCACCTCGAACGGGGCACCATCGACCTGCGCGCGGTCGGCGAGCTCACGCTGGACGAGGCGGATCGCATGCTCGACATGGGCTTCCTGCCTGCGCTCAAGCGCATCGTCACGGCCCTGCCGGCGTCCCGACGCACGCTGCTCTTCTCGGCCACGCTACCAGACGCCGTCCTGCGTCTGTCGGCCGAGTTCACGCACGAGGCCACGCGGGTGGACGTCACGGCCGGCCGCGTCGTCGCGGCGTCGGTCACGCATCAGGTCCACCCGGTGCAGGCCGAGCACAAGCGCGCGCTGCTCACGCACCTGCTGTCCTCACAGGACACCGACCAGGCCCTCGTGTTCTGCAAGACGAAGCGGGGGTCCGACAAGGTCGGGCTTCACCTGGAGCGCGCGGGGCTGGCCGTGGCGGTCATCCACGGCGACAAGAGCCAGGGCCAGCGCCAGCGCGCGCTCGGCGCGTTCAAGTCCGGCCGCCTGCAGGTGCTCGTGGCCACCGACGTCGCCGCGCGCGGCCTCGACATCGCGCACCTGCCGCTCGTCGTGAACTTCGACCTCCCGCTGGTCCCGGAGGACTACGTCCACCGCGTCGGCCGAACGGGCCGCGCTGGGCGTGAAGGACGCGCGGTGTCGCTGGTGTCGGCGGGTGAACGGACGCTGCTGCGCGGCATCCAGCGGCTGCTGCCCGCGCCCCTGCACACGTCGCACGTGGAAGGCTTCGCGCCCCCGGCCGAGGTCGTGGTCCGCGACGGCGCGCGGGACGGCGAGCGCCGCCCCCACTCGATGGCCATCGCGCCCAAGGGCGGCCGCGGCCCCGTGCGCGGCAGGCACGCGGCGCCGCGCCATCCGTCGCGCGGCCCCAGACGCCATCGCCCGCAGTTCGCCTGAGGCGGGGGCGGATCGATCCGCCCGGCTGGTCTTCGCCGCGGCCGAACGGCGATCAGGGCTGGTCGTCGCCTCGCCGTGTGTCGACCGCCGGTGCGTCGGCCGCCGTCGTCCCGTCGATGGCGCTGACCATGCCGGCGGCCACTTCCGCCTGAGAGGTGCGGGCGGTGTTGGAGCGGGCCTCCACACGCGGCACGCATCCGCGCGCGAGCTGCTTGGCGCGGAGCGCCGACACCACCACGAACGCGAACGTGCCCATCTCCGGAAGCTCGGCCATCACGGGGCTCCCACGAACGAGAGGTAGACGGCGCCGCCCAGCGCCAGGGCGGCGATGGCCATCAGGAGCGTGGTCGTCAAGACGCCACGGGATTCGTCGCCCCGCCCGGACGAGGGCGCCTCGATGGTCTCGACGGCGCGGGAAAAAGGCGGCGGCTTCGGCTGCAGAACGGCGGGCATGGTCCCTCCCAAGGTTGGCTTTGGTGAGGGCCAGGGCGGCGCGCGCCTCAGTGCTCAGAAAAGCGGTGGCGCCCAGTATACGCGCCACGCGCCGGACGCGGCTCGCGGTCGTCGCGCGGCCATGTCCGTTCCCGCGCCCGGACGGGTGGCCCTGACAGGGCCGGTAGCCTGTCCCGGCTAGGTGTCCCTGCGGAGCGCGTCCATGGGCGCGATGCGCAGCGCCCGCAGCGTCGGCGCCGTGCAGGCGATGAGCGACACGACGAGCAGGACCGACGCGCCGAGGCCCACGCCCAGCCCCATGGCGCCAGGCACCGACGGGCCAACGCCCGTGACCTCCAGGAACTCGTAGCACAGGGGAATCGCGAGCGGGAGGCCGAGCAGCACGCCCGCGCCGATCTGCACGATGGCCCGCGCGGCCACGTCGCGAGCGACGCCCCATCGGCCGGCGCCGAGGGCCACGCGGATGCCGATCTCCCGGGTCCGCTCGGACACGGCCAGCGACAGGATCGCGTACAGGGCCGACGCCGCCAGGCTGAGCAGCACCGCCACGAGCAGCACGGCCCCCAGGACGAGGGCCCGCAGGAGATACCAGTCGCCCTCGAACATCTGATCGAGCGGGACGGCGGCCGCCACGACCGCATCGGGATCGACGGCGCGCGCGAGCTCGCGGACGCGGGGCGCCAGGACCGTGGGGCCACCGGGCGCCCAGACGGCCAGCCGGACGGGGTTCACGTCGCCGGCGGCCATCGGCACGTACATCGCGTCGTCCTGCGAGGGCGTCAGCGCGTGCACGCCCAGGCGGCCCACGACGCCGACGACCTCGAGCCACGGGCCCGCGGGTGCGCCTTCGGTCGTGGTCTCGCGCACGCGCCTGCCGATCGGGTTGCTCGCGCCGAATGCGCGCCGGGCGAACGTGGTGTTGACGATGGCCGAGCGGGCGGCGGGGTCGAGGTCGGCTGACCGGAACCCACGGCCGGCCACGAGGGGTTGCGCCAGCGCCTCGAAGAAGTCGGTGGCCACGCGGGCCGTCCGCACCTTGAAGGGACCCGCCGCGCCGGCCTGCGCGGCCTGGTCCGTCTCCACCAGGCGTGAAGGATGGTCCATGCGCGGCAGCGCCGTGGCGAAGGTCACCGCTCGAACGCCTGGCTCGCCTCGGAGCCGTTCGACGATCCCGGTCTGCGCCCGTGCCACCTGCGCGCGTGTGGCCGACGGGACGTCGAGCGTGACCGACAGGACCTGCGCCGCCCGGATGCCGTCGGTGGCCTCGTGCGGCAGGGTCGCCTGCACCTTGCCCCACAGGCCCCCGGCCACGCCGATGGCGACGACGGCCACGGCAACGTCGATCACGATGAGGGCGGTCGATACGCCCCCCAGGCGCGTGCCGGTGCGATGCGCGCGGGTCCGCCGGAGGTTCGCCTCGATCGACGGTCCCGTCATGCGCACCGCCGGCAGGACGCCGGCGATGACGGCGCAGCCGGCGGCGAGGGCCACGGCGCGCAGCACCGTGGCCGCCGTCAGGCCCGTGTCGATCCAGTAGGGCACCGTGATCCCCAGGGCCGTGAGGATGCGCGGGGGCAGCCAGTCGAGCAGCCACAGGCCGGCCCCGGCCGCCACGAGCGCGAGCACCAGGAACTCGACGAAGACCTGCGTGAGGATGCGCCCGCGTCCCGCGCCCAGCGCCGTCCGCACGGCGAACTCGGCCCCACGCGTCGAGGTGTGCGCCAGGATCAGGAGCCCGACGTTGACGCAGGCCACGACGAGCGGCGCCAGGAGCAGCACCTGCACCAGGGAGTATTCGGGCAGGGCTCGCAGGCCGCCGGCGGACGGGAACGCGAAGCTCAGGTGCCAGGCCGGCAGCACTGCCGCGCGCAGCCGATCGAACGACGCCGGATCCTGTGCGGCCAGCGATGCCGTCAGCGCCTGGAGTTCCGCGTCGGCCGATGCCGGCGTGGCGCCCGCCGACAGCCGCCCGAACACGACGAGCGGCACGCCCAGGCGCGGACCGGCGCCGGCGTCCGGCGTGCCGAGCGGCATCCAGGCCTGCTGGGACGTGGGGAACCGGAACCCCGGCGGCATCACACCCACGACGGTGAACGGCGCGCCGCCAATCGTGACCGGCCGGCCGACGATGTCCCGCGCGCTCGAGAACTGCGTGCGCCACAGGTCGTGGCCGATGACGACCACGGCCGGCGCTCCGGGCGCGTCGTCAGTGGCATCGAGGACGCGCCCCAGCAGCGGGGGCGTGCGCAGGAGGTCGAACGCCGACGCGGTGGTCTCGATGCCCGCCACCGGCACGCCGCCGCTGCCCGCATCGACGTTCACGGTCACCAGCCTGTAGGCCGCCACGACATCGAACGACCGCAGCGAGGTCCGCCACAGCGCGTAGTCACCGGCGGTGGCGGGCGCGTGGACGGTGTCGCGCCAGTAGCAGAGGGTGCGGACGCGGCCGTCCGGATCGCCCGGCAGCGGCTGTTCGAGCGCGGCCACCGCGTGCATGGGCGCCAGTCCCACCGGGATGCCAATGGCGATCGCGGACACGGCGACGAGGCTCAGCCAGGGCGTGCGGAGAATCGCCCGCACCCCCAGCCGGGCATCGAGCAGCGACGGCCGCCATGCCGACGGCCGCAGGCACTCCGCCCAGAGGCTCGCGGCCGACGCCACGACGTTCCTGAGATCCCGCGCACGCGCCCGGGCTGGCGGAAGTCCGCGCGCCAGGTCGTGCTGGAAGGCGTCGTCGAGGTCGCGCAGGATGTACGGCGCCTCGTCACCGCGGATGAGGACGGCCGCGAGGATCCGCCCGAGCCGCGATCGCGATTCGCTCAACGCCCCTCCGCCAGCGCGTCGAGGCGCCGCAACGCGCCGCCCGCGATGGCGCGGATGGCGTTGTAGCTCTCCTGCAGGTCACGAGCGCCCGCCGGGGTCAGTGAGTAGTACTTGCGCGGGCGACCGGCACGACCGGGCACGGGCTCGCCGACGCGCCCCACCACCTGGCCGCGGTCCGCGAGACGTCCCAAAGTGGTACTGATCGCGCCCGACGACACGACGCGGCCGCTCCGGTCCTCGATGTGCGCCCGAATGGCACCGCCGTAGGCGTGGTCGCCGAGCGCGGCCACCGCGAAGAGGATGAGTTGTTCGAGCTCACCGAGATATCCCACGTCACCGCTCCGGGCCACGATTAAACCACTATGTGGTTAAATCGATCAACCCGAGCTCCGAGCCAGCCGACACCACGCGCCAGAGACGCGGGCCGCGCATTGACGGGCCGGGGAGACGACGCGTATCGTGCGCGGATGTGGCCCGGCGACCGGGGCTGGAGGGCGGAACGTGGCTGACGAGAAGCTCATCGGCAGGAACTACACCACGCCGGATCTGATCGCGAAGGTGACCGGGCGGGCGAAGTACGCGGAGGACTTCCGCGCCGACGGGATGCTCTTCTGCAAGCTCCTGCTGAGCCCGATGCCCCACGCGCGCGTCAGGCGGATCGATGCGAGCGCCGCGCTGGCGATGCCGGGCGTGCGCGCGATCCTGACCGCGGACGACCTGCCCGAGGCGGCACGCGGCGACATCCCCGCCCTCACGAACGAGCCGCTCTTCAAGGGCGAACCGATCCTCGCGGTGGCCGCGGTCGACGAGGAGACGGCCGTGGAGGCCATCGAACGCATCGAGCTCGACCTCGAGCTGCTCCCCTTCGTGACCGATCCCCTGGAGAGCCTCCGGCCGGGCAGCCCGAACGCCACGACGGACGGCAACGTCCTGGCACCGGCCAGCGGCCCGGCGAGGCGCGACCTCGAGGGGGCCCTGATGAACCAGACGGAGCTGCGGACGGTGAAGTGGACCGACAAGGACTTCGCCGACGCCCCCGAGGGCCAGCTGCCGCTGGGCGAGGCCACGGAAGAGTGGACGGTCGGCGACGTGGAGGCCGGCCTGCGCGAGGCGGCCCTGGTGGTGGACGAGACGTTCGTCGTGCAGGCCACCAGCCACCAGACGCTCGAGACCAGGAGCGCGATGGCCTACTGGCAGAACGGCAAGGTGTACGTGCACGGCTCCACGCAGAGCACGATGCGCACGCTCCCTGGGGTCGCCAACTGGGTCGGGGTCGATCCGTCCGACGTGGTCTTCGTCTCCGAGTACACGGGCGGCGGGTTCGGCAGCAAGGGCGGCGGCGCCGTGTCGATGTGCATCCCGGCGCTGCTGGCGAAGAAGGTCAACGCGCCGGTCATGATGCGCATCAGCCGCGAGGAAGAGCACTACATCGGGCACGCGCGCACGAACATGACCGGGCGGGCCCGCGTGGGCTTCCGCGCCGACGGCCGCATCACGGCCCTCGATCTCTTCATCGTCCAGGACAACGGCGCCCGCGGCGAACGCGGCGATCACCGCGCGGCGGGCCAGGCGACCTCACTGCTCTATCAGCCGCTGGCGATGCGGTGGCGGGCCGTGAACGTCCTCACGAACACGCCCACGCGCCTGTTCCAGCGGTCGCCCGGCGAGATGCAGGGCATCGCCATCGTGGAGCAGGCGATCACGAAGGCGGCGGCGCAGCTCGGCATCGATCAGGTGGAGATGCGCAAGATCAACGCGCCCGTCGGCAAGGCGCCGTTCGGACCCGCGCGCAACGGCCAGCGGGGCCACACGACGAGCGCGTTCGTGCGGGAAGCGCTCGAACAGGGCGCGGAGCGCTTCGGGTGGAACGAGCGCGCCGCCCGGGCCGGCACGCGCGTCGGGAGCAAGGTGCGCGGCGTCGGCGTGGCCGTCGGCACGCACACGGCGGGTTCGGTCGGCCACGACGGGCTGATGACGATCCGGCCCGACGGCCGGCTCTACGTCCAGAGCGGGGTGGGCAACCTGGGCACGCATTCTCTGTTCGACCTCGCGCGGGTCGCCGCCGAGATCCTGGCCGTGCCGTGGGACAAGGTCGACGTCGCCTGGGGCGACACCAGCAAGCACCTGCCGTACTCGTGCCTCTCGGTGGGCAGTCAGACCACGCACGCCATGACGCGGGCGAACCACGCGGCGGCCATGGACGCGCGGCGGAAGCTGCAGGAGATCGCGGCGCGCGACCTGGGCGGCCGTCCCGAGGACTACGAGCTCGGCGGCGAACGCGTGTTCCGGCGCGGCAGCCCTGGGCGCGGTCTCACCTACGCTCAGGCGGCGACGCGCGCGATCGCGCTCGGCGGCCGCTACGACGGACACGAGCTGCCGGACGAGCTCCATGCCACGACGAAGGGCGCGGCCGGCGCCCTGGTGGGCCTGGGCCTCATGGGCGTGGCCAAGGACACGTATCCGCGCGACGGCACCACCTATTCGTTCGTGGCCGGCTTCGCCGAGGTCGAGGTGGATCTCGAGACCGGCAAGCCGACGCTCGTCGACTACTTCGGCATGGGCGACATCGGCACCGTCATCCATCCGCGGAGCATGGCCGCCCAGATCAGCGGCGGGAGCTGCCTGGGGATCGGCCACGCGCTGTGCCAGAAGTGGGTCTACGACCCGCACTACGGCGCGGCGCTCGCCACGCGGTTCCACCACAACAAGCCGCTCACCATCCTCGACATCCCGTCCACCATGCACGCGGACGCGGTGGGCCTTGCCGATCCCGAGACGCCCGTCGGCGCGCGAGGAGTCGGCGAGCCGCCCGTCGGCGCCGCCTACGGCGCCGTCATGAACGCGATTGCCAGCGCGGTGGGCGTGGACGCCTTCCGGCGCGCGCCCGTGACACCGGACGTGCTGCTCATGACGCTGGAGCACGGCCGTCGGATGCACGACCCGCTGCAGGCGCACCTGTAGCGGCGGGGCGCCCACAGCTCCTCCCGCCATCGACCGATATGGCGGGGAGAGACGCCGAGTGACGGGTCCGGGCGAGATCGGCGTCCCGAGGGGGCATGTGGGCAGCGGAATGCAGGACCTGAAAAGCGCGCTTCGCGCGCTTCGCCGGAGGCCGGCACACGCCGCGCACGTCGTCGTGGCGCTGGCCCTCGGCATGGGCGCCTTCTCCGGCCTCGTCGCCTACCTGAGCTATTTCACGAGGCCCCTGATCGAGGCGCCGGACCCCGGCCGCCTCGCCTGGGTGTTCCGATCGACGCCGGACGACCCGCACGGCCAGCTGTCACAGCCGGACTTCTACGACCTCTCCGCCGCGCGCCCCGGCGCGCTGCGCCAGCTCGCCGGCTGGCGGGCATTCGGCGCCGCGGTGCGCGGTCCCGCGCGCACGGTACACGGCTGGGGGCATGCCGTGAGCGGCGACTTCTTCGACCTGTTCGGTGCACGCCCGTCGCTGGGGCGGCTGCTCGCGCCCGCTGACGACCGTGCCGGCGCACCGCGCGTGCTCGTCGTGAGCCACCGCTTCTGGCGCACGCACCTCGGGGCCGATCCGCGGGCCATCGGCACGGACGTCGTGCTCGACGGCGGGCAGCGCTACACGCTGGTCGGCGTCACCGAACCCGGGTTCCAGGGGCCGGCCCTTGGCATGTCGCTCTACGTCCCACTCGCCACGGCGGACGGACTGCTGGCCGCGACGACGGACCGCGACGCGTCCACCGTGTCGGTGATGGCACGCCGGGCGCGGTCGACGACGCCGGGGGAAGCCGCCGGCGGCCTGGCTGGCGTCGCGCGGGGTCTCGATGCCACGCACCCGCTCGACGCCCCCAGGCGGTTCGATGCCGTGGCCGTTGCGGACTACAACGCCTGGCCCCCTGACGATCCCCTCGTGCGCGGGGCGCAGGCCCTGACGCTGGCCGTGACCTGCCTGCTCCTCCTGGCGTGCGCCAACATCGGCAACCTGCTGCTGGCGAGCGTGACGGCGCGTGAGCGCGACTTCGCGGTGCAGGCGGCGCTCGGCGCCGGCCGGCCACGGCTCGTCCGCCAACTGTGCCTCGAGGGCCTCCTGCTGGCGATGGCGGGCGGCGTGCTGGGCCTGCCGCTGGTCCGACCCGTGCTCGCCGTCATCGAAGGCTACCTGCTCGACACGGTGCCCGTCGGGATGGGCGAATGGGCGCAGGACACCCACCTCGTGGTCGATCCCTGGTTCGTGGGCGGCGCGAGCCTCCTGATGATGGGCGCCGTGGCCGTCGTGACCACGGTGGCCCCGGCGTTCGCCCTGGGCCGGCGCGACCTGGTGGCGAGTCTGCGGGCCGATGCCGTCAGCGGCGTGGGCGGTCGGCTCATCGGTCGGCGCGTGATGGTCATCGGCCAGGTGGCGCTGTCGGTCGTGCTGCTGGTGGGCACCGGCCTCTTCCTGCAGACCCTCGAGGCCGCGCGCGGCGCGCCGCGGGGCTTCCAGACGGACGGCCGGACGCTGGCCACGGTGCACGTCCCCCCGGGCGCCGTCGACGGCGCCGGGCCCGCCGTGCTCTTCGGCCGCATCCTGGACGACGTGCGTGCCCTGCCGGGCGTGCACGCCGCGAGCCTCGTGTCGAGGGTCCCGGGCGGCGCGATGCCGATGGAACTGCGGGTTTCCGGGCCCGGCCGCGACGTGGTGCGCGTCACCTCGAACATCATCGCCAGCGGCTACTTCGACAGCCTGGGCATCGACCTCGCCGACGGGCGGGACTTCGACGCCCGGGATGGCGAGGACGGCGCGCCGAGAGTCGCGATCGTCACCGCGATGGCCGCCGCACGGCTGTGGCCGGGACAGGACGCCGTGGGACAGCGGCTGGACGTGCACACCACGCCGGAGGCGCCGCTGCAGGCGTACCAGGTCGTCGGCGTGGCGGCCGACAGCCTCACCGGGCCGCCGGCGCGGCCGTTCGAACCGCACGTCTATCTCTACTATCGACAGGCGGCGGCGCGGCGCCTCACGCTGGTCGTGTCGGCGGACGCGTCACTGCCGCAGCGGCTGCACGACCTGCTGCGCAGCCGCTACCCGGAGCTCGCGGTCCTCGACGTGCAGCCGTTCTCGGAGCAGTTCCGGCGCGGCGTGGCCGACCTGCGGCTGAACGCCGACGTCGCGAGCGGGCTCGGCGTGCTGGGCCTGCTCCTGGCCGTGCAGGGCCTCTTCAGCCTGATGAGCTACTCGGTGGCCCGCCGGGCGCGCGAGATCGGGCTGCGCAAGGCGCTCGGCGCGGATCGGGCGGCCGTGGGACGGCTGGTCTTGGCGGAGGCGAGCCGCCTGATCGCGGCCGGCCTCCTCATCGGCGGGATCGGGGCCGCCGCGTTCGCGCGCGTCCTCCAGACGCTGATCGCCGGGCTCGATGCCGGGCGCCCGGCCAGCCTCGCGGCGGCGCTCGCATCGATGACGCTCTTCGGGCTGCTGGCCGCGGCGGTGCCCGCCTGGCGCGCCGCCCGCGTGGATCCCGCGGCGTCGATGCGGAGCCTCTGAGCCTCCGGACGATCGGCGGGTCGCCGGGCTCGCCTCAGGCGCCTTCGGTCGTGGCGAACCTGTCCGCCGGTATCGACCCGGCCGCCCCGGGCGGATGGTGCGACGTCCACCACTCGCGTGCGCGTTCGTTCGTCCAGGGTACGTCGAGCGGGCACTCCGCCAGCCGGCGTGAGAGCTCCATCGCGCTCTGCGGGCGTCTCGCGGGATCCTTGTCGAGGCAGGCCAGCACGATCGCGTCGAGCGCGGGCGGCACGTGGAGTTCCGTGCGCGCCGACGGCGGCACCGGCGGCGTCTGCACGTGCTGCATCAGGACGTCGATGGCGCTCTTCCCCTCGAAGACGAACTGTCCAGTGAGCATCCAGTACGCCACGCAGCCCAGGGCGTACAGATCGGCGCGGCCGTCCACGCCCTCGTCGCCGCGCGCCTGCTCCGGGGGCATGAACGCCGGCGTGCCGCGCACGACCCCCGCCGCGCTGAGCGTCGTCTCGGCGGCCCCGCCGCCGGCCGACGTCTTCACCAGGCCGAAGTCGAGCACCTTCACGAAATCGAAGTCTCGTCCGTACCGGCAGAAGAACAGGTTCGCCGGCTTCACGTCCCGGTGCGTGAGCCCCGCCTCGTGCGCCTCGGCCAGCGAGTGGCACGCCTGGCGCAGTGCGGCGATGACGCGCTCGGCCGGCAGCGGGCCGAAGCGCCGTACGAGGGTGTCGGCGTCGAGGCCGTCCAGCAGCTCCATGACGTAATAGAACTGGCCGCCGTCACTGACGCCGAAGTCGTAGAGCTGAATCGTGTGGGGAGAACGGAGGGCCGCCGTGGCCTGTGCCTCCCGCTCGAAGCGCTGCAGCACGCCCGAGGTCTCCACCGAGCCCAGCGCCTCACCGACGCCGGCCTGAATCAGCTTGACCGCCGCCGGGCGCGCCAACAGGCGGTGCCGGGCCAGCCACACCTCGCCCATGCCGCCGGTGCCGATCCGGCGTTCAAGCGTGTAGCTGCCCATGCGCCGCGCCGCCGCGACCTCGATGCCCAGTCCGTAGAGCACCCGGGAACCGAAGTAGGCGAACACGACGGCGACGGTCGGGTTGAACAGGGTGAGCACGAAGTCATCGGCGGACGCCTCCACCCGTCCGGCGAGGACGAGGATCACCAAGCCAATCGGACGCGTCGCCGCGGACAGGATCGCCGCGAGCAGCGTCAGCCGCGGCGGGCAGGGCACGATCAGCGGGAAGAGGATGATGAGGGGCGTCACCCACGTCATCCGTGGCAGCGTGCCGTTGTCCTGGTACAGCGCCTCCGGATTGGCCATCGAGAGGATGAGGCACAGGAAGACCTCGAACCCGAGGGCGAGGTGGAGCAGCGTGCCGTCGCGGATGCGACTGCTCCCCGCCGCGCGCATCATCGACAGCGCGCTCACCACCGTCAGGACGTTGTAGAGGAACGGAATCACCTCGGGCACGCTGCCCGACCCGGTGAGGAGCCGCATCAGGCCCTGCCCCACGGTCATGACGAAGTCGGGCAGGGAGCCGACGAGCACGAGCAGCGCCATGATCCGCACGCGCTTGCGCGACTCCCGGAGGAGATCGCCCGGCAGGCCGAAGCCACTCGGCGTGACGGGGCCCTGCCCGGGAACCTGGAACCGTGCGGGGCCGGTCATCGGCGCATCCTACCGGATGGCGTACGACGGCCGGACACCGGCCCGCTGGAACCGGCGCCCGGGAGCGCCTCGTCTGCCGCCTCACGGCGGTCGGCGCCGCGGGGATCGCCGCCGGATGCCGGGATGTCCATGTCTGGAGCCGCGCCGACCCGACGGTGGCATGCGGTGCGCAGTCGTGGTGAGATTACGGAGGCGGCCGGCGACCCGTTCCGTGGCACGGAGGCCGGCCCTGAGACGACGAGTGGCCTGATGTCGAACCCCAACGTGGACGCGAAGACTCCGCGACGGCACCGCCCCGCCATCGGCGCGCGCGCCGCGCTCGTGTGCCTCGTGCTCGCGTGGCCCGCCCTGGCGGGCGCGCAATCACCTGCGCCGTCGCCGCCCATCGTGGACCCGCCGGCGCTCACGTTGCCGCCGGAGCTCGATCGGGTGCTGCGCGACTACGAGCGTGCCTGGCGCGACGGCGACGGGGCGGCCATGGCGGCGCTGTTCCTGGAGGACGGCTTCGCCGTGCAGAGCGGCAGTCCTCTCGCACGCGGCCGGGAGGCGATCGCGAAGGGCCTCTCCCGCCCGGGCGGCACGCTGCAGCTGACGGCCTATGCGTTCGCCATCTCGGACACGACCGGCTACATCGTGGGCGGCTTCCGCTACCCGGACACGACCGGACCCGGCGGCCGCTTCGTCCTCGCCCTCCACCGCCGCCAGGACGGCTTCTGGCTGATCGCGGCCGATCTGGACAACACGGGTCCGCGGGCGACGCCCGTGCCCACCGTGGCCGCCGCGCCGGCCGATGACCGGGCCATGCTCGCGCGGCTCAACGACGACTACGTCAAGGCCGTACTCGCGTCGGACGGGGCCCGCTTCGAACAACTGTTGGCGAGCGAGTTCCGCAACACGAACCCGGACGGCACGATCCTGGATCGGGCCGCGTTCCTGGCGCAGGTGGCCAGGCCCTCGAATCTGAAGAGCCTGTCCGCCGAGGACGTCGAGATTCGCCTGTTCGGCGACACCGCGATCGTGCACGCGCGCACGGTCTACGAAACGAGCGACGGCCGGTCGGGCAGCGGCCGCTACACGGACATCTGGCAGAAGCGCAACGGCGAATGGCGGGCCGTGGCCGCGCACGTCACCCGGCTCGTGCGCTGACGGCATGCGCATCGGGGGACGCGTCGCGACGGTGCTCGTGTGCGTGGCGGCGACGACGGCGGGCGGATGCGGCGGACCGCCGCCACGCGATGTGGCGCCGCCGGCGGTCGCCACGGCAATCGCCTGGCGCGAGGTGGGCAGCTGGTCGGGCCGCATCAACCGCCAGACCGAGTCGTTCGAGGTCTCGACCACGCCGATGCGCCTGCGCTGGCGAACCATGAACGAGGTCTCCCCGGGCGCCGGCCACCTCACCGTCACCCTGCACAGCGCCGTCTCGGGGCGCCTGCTCCAGACGATCGTCGACGCCGGCGGTGTCGCGGAGGCGGCGGTCGACGTGGCGGACGAGCCCCACTGGGCCTACCTCGCCATCGCCGCCGACGGCATCGAGTACCAGATGACGCTCGAGCAGGCCTTCGCCGCCGAGCCGCGCTGACGCGGGTGGCGGCGGCGAGGGCCGCTCAGCCCCGCGTGCGTCGCGCGCGGACCGTCAGCCCCGAGCCGGTGACGCGCACGTCGATGTCGTGCGGGCGCCCGTCCCTGGACGGCGCCCGGTACCCGATCAGGTAGTACGTGCCCGCATCGCGCCACAGGCGGTCGATGGCCTTGTCGTAGGCGTTGGTGTTGGTCCACGCGAGGCCGCCGGTCTGGGCCGCGAAGCTCGTCGCGTAGTCCTGGGGACTGCCCGTGAACCCTCCGGGATCGATCACGTACAGCGACGCGTTCGCCGCGCCCATCCGCTCCGTGGCCTCGCGCCACAGCGGGCTCAGGTCGGGATCGCGATCGGCGAAGGCGGAGGCGCGGTTCGGGTTGAAGATCCAGGCCGCGCCGATGATCACGAGCACCTTCCGGCGATGCGGCGACTCGGCGATCTGGCCGGCCAGGTCGGCGAGGGCGCGAAGCCCGTCGTCGGCGTTCCGCTCGGCCGAGTGCACGTCGCCGCTCGCCGAGAGCCCCACGCGCGCCACCGCCGCCTTGAGGACCGCGCGCGACGAGGTGTCGGCGGCGCGCCCGCCGGCCAGGGCGACGACGGCCATGCGATCGTCGGGGCCGAGACGATCGACGAGCGTGCCGGCGATGGCGCGAACGCGCCAGAACCGCTCGGGGGCGACGTTCACGTTGTCCATCACGACGACGACGAAGCGTCCGGACTCGGCGTCGCTCGCCCCGGGCGCCACGAAGGTCTCGATGGCCACCGGCTGGCCGTCCTCGCGCACCTCGAAGTCGCGCACGTCCAGCGTCGTCACGTCCCGCCCGGCCTTGTCGATCACCACGACGGGCACGACCACGAGGCCGGTGCCGCTGCGGAACGTCGGCTGCAGCTGCCCGCCGGCCTGAATCGTCGCGACGGCGATGGCCAGCCCGATGGCCGTGGACGGCAGGAGACGAGGTGTCATGGGGAGAGCGTAGTCCAGAGACGGTGCCGGGGAACCGGCGAACGCCGGCGCCGTCATCGAGGTTCCCGCTCAGCGGGACAGCAGGTCCGGCAGCCGCGCCATGAAGGCGTGGACCTCGTCGATCTGTCCGCGCGTGGCGACGAAGTCGAATGCCGTCGGGCTGATCGACGAGGCGCGGCCGTCGAGAATCGCGGTCATGGCCGCGGGCACGATTGGACACTCCTCGAGCAGGCCCTGCAGGCCAATCGACGCCGCGATGTCGAGTTCCGCCAGGACCTCGCTGGCCGGACGGGCCAGCCACGGCGTGCCCGCCTCGAGGCCGTCGGCGAGGCGGCGCCGGAGGGTGGCGAGGTCGCGCTGGAGGGCGGAGTCCGCCGGGCGCACGTCGGCCAGGATCGCGGCGAGCCGTGCCGCCACGGCCAGGCCGACCTCGTGGTGCAGCACCGACCAGCCCACTTCGAAGGCCGTCACGAGCGAGGGATGGCCCGGCTGCGCCCGCGAGGCGGCCGCGACATCGGCCCAGCGGCCGGGCCAGGACTCGAGACCCAGGTTGCAGACGCACGCCGCGGCGTCGGACGCCTCCTGCGGCGTGAAGGGCCGCGACTGGACCGAGGCCCCGGCAAGCAGGATGTTCGCGAGGAACGCCAGCTCGCGGCCGAGCGCGAGATGCGCGGCGTCGTCCGTGTCGCGCGCGTGGGCCATCAGGCGCCGAAGGCGTGACAGGCGCGAGGCCGGAGGGCCCGGCTCGGCGGACTCGAGCAGCGCCCGCGGCCGCTCGGGCATCATGCCGGCCTCGGCCAGCAGGTCGGCGACCGCGTCGCCGAGGTCCGCGTCGCCCCTGCTGTCCTCCTGCCGATCCGTCGCCGATGGCACCGACGATGTCGGTGACGGGTCCGGCGGCGGGTCCGAGGTCGGATCCGGATCGGACGACGGCTCCGCCTCCATGGCCCGGAAGTACGCCGCCGCGATCGGATGGGCGCCGGACGTCCATGCGGCCGCTGGCGCCTCGCCGGCGATCGGCCGGCGCGCCATCCGCAGGAAGGCCCGCGCGTCAGCGGGTGTGGCGTAACCCTGCTGCGCCAGGCGCGCCTCCCTCAGGGCGCCGACGTCGTAGAGGTGCTGATTGGGCGCCCCGGCCAGATCGTCGAGGCCGTCCGCCTCGGGCCTCGAGTTGGAGAGCCGGCGGCAGCCCTGCATCAGCGCGTGGAACGCGTCGCCGTGGTCGGTGTCGAGCGCGGCCAGGAGCGAGACGATCGCGTCCCACGCGTCCGCCCGCCTCGCGCGGACGAGGTACCCGCCCAGCTCGCACTCGAGCGGCTCGCGGTCCCCCTCGTCAGCCGGCGTGGCGCCAGACCCGGCGTCGGCGTCCGTCGCCATGTCGGCGCCCGCCGCGTCCCCCTCGCGCATCGCCTCGTGGCGCGGCGCCCGCTCGTCGTCGCTCTGCGCGATGGGCTCGAAGATCCCCGGGTCGAACACGCGCACGTAGCGCGACAGGCCGGCGACGACGAGGGCGGCGTCCAGGCGGGCGACCGTGCGGGCGGCCAGGGCGGGCCCGGTGTCCACGAGCACCTCGATCCACTCGCCGAACCGGTCGACGTCGAACTGGTCGTCCCGGCCCGGCAAGGCACGACGCCAGAGGTCGAGGTCGAGCAGGGCCGTGAGCTGCGGCGGCGTGGTCGCGGCGACGAGCTCGCCGCAGGCCGCCAGTCCATGGTGCCGGATGATCCCGGCCAGCGCTTCAGGCGGGAGGGCCGGGACGACCCGCGACAGATCGGGCGAGTCGAGCAGGCGCGTGAGCGGATCGCCCGGCGGGGCGTCCCGGCAGGGCGTCGTGCGCGTCGCGGTTCGGGACATGGGCCGCCGATGCTACAGGGCCGTCGTCCCCACGAACAGTCTTGAAGATCGTGCGCGCGGGCGCGATACTGTCAGTGGGAGGGACGGTCCTCGTCCTCCGTGCCGCACGCCGACTGGCACGCCCCCCGAACCCCTCGGTTCTCGCGTCTCGCGTCAGTGCGTGGTGGCCGGACAGGTCCAGTCGGACACCGTGAAGTAGTCGTCGGCGTACCGGTGCGCCTGGTAGACGACGGCGGTGTTCGTCTCGTCGTAGCGGTTGACGTACTCCCAGACGAGCGCGCCCTCCTGATCCACTTCGAACACGTGCCCGGCGTTCGACTCGACGACGAGCAGGTCGCCGTTCGGCAGCCGCTCGTGCTTCCCGCGAAAGGCGGTGTAGAACGCCTGTCCGGACCCGCGGCCGTACACCAGGGACGTCACGCCCGTCACCGGATCGAGGTCGAGGATCGTGCTGGAACCGAGGGGATCGGGCCACTGGTCCACGTGCGCGGGCCCCTCAGCCGCCGCCATCGGGTTGTTGCTGAAGATGCTGATGTGTCCGTTGGGCAGGAAGTCGGGGTCGTGCTGACGGATCCAGCGGCCCACCCGCCGCCAGACGACCTCCTCGGTCGACGGCCTGAGCACCATCAGGAGGCTGAGGTCACGCATCGACAGCAGGAGGTCGCCGGCCTGGAACTGCGGAAACCGCGCGGCGAGGGAGGCCGGCAGCTCGTCGATGTCGTTCAGGTGCAGCGTCTCGCCGCGCGGGACCTGGTTGGAGAGGCCGCCGAAGTAGAGGCCCGGCGCGCCGAGCAGCAGCGCCTTCAGGACGGAGAGCTCCTGGAGCACCTGGCCGTCCGCCGACACGCGCATCGCGGTCTCGTCCAGGAACGGCGTCTTGATGTGGGGGTACGGCGATTCGCCCTCCACGTATCGGCGGCCGCCGATCCAGAAGGTGCCGTCGTCGTTCGGCGAGATCACGTGATGGGCCATCCGGGGCAGCGTCCACGCCACGCCGCCGCAACGGTCCAGCTTCGCCACGCCGAGGTTCTCGAAGTTGAAGACGATCGACCCGTCGTGAAGGGCGAGGCCGTCGTGGGGGTCCACGTTCCAGTCGCTCTTCGGGCGGTCCGACTCGGGCAGCACGTGCGTCGGATCCGGGAAGAGCGCCGAGAAGCTCAGGGGCCAGCGCCGCACCACGCGGCCGTCCGCACGGATGAGCCTGGCCTCGTTCGTGCTGCCGAAGAACCCGATGAGCAGCGTCAGCCCGGGCGACACACGGCCGTCCACGTCGCGGGTCACCCCGGCGCCGGGATACCGCGCGCGCTGCAGGTAGGCGTCCGGACGGACGCCGAACTGGCTCCGCCAGGTGCGAAGCTGCCGGACGGAATCGATCGCGAAGTGGACGATCGAGTACGGGAAGACGTTCTGGGCCCCGACGACGAACCCGTACCCGAAGGCCATCAGGAAGGCCGAGACGATGAACGCGATCTTCGACCAGTCGCGCCGGCCGGGCGTCAAGTCAGGAGTGTGCGCTAGGGCCATGGTGCTCCGCGGCGGGGCCGTCGATGAGCGCCGGCTCCGCGGCCAACGCCCGAGTCAACGCAGGCCCGCGACGGACGCGCCGGACAGCCTCCGACGCGACGATGCGCACGCCTGCCGATGTCGTACGGGCGGGGGGAGCCCTGCTGGTTCGTCGACGCGTCGCGCGCGGCGGTCAGCGGCGCGGTGACGGTCGGTGTTGTTGAGTCTACACCGGCCGTCGCCGCCGCGACGAGCCGCGCCCGTGGCTCAGCTGCCGGGTGTCCACAGACGCGACGGGCCCGCACCCGCCAGCGTCAGCATCAGGTCGTTCAGCCGCCGGACGAAGGCCGCCGGGTCGTCGATCTGTCCGCCCTCGGCCAGCGTGGCCTGGTCGAACAGGATGCGGCTCCAGTCGTCGAACCTCCCCGCCTCGCGCTCGTCGGCGAGCCGCTGGACGAGCGGATGGGCGGCGTTCACCTCCAGGATCGGCTTCGACGACGGCACGGCCTGACCCGCCGCCTTCAGCATCCGTTCGAGATTCGTGCTGAGGCCCTCTTCGCTGCTCACCAGGCACGCGGGCGAGTCGGTGAGGCGGTTCGTGATCCGCACGTCGCTCGCGCGGTCCTCCAGCGCGGTGCGCATCCGCTCGATGAGCGAGGCGTGCTCACCGCCCGGCGTGGACTCGGCCGCCGCGGGCGCCTCGCCGCCGATGGCGCTCAGGTCGAGGTCCCGCGCGGCCGCCGACTGCAGCGGCTTGCCGTCGAACTCGTGGAGCGACGACGCCACCCACTCGTCGATCCGCTCGTGCAGCAGCAGCACCTCGACGCCGAGCTTCCGGAAGATCTCGAGGTGCGGACTGTGCCGGGCCGCCGCGGGTCCGTCGGCCGTGATGAAGTAGATGTCGGTCTGCCCGTCCTTCATGCGGCCCACGTAGTCGGCGAGCGACACCGTCTGCGCGTCGTCCGGGTTGTGCGTGGAGGAGAATCGGAGCAACTTCGCGAGGCGATCGCGGTTCCCGGGATCCTCCGGCAGGCCCTCCTTCAACACGCGGCCGAACGTCGTCCAGAACGCCTGGTACTTGTCCGTGTCCTTCCCGGCGAGATCCTCGAGCAGCGTCAGGACGCGCTTCACGGCCGCCGTCCGGATCGCCTGGACGTCCTTGGATTCCTGCAGGATCTCGCGGGACACGTTGAGGGGCAGGTCGTTCGAATCGACCACGCCCCGCACGAACCTGAGGTAGGCCGGCAGCAGCTGCTCGGCGTCGTCCATGATGAAGACGCGGCGCACGTAGAGCTTCACGCCCCGGCGGTGCTCCCGGTCCCACAGGTCGAACGGCGCACGCGCGGGCACGTACAGCAGCAGCGTGAACTCCTGCCGCCCTTCCACCTTCGCGTGCGTGTAGGCGAGAGGCGCGTCCACGTCGTGTGCCACGTGCCTGTAGAGCTCGTGGTACTGCTCCTCGGTGATCTCGGACTTGGGGCGCGCCCAGAGCGCCGAGGCTCGGTTGACCTGCTCGTCCTCGTCGGTCAGCACCTGCGCCCGGGTCTCGCTGTTCCATTCCTCCTTCTTCATCAGGATCGGAATGGCGATGTGGTCCGAGTACTTCCGCAGGATGGCGCGCAGCCGGCTGCCCGACAGCAGCTCGTCCTCGTCTGCCCGCAGGTGCAGGACCACGTCGGTCCCGCGCGAGGCCTTCTCCACGGTCTCCACCGAATAGCTGCCCTCGCCCGTGCTGTCCCACCGGACGCCGTGCTCGGCCGTGAGTCCGGCGCGGCGCGTGACCAGGGTCACCCGCTCCGCGACCATGAAGGCGGAGTAGAAACCCACGCCGAACTGCCCGATGAGGTGCGCGTCCTTCGCGCGATCGGCCGTCAGCTGGGCGAGGAACTCGCGCGTGCCCGACTTGGCGATCGTGCCGATGTTCTCCACGACGTCCTGCCGGGACATCCCGATGCCGTTGTCGGACACCGTGATGGTCCGCGCCGCGGCGTCGTAGGCCACGCGGATGCGCAGCTCGGGGTCGTCCTCGAACAGGCCGGGGTCGGTCATGGCCTCGAAGCGCAGCTTGTCGGCCGCGTCCGAGGCGTTCGAGACGAGCTCGCGCAGGAAGATCTCCTTGTTGCCGTACAAGGAGTGGATCATCAGGTGCAGGAGCTGGGCGACCTCGGTCTGGAATCCGAGCGTCTCTTTCGTGGACGTGCCTGTCATCGGTGCTTCCCCGCGGAGTGTCGAGCCGTGGCCCGGCAGGACAGTGTGCCACGGCTCGCGCCCTCACGGCTGCCCCAGGCCCAGCTGCCGCAGCCACTCGCGCTCGTCGCTGACCCGCCAGTGCTGCCAGAGGCGCCCGTCCTTCAGCCACTCGATCTGCATCTGCCGGATGTCGAACGACCGGCCGGTGGGCGGGAGGCCGAACAGCGCGCCCGTGTGCGTCCCGGTCACCCGGAGGAACACGGCCGCCCGGTCGCCGTCGACGACGAGGTCGAGAATCTCGTAGTGCAGGTCGGGCGCGCCCTCGCGCATGGCCCGCACGATCGGCTTCAGGTCGGCGGGCCCGGGCCGGGGGTTCGGTATGCTCGGGCTGTGGTTGACGTAGTCGGGCGCCAGCAGCTCGTCGAGCACGTCGAGGTCGCCTCCGTTCCAGACTTCGTCGAAGTAGCGCGTTATCACGCGTGCGGCGTTCGTGGCGGCAGGGAGTGGGTGCATGCCGGCATCATGCCGGGGAGACCCGCCGGTAGCATTAACCCGGGTTAACCCGCGCCCCGGGACCACGACCATGGAAGACCTGACGTCCCTTCACCTGCTCCGGAGCCTGGAGACGGCCGCCGGCCTCGAGTTGGCGGGGCTCGACCGCCTCGCGTCCGTCATCCGCACCACGGCGATTCCCGCCCGCGGGGCGGCCTTCCACGAGGACGAGCCGTGCCCGCGTGTGTTCGTCGTGCGCGAGGGGCTGTTCAAGCAGCTCTACACCGACGACGACGGGAACGAGTGGGTCAAGAGCTTCGCGCGCGAGGGCGAGGCGTTCGCGTGCCCGGTGGCGCTCTCCGGCGGGCGCACGTCGTTTGCCAGCATCGCGATCGAGCCGAGCGTGGTGGAGAGCCTGGACTGGAGCGCCGTCGAGGCGCTCGGCGCGGCGGATCTCGCCTGGCAGACGGCGATCCGGCTTGGCTTCCAGCGGCTGGCCGAACTCAAGGTCAGGCGCGAGCGCGATCTCCTCATGCTGAACGCCGAACAGCTGTATCGCCAGCTGGCCGCGGCGTCGCCGGACCTGATCGGCCGGGTGCCGCAGAAGGACCTCGCGGCGTATCTCGGCGTCACGGCCGTGGGGCTCAACCGGATCGTGAAGCGCGTCGCGGCACGGCCGGCGGGCCGCCCCCGCTGACGGCCGCTCCAACCGTTTGCCCCTGGCGGCCGTCGAATACCTTACCTGGTAAGGTAAGGTCATGCCCGACGCGCCCATGGAACTGCTGCAAGGCACGCTCGACGTGCTGATCCTGAAGGCCCTGGCCCGCGGGCCCAGCCACGGGTATGCGGTGTCCCGCTGGGTCCGGGAGCGCACTGACGGCGCGCTCCAGATCGAGGACGCGCCCCTCTACAAGGCCCTGCGGCGGCTCGAAGAGGGCGGGTTCGTGGCGGCCGAATGGGGCGTGGCCGAGAGCGGACGGCAGGCGCGCATCTACACGCTCACGCCCGCGGGCCGCCGCAAGCTCCGGGCGGGCCAGACGGCCTGGCAGCGATATGCGTGGGCCATGTTCCGGGTGCTGAAGGCATGAGCGAACCGCCGCTCCCGCCGGACGGCACGGCTCCCGACCCGGTCTCGGCCGACGTCGAGGCGGAGCTTCGCTTCCACCTCGACATGCGGGCGGACGCGCTCGTCCGGGAGGGGCTGTCGCCCGAGGCCGCGCGGGCCCGGGCCCTGGCGGAGTTCGGCGACATCGACGACGCGCGGCATGCGATGCGCCGCGCCGGGCAGCGCACGGTGGACATCCGGCGCCGGAGGCACTACATGGACGATCTCAGGCAGGACATCGTGCACGCCCTGCGGCGCCTGGGCGCCGCGCCGGTCTTCACCGCCACCGCCCTGCTCACGCTGGCCCTGGGCATCGGCGCCAACGTCGCGATCTTCTCGGTCGTCAACGGGGTGCTGCTGCGGCCGCTGCCCTTCCCCGACGCCGATCGGCTCTACGCCGTCTACTCGGCCAATCGCACCTCTGGATCGCTCCAGGCCCCGGTGTCGCCCGTGGACGTGGACGACTGGCGGGCCGCGCGCCGCGACATCCAGGACATCGGCGGCTTCTGGTACGCCGAGGGCGGTTCCGGCGTGAACCTGACCGGGCGCGGCACCCCCCGCCGACTCTCGAGCGTGTTCTTCACGCCGGGGTTCCTGACCGCGCTCGGCGTGACGCCGGTGGCCGGACGCCTGCCGCGCGAGGACGAGCTGGTCCGCGGAGGGGACGACGACGTCGTGCTCCTCACTCACGGCTTCTGGATGCGCGAGTTCGGCGGCAATCCCGGCGTCGTCGGCTCGTCGCTGACCCTCGACGACCGCCCGGTGGACGTCATCGGCGTGCTGCCGCCGTCGCTGAACTACCCGGTCGCCTCCGCCGACGTCTTCGTGCCGTACTCCACGATTCCCGACACGTCGATTCCGCGGCAGCGACAGGTCCGGGTGCTGAGGGTGGTGGCGCGCGCGAAGCCCGGCATCGGCCAGGACGCGGTGCAGGCGGAGATGACGGGCATCGCGGCGACGCTGGCGGCCAGCTATCCGGAGAACGCGAACTGGGACGGTGCCACCGTGCGCCCGCTGGCCGAGGTCGTCACCGGCTCCGTGCGGCGCAGCCTGCTCGTGCTCTTCGGCGCCGTCGGCCTGGTGCTGCTCATGGCCTGCGTGAATCTCGCGGCCCTGCAACTCGCGCGCGCGCTGGGGCGATCGCGGGAGTTGGCCGTCCGGCTCGCCCTGGGCGCACGACGGAGCCGACTCCTGCGGCAACTGCTCACGGAGAGCCTGCTCCTCGCGCTGGCCGGCGGCGCGCTCGGCGTGGCCGTGGCGCGCTACGGCCTCGGAGCGCTCATGGCGCTCAGCGCCGGACAACTGCCCCGGGCCGACGAGATCGCCCTCGACGGCCAGGTGCTGGTGTTCAGCGCGGCGCTCGCCGTCGTCACGGGTGTGGTCTTCGGCATCCTGCCGGCATGGCGCGCCTCGGACACGGGCGGCGCGGCGGCCCTGCACGACGGCGGGCGCACCGTGGCCGGTACCAGCCACAGACGCTGGCGCCACGGGCTCATCGTGGCGGAGGTGGCCGTGTCGATGATGCTGGTCGTCGGCGCCGGGCTCATGGGCCGAAGCTTCCTCGCCCTGTCCCGCGTCGACCTGGGGTTCCGGCCGGACCACCTGCTGGCGGTCCAGTTCACGATGGATCCGGACCGGTTCGGCCCACGCGATCAGGACGCGGCGCCCACCGCGGGCGCACCGTACGCGCTGGCGTACCAGCAGATGATCGAGCGCGTCCGGGCGCTCCCCGGCGTGGTGGCGGCCGCGGCCGTGAAGGACCCGCCGTTCCGGGGAATCGGCGAAGGCAACGGCTTCACGATTCCGGGGCGCCCGTTGGGACCCAACGGCGAGACGCCGATGGCCACCGTCATCCACGTCAGCGAAGGCTACTTCGCCACCATCGGAGCCTCGCTCGCGGCCGGCCGCGAGTTCACGCCCTTCGATCGTGGCGGCGCGCCCCTGGTCGTCGTCGTGAACGACGCCTTTGCACGGCAGTTCTTCCCGGGCCAGCCCGCCACCGGGCAGCAGCTGCAGTTCGGCCGGTCGATCTCGGCCGAGATCGTGGGAGTCGTGCACGACATCCGGCAGGTCGCGGTGGCCGAACCGGCCCAGCCGACGATCTACCTCCACAACCTGCAGAACTCGCGCGTGAAGACCACCGTCGTGGCGCGGACCTCGGGCGACCCCCTGCAGCTCACGCGGGCGGTCGAAGAGGCCATCTGGTCGGTGGATGCCGCGCAGCCCATCACCGCCGTGTTCACGTTCGACGACGCCGTGAGCCGCGCGCTGGCGCAGCCCCGGCTGCTGACGGTGCTCCTGGGCGGCTTCGGCCTCGTGGGCCTGCTGCTCGCCGCCGTCGGCGTCTACGGCCTGCTGGCCGCGGCCGTGAGCGAACAGCGGCGGGAGTTCGGCGTCAGGCTGGCGCTGGGCGCCAGTCGCGGCCGCGTGCTCGCCGAGGTGGTGCGGCGCGGCGTGAGGGTGGCGCTCGGCGGTGTCGTCCTCGGCCTGGCCGGCGCCGTCGGCCTGACCCGCTTCATGGAGGCCGTCCTGTACGGCGTCGAACCGGCGGATCCGATCACGTTCGGCACCATGGCCCTCGTGCTGGTGGGTGTGGCGGCGCTGGCCAGCTGGCTGCCCGCCAGGCGCGCGGCCGGATTCGATCCGGCCGAGACGCTGCGGGCGGATTGAGGCGCCCGGCCGTCGCCTCATCCGGTGCTCATCCAACCCTCACGCGAGGGTGACGACGGGGCGCCGTGCCGCAGACTATCGTCCGTCGCATGAGACGACCGGCATCGACGCTTGGGCTGTGGGTCGCGCTGGCGGGCCTCTCCATCGGGGCCGTCGGGGTTGCGGTCCTGGGCCTCTGGACCTACATGGGCACGACGGCCGAGCGGCTGCATCCCCGCGCGGAGGACGTGCCGTCCTCGTCGTTCGCGGCCCCCGGGCCGCGATGGACGGTCGCCGTGGAGCAGGCGCGGCGGGCCGTGCGGACCGTCCTGAGCGACCAGAACGTGCCCGGCCTCTCCGTGGCGGTCGGGGCCGAGGGCGGCCTGGTGTGGGCGGAAGGATTCGGGTGGGCCGACCTGGATCGCCGCTCCGTGGTCGGACCCGACACCCGGTTCAGGCTCGGCACCGCCTCCACGGTGCTGACCTCGGCGGCCGCCGGCCTGCTCGTCGACGACGGCCTTCTGCGGCTCGACGACGGGATCGGGACCGCCGTCCCCGACTTCCCGGCCACGGAGCCGCCGATCACCTTGCGCCAGGTGATGGGCCACCTGGCCGGACTCAGGACGGACGGGGGCGACGAGAGTCCCCTGCTGGGCGCCCACTGCCAGCGGCCGGCCGACGCGTTCCCGGCGTTCGGGGCGCGGCCGCTCCTGGCCGATCCCGGCAGCCGCTTCCGCATCTCGCGGTACGGGTGGATCGTGGTGAGCGCCGCGGTCGAGCGGGCGTCGGGCGAGCCGTTCCTGCGGTTCGCGCGCAAGCGGGTCTTCGAGCCGCTGGGCATGCACGACACGACCCCGGACGAGGCCTCGCGGACGGCACCCGAACAGGCGACGTCCTACTTCCCCAGGTTCGCCGCCGACCTGCAGTACGGCCTCGATCCGATGCGCCCGATCGACCTGTCCTGCTATTCGGGCGCCGGCGTCTTCGTGTCGACGCCGTCGGACCTCGTGCGCTTCGGGCTGGCCGTGCAGGGCGGCCGGCTGCTTCGGCCCGAGACGGTGTCACTGCTCCAGACGCCCCAGCGGACGACCACCGGGGAGGACACCGGCTACGGCCTCGGCTGGCAGCTCCAGCGAACGGCCATCGCCGGCGCCGAGGCGCTCGTGGCCGGCCACGACGGCGACCTCCTGGGCGGCATGGTGGCCTCGTTCGTGACGGTCAGCCCGCGCGGCCTGGTGGTGGCCGTGACGTCCAACAGCTCCTACGTGGACACCCACGGCCTGGCGCTGACGCTCGCCCGGGCCTTCGGGGCGCAAAGCGCGCCCTGAGGGACGGCCGGCGCCGGGTGACGGCAACGGTCAGAACCGGAACAGCCGGTTCACCTTCACGACGAACGCGCGGTTGCGCAGGCCGGGATAGCCGCCCGTGGTGGTGTCGCGCTCGTCGGTGTAGACGACGAAGATCTCGCTGCCCGGACGGTATTCCCAGCGGAAGCGGACGTTGCTCGAGAACGTCCGGTCGTTCGAGCTGTACTGCACCAGGGCGCTCAGGAACCGAAGCGGCGTGAAGGCGTAGTCCACGCGCGCCCTGATGAGCGCGGTGTCGAAGTCGCCGTCCGGCAGGCGCCCGCGGTTGTAGGTCGCCGAGGGCTCCACCGAGAACTGCTTGAGGATGGCGACGCGCGCGCCGCTGAGGGTGAGGCTCGTCAGCGTGCCGTCGTAGAACTGGCCGGCCCGCACCGCCACCGTGCCCGACGCCCGGCGCTGCTGCCCGAAGGCGTAGCTGGTGGTCATCGAGGCGAAATGGAAGTCGCCCGGCTGGATGCTCACGCCGCGAGCCACCGTGAAGGGCCGCACGAGCAGTTCCTGGTCGGCGTTGACGTCCACCGTGAACTGATCGCTGCTCTGGAACTCGGTCAGGAAGCGCAGACCGTTGCTGCTCGACTCGACGCGCTTGCGGCGGTTCACCACGTACTCGGTGGCGGCCTCGAACAGGTATCGGCGCACGACCGTGCTGCGGCGCTGGCGGGGACTGAAACGGGCCGACGCGAACGTGCGACCGAAACCCCGCCGCTGCACGAAGCCCACTTCGGGGTAGTAGTTGGTGCCGACGTCCAGGTAGTCGAGCCGTGCGCCATAGCGGTCGCCGCCGTACTCGACCCGTGCCTGGTAGCTGTCCTCGTCGCCCGATCGGTTGGGCGACGCGCTGCGCGCGTAATAGGCGTTGGCGGTCACGTTCTGGAAGAACGAGAAGGCCCCGTCGATGCCGTAGGCCTGGTTCGAGCCGGCGACCGTCGGCGAGTTCGACCGGTTGGTGAAGATGACGCCGACGTTGCTCCGGCGCAGCACGTCACGGCGCAGCCGCACCACCGAGAAGTTCGTGCGGGGCGTGCAGCTGGTGAACGGCGGGCCGCACGCGCCCGCGTCCACGCCGCCCGTCGTCTCGTCGCCCGTCTCCATGTTCATCAGGCCGATGGCCGTCCTGCCCAGCGTGCCGGTCACGCGCGCGCCGGCCATGATCGGCACCTCGCGCCCGTTGTTGAGGCCGATGCGGCGCGTGAAGAAGAGCTGCGGGGCGTTGTTGTTGATGGAGGTCTGGCCGCTGAAGCCGGCCTGGCCGCTGGCGCGCGCGAACTCGAACGTGCCGCGTCCCTCGAGGAAGAAGTCGCGCTTCTCGGGGAAGACCACCGGGAAGCGCGTGAGGTTCACCTGCTGCTCGTCCACCTCGACCTGGGCGAAGTCGGTGTTGACGGTCAGGTCGGCGGTCATGTTCGCGCTGATGCCGTATTTCGCGTCGAGGCCGCCCGTCGCCTCGAGCCGGTTGTCGACGTTCGGCGTGCGCACGAGATCGGAGGTGAGCTTCGAGATCGCGTAGGGCTTGAGCTCGACGTTCTTGGCCGCCGGCGGCAGGTCGAGGCCGACGAGCGTCGCCGCCGCTGAGACGCGGAAGATGCTGGTGACGCCTCCGGTGGCGGCCGGCACGAACGTCAGGTGCGTCCACTCGTTCTTCCGGCGGATCGACCGCCGGATCTGGATGCCCCACTCCTGACCGGGGCCCGAGATGTAGCGGATCGAGCGGAACGGGATGGCCAGTTCCACCGTCCAGCCGCCCTCGAAGCGTCCCGTACGCGCGAACCACACCGGGTTCCAGTCGCTGTTCGGGTTGCCCTCGTTCGCCACCACCTGGTCGGCCCGCGCACCGAGGGGGTTGGTGTAGAAGTGGAAGCCGTTCCGCCGGTCGTGGAAGGTGTCGAGCAGGGCGCCGAAGAGGTCGTTCTGCCGCAGCTGGGCGGTGTCGCGCCGGTACTCGTTGACCGTCCACTCCTCGGGCGGCGCCGAGTCCCAGCAGCGGCACGCCAGGTAGAAGTTCTGGTCGTCGTACGCGATCCAGGCCTCGGTCTTCTCGGTGGACGGCGCGCCTTCGTTGGGCACCGTCTGGATGAAGTCCGAGACCGGAGGGACGGTTCTGTAAAGGGTCTCGTCGAGCTGTCCGTCGATCACCAGCGGATGATCGAGTCGCGTCGCGCGCACCACGACGCGGCCGTTCTCGCCGCGCGTGATGACCTCGGGAAACTCCGGGGCCGGCGGGTCCGGCGCCCCGGGCAGGTTGAACGACCGGAGCGCCTGACGATCGGGCGCCGACGGCGGCAGGGGCTGGGCGCCGGTCCAGCGGGGAACCAGCGCGACAACCGCGATGAAGAGCGCCCACCCACGCCAATCGGCCCTGCATGCGGGGGCGCACCCGCCTCGGGGCATCTGCACTGCGGAATTCACGACCGAACGGCTACTCCCGACGGGCCTCGTCGACGGGCCCAGAACCCACGGATCTTATCGGTTCATGAACCGACGAGAAAGACGTGCCCGAACGCGCGCCTTCGTCGCGGTGGCGCCGGCGGGTGCACCGACAGGCACGCGCGCGTCCCGGCGGGCCAGACCGTGTGCGGGGGCGGGGGCGTCGATTTCGGTCGGGCGGGACCGTCCACCCGTGTGTCCACCTGCGTCACAGGTCATGGTCGGATGGACACGCCTTCTGGTCGGCGCTCGTCCGCCCGCGTGAACTTCAGGCGCTCGAACACTGCCGCTGACTGGTACACGGCTTGCCTCTCGCGTCGCCGCCGGCCACCCCTTCGAGTGCCATGATGCCTTTCCTCGCCCGCCTGCGCATCTCCTCCTGGACGCGAGTGCCGGAGTTCCTCGGGTGGAGTCCGGGGCTGCGCTTCGCCCGGGGACACCGTCTGCCGTGCGGCTGCCTCGCCGGCATCTACTGGACCTGGTCCGGACACGAGTTCGACGTCCTCGACGCCCGCTGCGACTCGTGCCGCCTGGAGGGCCACCGGGTGGGCCTCGTGCTGAGCCACGCCGGCCCGGCGGCACGTCCTGGCGCGTGAGGTCGGGGCGGCGACCACCGCCGTTCCGGTGTCAGGGCGCGAAGCCCTCGTCCCGGAACACCTCGCGGCCCTCGAGCAGCGTCCACAGCACGCGGGCCTCGTGAATCTGGCGGGCCGGGATCTCGAACGGGTTCCGGTCGAGCACGATGAGGTCGGCCAGCTTGCCGACCTCGAGCGATCCGCTGTCGTCCTCGAACGACACATAGGCGCCGCCCGACGTGTAGGCGGCCAGGGCCGTCTCGAGATCGAGGCGCTGTTCCGGCAGCCACGACGGCTCGTCCTCCGGCGCGCCCGGCGCCTTGCGCGTGACCGCCACCTCGATGGCGTCCAGCGGATTCACTGACGAGACCGACCAGTCGCTGCCGCCGGCCAGCCGCGCGCCGGCCCGGTGCAGGGCGCCGAACGGATACAGCCACTGCGACCGCTCGGGCCCGAGGCGCGGCACGGTCAGGTCCCGGATGTAGGCGTCGTTCACGGCCCACAGCGGCTGCATATTGGCGACCACCCCGAGGGTGGCGAAGCGGGCGATGTCGGCCGGATCGAAGAGCTGGATGTGCGCGATGTGCGGGCGGCGGTCGCGGGCGCCGTTGGCCTGGATCGCGGCCGCGATCGCGTCGAGACCCTGGCGGATCGCACCGTCGCCGATGGCGTGCATGTGGGTCTGGAACCCCTCCCGATCGAGCCGGGTGACGAGCGCGGCCAGGGCGTCGTCGGTGAAGTTCGGGAGCCCGCGCGAATGCGTGGATGGCGGATCCCCGGGACGCGGCAGGTACGGTTCGAGGAGATACGCGGTGGCGGCCTCGATCACGCCGTCCACGAAGATCTTCACGGCGCCGGCCGTCAGGCCCGGCTCGGTCACGGCGGCGCGGGTGGCCAGGAAGGCGTCGACCTGCGAGGCGCCCTTCGCGGGATCCGCGTAGAGCGACAGGTGCGCGCGCGCCGTGAGCCGGCCGGCACGCGCCACCGCCCGGTACGCCTCCACCATCGGCTCGCGCGCGCTCGCTTCCACGAACGACACGATGCCGACGCGGTTCATCTCCGTCACGGCCCGGACGAGGCCGGCCTCGTACTCCGCGGCCGTCGTCGGGGGGACCACGCGGCTGACGATCTCGGTGGCGGCCTCGCGGAGGAGCCCGGAGGGCTCGCCGCGGGCGTCCCTGTCGATGCGGCCGGCCTCCGGGTCCGGCGTGGCCCGGGAGATGCCGGCGGCCTTCAGGGCCGCGGAGTTCACCCACACCGTGTGGCCGTCCGACGAGCTCAGGACCGCCGGGGTGTCGCCGGTGAGGCCGTCGAGTTCCTGCCGGGTGGGCCGCCCGGCCGGAAACGTCGTGAGGTCCCATCCGCCGCCAACGAGCCACGGCTGGTGGGTGGACCGCGCGCAGCCCCGGATGGCCTCGAGCGTCGCCGCGACCGTCGCCAGGCCGTTCAGGTTGCACTGCCCGAGCTCCACGCCGGCGCTCATCGGGTGGACGTGGGCGTCGTGGAACGCCGGCATCACGAAGCGCCCGCCGAGATCGACCCGGCGCGTGCCCGGCCCGGCGTAGGCCTCGAGATCGGCGCCGGCCGCGGCCACGGCCACGATGCGACCCTCCCGGATGGCGAGCGCGTCCACCCGCGACCGTGCGGCGTCGAACGTGTGGATCCGGCCGCCTGTCAGCAGGAGATCGGCGGGCGGCGCGGCGGGCCCGCCGGCACAGCCGGCGAGCGCGACGACGAGGAGGACACCGGAGAGCGATCGCATGGCGGAGATACGAGCATAGACGACGGCGGCCGCGTGACCGCGGGTGGTGCGGCTAAGATCGCGGCGGAGGGAGCACGAGACGATGACACTGGTGGTGTTCGCCTGCGTGCACAACGCAGGGCGCTCGCAGATGGCGGCGGCGTGGTTCAACGCCCTGGCCGATCCCGTCCGGGCCCACGCGCGCTCGGCCGGCACGGATCCGGCGCCGCACGTCCACCCGGAGGTCGTCGAGGCCATGCGGGAAGTGGGCCTGGACCTCGACGCGGCGCCGACGACCAGGCTCACGGCCGACGTGGCCACGGGTGCCTCCTGGCTCGTCACGATGGGCTGCGGCGATCGGTGTCCGGTCGTCCCGGGCACCCGGCGCGACGACTGGCCGCTCGAGGATCCGAAGGGGAAGCCGCCCGACACCGTGCGCGGTATCCGCGACGAGATCCGGCGCCGCGTGGAAGCCTTCGTCGAACGCGAGGGCTGGGCCCTGCCGTCGACGCGGTGACGGCCGCGCCGCCGACTCGGGTGGCATGCCCGCGCTTCGACCCCACCCGTCGACCCGACGAGTCGGTGGCCGCCCGCGAACCGCAGGGCTGCGCGCGCTCCCTGGCGGCCGCCTTGCACGCGTGACACGTACGGGCCTCGGCGATCCCGCGCCGGCCCGAAAGGAGGATGCCGTGAAACACGTGCAGATCGCGAGCGACCACGAACGCACGCACGTGCTGGTCTTCGACACGGGAGAGGAGGCCGTGGCCGGCCTGCTGCAGTTCGCGCGCGACCGGCGGATCGCCAGCGCCCACCTCAGCGCGATCGGCGCCTTCTCCGCCGCCACGCTGGGCTTCTTCGACTGGTCCCGCAAGGACTACCGCCGCATCCGCGTGGACGAGCAGGTGGAGGTGCTGTCCCTGGCCGGCAACCTCGCGCGCGACGCCGACGACCAGGTGAAGCTGCACGCGCACGTCGTCGTCGGCAAGTCCGACGGCACGGCCCACGGCGGCCACCTGCTCGACGCCCACGTGCGCCCGACGCTCGAGGTCGTGGTCACGGAAGCACCGGCACCGCTCAGGCGGCGCGTCCGGCCGGATCTGGGCGTGGCGCTGCTCGACCTGTCGTGAGCCTCCCGCGGCTCGCGGCCGACGCGGTGCTACTCAGAAGGTGTAGGCGCCTACGTACGCGGGCTCGCGGACGGATGGGCTCGCCAACGGCGTCGCCCGCACCATGACGCCACGCCGTCGGCACCGCGCTTGCACCTGCCACACGGCATGCGCGCCGTTGGTCAATGCCACTGGGCGATCGCCGAAGGCTACATCCCGAGCTGGAGTCGGGGGCCCGAGCCCGAGCTGACGAGCCACGAGACGATCTGCGTGCTGAACGCGGGATCGAGACCCGCCAAGGTCCGCGTCGTGGTGTTCTTCACCGATCGCGACCCGGCCGGCCCGTACGAGTTCACGGTGCCGCCGGCGCGAACCCGCCACGTGCGGTTCAACGACTGGTCGGACCCGGAGCCCATCCCCCACGGCGTGCCATTCGCCTCGACGATCGACAGCGACGAGCCGATCGTCGTCCAGCACACCCGGCTCGACAGCCGGCAGAACGCGAACGCCCTGATCAGCACCATCGCGTATCCCGCGGGGGCCTGACAGCGCGCGGGCGTGGTGCGGATCCGCACCGCGTGAAACCCGGCGGCGGCGCCGGCGGCGGCGCCCGCCTTGACGGCAGGAGGCCCTCCACGATGGCGACCACGGTTTCCGACTTCCTTCTCCAGCGCCTGGCCGACTGGGGCGTCGAGCGCATCTACGGCTACCCGGGCGACGGCATCAACGGGCTGATGGGCGCCCTCGACCGCGCGGGCGACCGGATCCGCTTCGTCCAGTCCCGGCACGAAGAGCTCTCGGCGTTCATGGCGTGCGCGCATGCCAAGTTCACGGGCGAGGTGGGCGTGTGCCTGGCCACCTCGGGCCCGGGCGCCATCCACCTGCTGAACGGCCTGTACGACGCCAAGCTCGACCACCAGCCGGTCCTGGCCATCGTCGGCCAGCAGAGCCGCGCCGCGCTCGGCGGCAGCTACCAGCAGGAGGTGGACCTGCCGGTGCTGTTCAAGGACGTCGCGCACGAGTTCGTGCACATGGCGACGACGCCCGAGCAGATCCGGCATCTCGTGGACCGGGCGATGCGCATCGCCGCGGCCGAGCGGACGGTGACGTGCGTGGTCATCCCGAACGACCTGCAGGATCTCGACGCCGTGCCCACGCCGCCGCGCGCCCACGGCACGGTCCACTCCGGCATCGGCCATGCGCGCCCGCAGGTCCGGCCGAGATCCACGGACCTGCAGCGCGCGGCCGAGGTGCTGAACGCGGGCACGCGTGTCGCGATGCTGGTGGGCGCCGGAGCCCTCCACGCCGCCGACGAGGTCATCGCGGTCGCCGAACAGCTGGGCGCCGGCGTGGCCAAGGCGCTGCTCGGCAAGGCCGCGCTGCCCGACGACCTTCCCTTCGTCACGGGCGCCATCGGGCTGCTCGGAACGCGGCCCAGCTGGAACCTGATGACCGAGTGCGACACGCTGCTCATGGTCGGGAGCAGCTTCCCCTACTCCGAGTTCCTGCCCGCCGAAGGACAGGCGCGCGGCGTGCAGATCGACATCGACCCCCGGATGCTGAGCATCCGCTATCCCATGGAGGTGGCCCTCGTCGGCGACAGCGGCGAGACGCTCCGCGCGCTGCTGCCGCTGCTGGAGCGGAAGACCGACCGGGCGTGGCGCGAGGGCATCGAGCGCGACGTGCGGGACTGGTGGGACGTGCTGGAGGCGCGCGCCATGAACGACGCCACGCCGATCAATCCCCAGCGCGTGTTCTGGGAGCTCTCGCCGAAGCTGCCGGACGACTGCGTGCTGTGCGCGGACTCGGGCTCCTCGGCCAACTGGTTCGCCCGCGACCTGCGGATCCGCCGGGGCATGATGGCGTCGCTCTCGGGCACGCTCGCCACCATGGGGCCCGCGGTCCCGTACGCGATCGCGGCCAAGTTCTGCCATCCGGACCGCCCCGTGATCGCGCTGGCCGGCGACGGCGCGATGCAGATGAACGGCATCAACGGGCTCATCACCGTGTCGAAGTACTGGCGGGAGTGGAGCAATCCGACGCTGGTCGTGCTCGTCCTGAACAACGGGGACCTGAACCAGGTCACGTGGGAACAGCGCGCACTCCAGGGCGACCCGATGTTCGAGGCCTCGCAGCGCCTGCCCGACTTCGGGTACGCGCGCTACGCCGAGCTCCTCGGCCTGGAGGGCGTGCGCATCGACCACCCCGATCAGATCGGTCCCGCCTGGGACCGGGTGCTGAAGGCCGGCCGGCCCGCGGTGCTGGAGGCGGTGACGGATCCAGACGTGCCGCCGCTGCCACCCCACATCTCCTGGGACCAGGCGAAGTCCTTCGCGTCGTCGGTCCTGCACGGCGACGCGGAAGCCCTGGGGTTCCTGCGCCAGACGGCCAAGGACGCCGTCGAGAGCGTGCTCCCGCGGCGCCGATGACGGGCGCGGGCGCGGCCGACGTCGCCGGCCTGGCGCGGGCGCTCGACGGCGCCCTCGACGGCGAGGCGCACTTCGACGACGGGTGGCGTGCGCTCTACGCCACCGATGCCTCGAACTACCGCCACGTTCCCCTCGGGGTCGTGCGGCCGCGCGGCGACCACGACGTGGCGACGACCCTGGCGGCGGCACGACGGCACCGGGTGCCGGTGTTCGCCCGAGGCGGCGGTACCAGCCTGGCGGGCCAGACGTGCAACGAGGGGCTCGTCCTCGACTTCTCGCGCCACATGCACCGGATCGAGTCGCTGGATCCCGAGGCCCGCGTCGCGGTGGTGCAGCCGGGCACCGTGCTCGACGATCTGCGCCGCCGCGCCGCCCCACACGGCCTGACCTTCGGCCCCGACCCCGCCACGCACGGGTGGTGCACCCTCGGCGGCATGATCGGCAACAACTCCTGCGGCGTGCGTTCCGTCCTGGCGAACCAGTACGGGCCGGGGCCCACCACCGCCCACAGCGTGGAGTGGCTCGACATCATCACCGTCGACGGCGCGCGGATGCGCGTGGGTCCCACGAGCGACGACGAGCTGGCCGGCATCATCGCCGGAGGCGGCCGCCGCGGGGAGATCTACGGGCGCCTGCGGGACTTCCAGCGCACCTACGCGGACCTGATCCGCCGGGAGTTCCCGGACATCCCCCGCCGCGTCTCCGGCTACAACCTCCCAGCCCTGCTGCCGGAGCACGGCTTCCACGTGGCGCGGGCGCTGGTGGGCAGCGAGTCGACGCTCGCGCTGGTCCTGCGGGCGCAGGTCACGCTGGTTCCGTCACGCCCCGCACGCGCGCTGGTCGTGGCCGGATTCCCCGACGTGATCGCGGCCGCCGATCGCGTGCCCGCCCTCATCGCGCTGAAGCCGGTGGGCCTCGAGGGCCTCGACAGCGGCCTCATCGCCGATCTTCGTCAGTCAGGGCTGGCCAGCGGCCACTGGCACCTGCTGCCGGACGGCGGCGCCTTCCTGTTCGTGGAGTTCGGCGACGACTCGGACGCGGCGGCCCGGGAGCAGGCGGACGCCTGCGCCGCCCTGTTGCGGGAGAGCGGCCCCCTGACGGCGGCGCGGGTCGTCACCGATCCCCGGGATCAGGCCGCGTTGTGGGAGATCCGCGAGTCGGGTCTGGCCGCGACGGCGCGCGTGTCCGACGAGCACCGAACGTGGCCAGGGTGGGAGGACTCCGCGGTGCCGCCGGAACGGCTCGGCGAATACCTGCGCGACCTCAGGCGGCTGCTCGACGCGCATGGCTATCGCGCCGATCTCTACGGGCACTTCGGACAGGGGTGCGTGCACTGCCGTATCGACTTCGATCTCGAGACGCCGCCGGGCATCGCGCGCTTCCGGAGCTTCGTCGAGGCCGCCGCCGACCTGGTGCGAAGATACGGCGGATCGCTCTCGGGCGAGCACGGCGACGGGCAGGCGCGGAGCGAGCTGCTGCCGCGGATGTTCAGCCCCGAGATGCTCGGCGCCTTCCACGCGTTCAAGGACATCTGGGACCCGGCGCACCTCATGAACCCGCGCCGGATCGTCGATGCCCGGCCGCTGGACGCGGATCTGCGCGGCACGCAGGCGAACGCGCCGGCGCCGGCCACGTGGTTCGCGTTCCCCGAGGACCGGGGCAGCTTCGCGCGGGCCACGGGACGCTGCGTCGGCGTCGGCAAGTGCCGCAAGACGGACGCCGGCACCATGTGTCCGAGCTACATGGTGACGGGCGAGGAGCGGCACTCCACCCGCGGGCGCGCGCGGCTGCTGTTCGAGATGCTCGAAGGCCGCCCGATGCAAGGTGGATGGCAGGCCGAGGGCGTCCGCGACGCGCTGGACCTGTGCCTCGCCTGCAAGGGCTGCAAGGGCGAGTGCCCGGTGCACGTCGACATGGCGACCTACAAGGCGGAGTTCCTGTCGCACTACTACGAGCATCACCTGCGGCCGCGCAGCGCGCACGCATTCGGACGCATCGGCACCTGGGCCCGCCTGGTGGCGCGGCTGGGCCTGCAGCGTTTCGTGAACACGGCCGCGGCGTTCCCACCGGCACGGGCGCTCCTGCGGGCCGCGTCGGACATGGCCCCGGCGCGCACCATTCCGGCCTTCGCGCCTCGCACGTTCAGGCAGTGGTTCGCGGAGCGGCGGCCCCCGGCGGGCGAGGCCCGGCCGCCGGTGCTGCTGTGGCCCGACACCTTCAACGATCACTTCCACCCCGACGTGCTCGAGGCCGCCACCCTCGTCCTGGAGCACATGGGCTTCCACGTCCGCATTCCGCCACGGCCGCTGTGCTGCGGCCGGCCGTTGTACGACTACGGCCTTCTCGAGGAGGCGCGCCGCCACCTGCGCGGGATCATGGATGCCCTCGCCGACGACGTGCGGGCCGGGACGCCGCTCGTCGGTCTCGAGCCGGGTTGCGTGAGCGTGTTCCGGGACGAGCTGGCGAACCTGTTCCCGGGCGTCGCCGCTCACGAACGCCCGGAGATGCTGACCTTCGCGGAGTTCCTCGATCGCCATGGCGATCGGCTGGCCTCCGTGCGGCTCGATCGACGGGCGCTCGTGCACGGACACTGCCATCACAAGGCGCTGGTGGGCGACGACTGCGATCGCCGCGTGCTGGCGCGGGCCGGCGTGCGTGCGGAGTTCCCCGACGCCGGCTGCTGCGGCATGGCCGGCAGCTTCGGATTCGAGGCCGCGCACTACGAGACGGCCATGGCCGTCGGCGAGCGCGTGCTGCTGCCGGCGGTCCGGTCGGCGGCCGCCGACACCCTGGTCGTCGCCGACGGCTTCAGCTGCCGGGAACAGATCGCGCAGGCCACCGACCGCCGCGCCCTGCACCTGGCGCAGGTCGTGCGGATGGCGATCGAGGACGGCCCCAGTGGTCCCGTCGGCGAGCGTCCCGAGCGCCGCTACGCCGTCGACCACGCCCACGCACGGCTGAGCGCGCGTGAGGTGGCCGCCGCCGGGCTCGTCACCGTGGGCCTGGCCACCGCCGGCGTCGCGGCGTGGAGAGGAGCAACGCGCCGCCGCGGCGGCGCCGCCGCGGTCGGGCGCCACGAGAACACTGCGTCAGGGGTCTAGACCCGATAGCGCTCCAGATCCCGGCGCTTCAGCTCGATGCCAAGGCCGGGGCGCCCGGAATCCGGGCTGAGGACGCCGCGCAATGGCGCGGAGACGCCGTCGAACGCGAGCCGCTCGATCCGGACGTGGTCGTGGAAGTACTCGACGTGGCGCGCCGGCGGCACCGCCGCGCACAGGTGCGCGTGCAGGTGAGGCGCGGTGTGCGCGGACAGCGGCCGGCCCCAGGCCTGGCACACGGCCGCGGCCTGGAGGAAGCCCGTCACCCCGCCGCAGCGGGTCGCGTCCGCCTGCAGCACGTCGACCGCGGACGCCCGGAGCATGCGGGCGAAGTACCAGGCGTCCCAGCCGTACTCCCCCGCGGCCACCTCCATGGAGGCCGGCACGCGCCGGCGGAGCAGGCACAGGCCGTCGAGATCGTCGGACGTGACGGGCTCTTCGAACCAGCGCACGTCCGATTCCGCGAACGCCTCGGCCTGCGCGAGGGCGATCTTCACGTCGTGCGCGCCGTTGGCGTCCACGAAGAGCGCGGCGTCGCCGCCGATGGCGCGCCTGGCCGCGCGGACCCGCGCGCGATCGGCCGCGGCGTCGCGGCCGACCTTCATCTTCACCATCGTGATGCCGTCGTCCACCCATCCCGCGAGCTGGCGCTGGAGCCGCGGCACGCTGTAGGAGGTGAAGCCCCCGCTGCCGTAGACGGGGACTCCGGAGCGCACGGCTCCCAGGAGCGACGCGAGGGATCGACCCAGTCGCCGCGCCTTCAGGTCCCAGAGCGCGACGTCGACGGCCGACAGCGCCGTGGATCCCACCCCGGGACGGCCGATGTTGCGGAGGGCCGCCGTCATCGAGGCGTGGGCGGCGGCCACGTCCATCGCATCGGTCCCGACCACCAGCGGCGCCAGCACGCGATTCACGAGCCCAGACGCGGCCGCGTCGCCGTAGGCGTAGCCCAAGCCGCGCTGTCCGCCGGCCGTCGCCTCCGCCACCACCAGCGTCGTCGAGTCCCATGCGATCGTCCCATCCGATTCCGGCGCATCGGTGGGCACGGTGTACGCGGACGCGACGACCTGGTCGATCGCCGTCCGCGAGTCGCGGCGGGCGGGCGGGCCGGACCGCGCGTGCGGTCCCGCCGGCCGGCTGGGGCGTCGTCGTGTCACAGGACCTCCGCAACTCGTACGCCAGACGAGTCCGGGCCGGCGCGGCGCGCGGCCGGCCGGCCCGGGTGCGAGTGTGCGGCCGGACTCGGGCCCGGCCGAGGCTGGGACGCTAGTGCTGGATGTCCGTGGCCAGCACGTAGATCTCCTCGTTCGTGCCGTCAGGCGCGTCGCCCTCGGGCGCCATGTGCCGGGGCGCCTCGAGGAGCACGCCCTCGATCGACACGGTGTCGCCGCTGTCGACCGCGACGCCCGCATGGGACGCCGGCAGCACGAACAGCGACGTGTCGTCGCCGGCCTTGCAGTAGAACCCGCCCCGCCCGTCGGCCAGGTGCGTGACCCGCAGGTGCTGCAGGCGCACGCGGTCGCCGACGAGCTCGTCACCGGCGGCGCCCACGATCATGGCGCTCGTCAACGGCAGGCCGCGCGACCCGGACTCCGCCATGCCGGACTCGGTCCGTTGTCCCTCGACGCGGCCGGGCGGCTGGGCGTCGTCGATCAGGAGCACGATCCGGCCGTCACCGCCGACGATCCGGCTCGCCTCGAAGAGGGGCGTCTCCAGGTAGTCGTCGTCGGCCGGGTTCAGACCGACCCAGCCCCACTCCTTCTCGACGTCCCCGGCCGCGAAGCCCTTGATCCGGCCCGTGACCGTCACCAGGTCGCCCTCGCGGACGAGCGCGGCCAGCGCGTTCGGCGCATGGACCAGCACCTCGCCGTCGAAGTCGATCCAGTGGGGCTCGTCGATCGTGAACAGCCGCGGCCCGTAGACGTGCTGGACTTCAGCGTCGACGCTGATGGTCCGGCCCATGTACCGGGTCGGGTCGTCCTCGAGGTCGCCCGGCGCGACGCGCTCGCCCCGGAACTCGGTGGCCATCGCGCGCGCCGTGGCGAGCGACGGGTGTGCCTGCCGCCACGTGTCCCATTCCCGCATCGTCGCCGCGTCGCCGGCGTAGGCCGTGGCCACGCCGTTGGCGTCGTAGACGATCAGCCGGCCGGCGTGGTCATCCGAGCCCGACTGCTCCGACGACAGCACCACCGCCTTGGTACGGTTCGCGATGTGCCGGGCCTGCTCGTCCGGATAGACGAACTCGTGGCCGTACATGGAGCCGGGGTAGAACCACGCGCGGATGGCCGGCGGCGACCCGGGCTCCGCCGGATCGAAGCGCAGGACCGTGGCCCCCTTCGGGTCGAGGCGCTTCAGCGGGACCGCCTCGATCGTGGCCACCAGGCCGTCCCCCTCCTTCTCGCGCACCTGCACGAGATGGTGGGACGAGCTCGGATCGGCCAGCGCGAAGACGTACGTCCCCGGCTGGAGCGTCTCGCCCGGAATCTGTACGGCCGCGTCGAACGTCAGGACGGTCCGTTCGTTCCACGTGTCCGCGGAGGCCGCGCCCACCATCAGGAGGCTGAACGCGCCCCCGATGGCGAGGCCGTGCGTGAAGGTCGTCAGTGTCTTCCTCAGCATCAGTGCTGTCCTCCTTTCCTCCAGACAGGCACTGCAAGTTGCTTTCCGGCCGCGCGATTCGCGCCGGGCGAGACGGTGCCGGCGCTCTGGCCGGGAGCGGTCGGACGAAGCTGCCCATTGTGCGCAATCAGGCACTCAGAGTCGGCACTTCGTTCCATGCCCGCCGCTGCGGCTGACCTCGCGCGTGCTACCCGCCGCTGAGCTCGTCCTGGACCTCGCGCGCGCGTCGCAGGTGATCGCGCAGGATCGGCAGCGTGTAGGACGCCCAGTCCTTGACGTGCGCGTTGCCGCCGCCGATGACCTTCGACTCCACCAGGCTGATGGCGGCGACGTGGTCGTCGACCATCATGTCGACGTACGCCCGATCGAACGCCTCGCCCGTCAGGCCGTCCAGCGGCCGCGTGGCGTCGGCCACCGCGACGTCCGACGGTTCGGGCGCGACGGGGGTGTCGTCGAGCTCGTGCCGCAGTCGCTCGTTCGCCTGTTCGTGGTCGCGGACGACGCGCTCGGCGAGCGCTTTCACGTCGGCCGACGCGGTCGTGTCCAGCGCCATCCGGCTGGCGGCGATCTCCGTCGCGCCCGCCGTGGCCACGTCGTTGACGAAGCCGGGGTCGGGCGCCACCGTGGTGGCCTCGCCCGGCAGCGGGCCGGCCGGCTCGCTCGTCGCCGCGTCGTGGCCGGCGCCAGAGCAGGCCGCGAAGGTCAGGGCCCCGACCAACGCGAGGCCGAACGACAGTCGATGCAGTGTCATGTGTTCCTCCCGTGTGAGTTCGCCTCGGCAGCGCGGCCGCCTGGGCGATCGGCCGCCGTCGAGATGGATGCGCCGTCGGCGCTGCCGTCGCGTACCGAGGGGAGGATGCAGCGCGCAGGGAACGCGGCGAGTCCGACACTGTCGACCCGGCGCTCCTTCCCGGTGGCGGCACGCGTCGGCCGCGCACCCGTACGATCACGTTTCAATCGACGTGCCACCGCGTGCGCGTCACACCTGAGCCGTGCTGCCGGAGCGGCGAGTCCGCAGGGACGACACGAGCGACGCGCCGATGATGCTCACGCTCACGACGCCGGGCACCCATTCGGGAATCCGCACCGTCGTGCCGGCGAGCAGCACCACGGCCAGGACCAGGACGGCCCACTGGGCGCCGTGCGTCAGATAGGGCAGCGTGCGGATCGCGCGGTGACGGACGAGGTACACGGTGAGCGAGCGGACGTACAGCCCGCCGACGCCGAGGCCGATCGCGATGAGGACGAGGTCGGCCGATATCGCGAAAGCGCCGAGGACGCCGTCGAGCGAGAAGGACGCGTCGAGCGTCTCGAGGTACGCGAACGCGGCGAGACCCGCCAGGCCGGAACGAGGGGCGTCGTCGTCCGGCTCGGCACGGGCGCCGAGCGCGCGCACGCCCCGGATCGCCAGGAAGGTCGCGATGCCCGCCAGCCCAGCGACGAGCATCGACTCCCGCGCGTCGTCGGCCAGGAGGCGCGAGGCCGCGACGAGCGCCGCGAGCGCCGTGACCGCGGGCACGGCCCGCACGCGGCCGGCCCTGGACATCGCCGCTTCGATCCAGCGCACCCAGTGCTCCCGGCGCTCCGGATCGCAGAAGAAGGACAGGGCCAGCATCATCAGGAACGCGCCCCCGAACCCGCCGATGATCGGGCTCGCCGCCTCCACGTCGGCGGCGAACCGCCCGTGCTGGTACAGCGCCTGGCGGAACACGTCGTCGAACGCCCGATCGGTGGCCACGGCCACGAGGCCGATCGGGAAGACCACGCGCATGCCGGCGACGGCGAGCAGGATGCCGATCGTGAGGAACGCGCGCTGCCAGGCCCGGCCGAGCGTCCGGAGGACGCCGGCGTTGACGAGGGCGTTGTCGAACGACACGGACGCTTCGAGGGCGATGAGGAGCACGACCGTCCCGACGGCGCGGAGGCCGCCGTACGCCGCCGCCCCGGCGACGGCCGCGGCCGTCCACAGCAGCGACCATTTGAAGAAGCCCAGCAGCTGTCGCATTCCAAAGCCCGTCGATTCGCGGGGCCGCGCGGTCCGACCCGGCCGTGGACCGGTGTTCGCCCCGGGGGCGTACGCTGCAAGCGCCGGACCGTCCGGGCCGGCGCCGGGAGGAACGCGTGGAAGAGACCGGGTGGGGGCTGGCTATCCGACTGCCGCGGCCGCGGCGCCTTCGGCGGTCCCGGACGGGGCCGCCGCGCCGCTGAACTGGCTGCGGTACAGCGCCGCGTAGCGGCCGCCCGCCGCCAGCAGGGAGTCGTGGGTGCCGCGCTCGACGATCCGGCCGTGCTCCATCATGAGGATCACGTCGGCGTTGCGGATCGTGGAGAGCCGGTGCGCGATGACGAAGGTCGTGCGGCCGTGCATGAGCCGGGCCATCGCCTCCTGGATGAGGACCTCGGTGCGCGTGTCGACGCTGCTCGTCGCCTCGTCGAGGATGAGGATCGGCGGGTCGGCCAGGAACGCGCGGGCGATCGTGAGCAGCTGCTTCTGCCCCTGCGACAGGTTCGACGCCTCCTCGTTGACGAGCGTGGCGTAGTTCTCGGGCAGCGTGCGGATGAAGTGGTCGGCCTGGGCGGCGCGCGCGGCCGCCACGACCGCCTCGTCGTCGGCGCCGTCGCGGCCGTAGGCGATGTTGTCGCGGATCGTGCCCGAGAAGAGCCACGTGTCCTGCAGGACCATGCCGAAGGTGCGCCTGAGCTCGCCGCGCCCGAGATCGCGGACGTCCACCCCGTCCACGCGGATGGCGCCGCCGTTGACGTCGTAGAAGCGCATCATCAGGTTCACGAGCGTGGTCTTGCCGGCGCCGGTGGGGCCCACGATGGCCACCGTCTGGCCGGGCGTGACCGTGAGCGTCACGTCGTCGAAGAGCGGCGCCTCCGGCTTGTAGCTGAAGGCGACGTGCTCGAAGCGCACTTCGCCGACGGGCGGCACGGGCAGGGACGCCGCCGGCGTCTCGGCGGGTTCCTCGAGCTCGTCGAGCAGCTCGAACACCCGCTCGGCCGACGCCACCGTGAGCTGCACGGTGTTGGCGATGCTGCTCAGCTGCGAGATGGGCATCGTGAACTGCCGGCTGTACTGGATGAACGCCTGGACGTCGCCGATGGCGATGATGCGGCGGGTGACCATGTAGCCGCCGATGACGGCGACCGCCACGTAGCCCAGGTTCCCGATGAACATCGTGATCGGGAACATGACGCCGGTGACGAACTGCGCGCGCCAGGCGCTGTCGTGGTACTTCTCGTTCAGGGCCCGGAACCTGTCGACGGCCCGGCCCTCGTGCCCGAAGGCGGTGACAATCGCGTGGCCCGAGTACATCTCGGCGACATGGCCGTTCAGCTCGCCGAGCGCCTGCTGCTGGCGCACGAAGAACCCCTGCGAGCGCCTGGCGATGCGCGACACGACCAGCACGCTCAGCGGCAGCGTCAGCACCACGACGGCCGTCAGGACCTTGCTGATGGTCAGCATCATGACGACGATGCCGATGACGGTCAGGGCGGAGGTGATGAGCTGCGTGAGGTTCTGCTGCAGCGTGCTGCTGATGTTGTCGAGGTCGTTCACGGCCCGGCTGAGGATCTCGCCGTGGGTCCGGGCGTCGAAGAACCGGAGCGGCAGGCGCGCGAACTTGGCTTCCACGTCCCGCCGCAACGCGTACACCGTGCGCTGGGCCACGCCCGACATCACGTACTGCTGCAAGTACTGGAAGAACGCGCTGGTCACGTAGAGCGCCCCCAGCAGGCGCACGATGCCGCCCAGGGCGTCCCAGTCGATGCCCCCGGACGCCTGCCGCTGCCGCAGGTAGCCCTCGAAGATCGTGGTGGTGGCCGTCCCGATCAGCTTCGGACCGAGGACGCTGAACAGGGTCGAGACGACGCCGGCGGCCAGCACGACGCCGATCGCGGCCCGGTGGGGCGTCAGGTAGCCCGTGAGACGGCGCAGGGTCCCCTTGAAGTCCTTGGCCTTCTGGACCGGCATGCCGAACCCGGCGTGCGGCCCGCGACCGAAGGGGCTCGCGGGCGGCGCCGAGCGGCGAATCGCGGCGCGCTCCTCGCTCACGCGACCTCCTCGAGCGAGGCCTGCGAGTCCGCGATCTCCCGGTACACGGAGCAGTCGCGCAGGAGCTCCGCGTGGGTGCCGATGCCGGCCACGCGCCCGTCGTCCAGGACCACGATCGTGTCCGCGTCCCTGACCGTCCCGATGCGCTGCGACACGATGAACACCGTCGCGTCGCGGGTCTCCGCGCGCAGCGCCGCGCGCAGGCGCGCGTCGGTCGCGAAGTCGAGCGCGGAGAAGCTGTCGTCGAACACGTAGATCCGGGCGGGCCTGGCGAGCGCCCGCGCGATGGCCAGCCGCTGCTTCTGCCCGCCGGACAGGTTCGTGCCGCCCTGTGACACGGGCGAGTCGTACCCCGTGGGCATGGCGTCCACGAACTCGGCGGCCTGGGCCACGCGAGCGGCGCGGCGCATCCCGTCGTCGGTCGCGGACTCGTTCCCGAAGCGGACGTTGCTGGCGACGGTGCCCGAGAAGAGGACGGTCTTCTGCGGTACGTAGCCGATGGCCGCGCGCAGGTCCTCCATGCGGCGGGCGCGCACGTCCACGCCGTCCACGAGCACCCGGCCGGCGTTGACGTCGTAGAAGCGCGGGATGAGGCCGACCAGCGTGGACTTGCCGGACCCGGTGCCCCCGATGATGGCGATCGTCTCGCCCGGCCGCGCGGTGAAGGACACGCCGGACAGCGCGGGCTCCTCGGCGCCCGGATACTGGAACGTGACGTCCTGGAACTCGACGAGGCCGGCGGTCGCGGCGCCGCCGGCCGGGACCGCCGGGTCGGTGACGTCTGGCACGAGATCCAGCACCTCGTTGATGCGGGCCGCCGAGGCGGCCGCCCGCGGGACCATCACGAACACGGCCGTCACCATGAACACGGCGAACAGGATCTGGATGGCGTACTGGAGCGACGCCATCATCGCGCCGACCTGCATCTGGCCGGCGTCGATGCGGCTCGCGCCCAGCCAGATGATCGACACGCTCGTCAGGTTCATGGTGAGGAAGAGCGCCGGCATCAGCATCGCGACGAGCCGGTTCACGGCGATCGCCGTGGTGGTGACGTCGGCGTTGGCGTGGTCGAACCGGCGGCTCTCGTGGGCGCCGCGATCGAAGGCCCGGATCACGCGGACGCCCGTCAGCCCCTCGTCGAGCACCAGGTTGAGGCGATCGATCTTCGACTGCATCTGCTGGAAGAGCGGGATGGCGCCCCGCATGATCAGGAAGAGCACGACGGACAGGATCGGGATGACCACGAGCAGGACGCGCGCCAGCCGCGCATCCTGCGACAGGGACAGCAGCACGCCGCCCGTCGCCATCATCGGCGCCGGGACGGCCATGCCCAGCAGCATCAGCACCACCTGTTGGACCTGCGTCGTGTCGTTGGTGGTGCGCGTGATGAGCGACGCGGTGCCGACGCCGTCGAACTGGTGCAGCGACAGCCGGGCGACGCGCGAGAACACGCGCTCCCGCAGGTCGCAGCCGAAGCCGTTGGCGACTCTCGACGAGAAGAAGCTGGAGCCGATGGCGCAGGCGGTGCCGATCACGGCGACCGCCAGCATCAGCCCGCCGATCTCGACGATCCGCCACGTGTCCCCCGGCACGATGCCGTGGTCCACGATGTCGGCCATGAGCCGGGGCAGGTACAGGTTGGCCAGGGACTGGGCGAAGGCCAGCGACAGCACGGCCGCAAGCCACGCCCGCCGGGGCCAGAGGAGCCGGAACAGCTTGAACATGGAGCGGTGCCTCGATCCTCTCACGGTCCGCTATCCTTGGTGGACCCGTCCTGACTCCGGGAAGGAGATCTATGAAGACCTTGCTGAGCGCGGCGCTCCTCGTGGCCCTCGTGCCTGCCGGCGCGGCGGCGCAGATCAACGCCGGCGAGAAGCCGGCCGAGCGGGCCCTCCCGTTCACCCTCACCGAGGTCGCCACCTTCAACCTGCCGTGGCGCATGGCGTTCCTGCCCGACGGGCGGATGCTGGTGACCGAGAAGGTCGGCGCCCTGTGGCTCGTCACCCCCCAGGGCGGGAAGACCCGGGTGCAGAACGTCCCGGCGGTGCTGCACCAGGGACAGCGCGGGATGCTCGGCGTCTACCTGTCGCCGCACTACGCGAAGGACCGGTCGGTGTATCTCACCTACTCGGAGCCGGGCGAGGGCGGCTCCGGCCTGGCGCTCGCCCGGGCTCGCCTGGCGCTCGGCCCGGATACGGCGAGCCTCGACGGCCTCGAGGTGCTGTGGCGGCAGCTGCCGCGGGGGCGGGGCGGCCAGGAGGGCGCGGCAGTCGCCTTTTCGCCCGACGGCCAGTACCTCTTCCTCACGGTCGGCGAACGCCAGCGGATGACGCCCGCCCAGGATCCCAACCAGGCGCTCGGCAAGATCCTGCGCCTGACGCTCGACGGCAAGCCGGCGCCCGGGAATCCCATGGCGGGCAAGACCGGCGCCTCGTCCGTCACGCTCATCGATCCGCCGCGCGATACCGAGGTGGCCAAGACCGCGCCCGTCGTCAGCACCTACACCTTCCCCGGTCCCAACCTCACCCCGTCCGAGACCTGGAGCAGTGGCCACCGGACGCCCTACGGCCTCGCCTTCGGCCCCGACGGGCGGCTGTGGGAGGTGGAGCACGGTCCGCGGGGCGGCGACGAGCTGAACCTGATCGAGCCCGGCAGGAACTACGGCTGGCCGCTCGTGTCCTACGCCACCAACTACAACCGGGTGCCGATTCCGAGCCCCGACACCCGCCCCGACCTGACCAAGCCCGTGATCTACTGGACGCCCATCATCGCGCCCGGCAACATCACCTTCTACAAGGGCGCGATGTTCCCCCAGTGGAACGGGTCGGCGCTCATGGGGGGCATGGAGACGCGGACGCTCAACCGCATCACGTTCGACGGCAAGGGCGGCGCGGCGCCCGCCGAGCGCTGGGACGTCGGCCACCGGATCCGCGACGTCGAGGTCGCGCCCGACGGCGCGGTGTGGCTGCTCGAGGACTCGAACCCCGGCGGCATGTTCCGCGTGACGCCGAAGCCGTAGCCACGGCAGCCTCCGACGGGCCGCAGCGGTGCGCGCCCGACCCACCCCATGCCCACCGGCGTGCCAGCCACTCGGGACGTTCGACAGGAGCGCGGCTCGTCGGGCCGGCGCGGACGGGCGTCGACGGCACGCCGGCGCCTGGCCCTTGCCGCGCTCGCGATCGCGGCGTCGTTGCCGGTCCTGGGACCACGAGCCGCCGCGGCGGGCCAACCCGAGCGCGAGCCGCGGCCCACGGAGCAATGGCTCGACGCGGTGGAACGCCACGTGCCCGGCACGATCGATCCGCCGCTCCTCGGCGCGGCGGGCTGGTCGAGCGAGAACCTCCGCGGCCTGACGGTCGGCATCCAGATCGTCCTGCAGCTCGCCACGCATCCGGAGCGTTCGCGGATCCGCGTCCGCCCCCTCGACTTCAGGGGCGGCGCGGGCGGATCGGCGTCTTTCGTGGTGACGCTGCGCGGGGCGAACCAGGAGGCGATGCGCGGACTGGCCGAGCGCGTGCGGCGGCGGGGCCGCGACGAGACGTTGAAGCGGGCGGTGCTGCTCCACACCGATCTCGTCACGCTGGCCACCGGCATCGTCAGCGCCACGGCGGGACCGGCGTCGATGACGGCGCCGGTCAGGGTCAACGTCGGCGACGGCACGTCGGCCGGGGCCGAGAACATGAGCCTGCACTGGGAGCTGGCGCGGACGCTCCTGACGCTCGTCGAGCCCGAGCCGTCGGCCGACCCCTTCGTCCGGGACTGGTATCGCGCCACGCTCGCGCTCGGCCAGAGCACCGAGTTCTTCGACTCGCTCCACCTCCGGTGGGCGCTCGACGTGCTGCCCGAGGATCCCGTGATCCTGATGCTGGCCGGCTGTGAGCACGAGGCCTTCGCGTCGTCCTTCTTCCAGGCGCTGGCGCGATCCGTGCGCAACGCCCCGACACGTCTCCTGATCGGGTCGTCGAAGACGGAACTGGAACGGGCCGCACGGTATTTCCGCGAGGCCCTCGCACGCGATCCGGGCCTCGCCGAAGCGCGGATCCGCCTCGGACACGTCCTCGGCGCGCTCGGCCGGCACGCCGACAGCCTGCGGGAGCTGTCGCAGGCCCTCGGCCCGGCGCTCGAACCGGCCCTCGAGTACTACGCGATGCTGTTCGTGGGGACCGCGCACGAGGCACAGGGGGACGCCGCCGCCGCGACGGCGGCCTTCACGCGGGCGGCGGCGCTGGCGGCCGGTGCGCGCGCGCCGCGCCTCGCGCTGGCTCGCCTCGCGCGCGAGGCCGGGGACCGAGACGAGAGCGCGCGCCAGCTCGCCCGGGCGATCGCGGCGCCGAACGAAGCCGACGGCATCGATCCCTGGTGGCGCTATCGCGGCATCCGCGGCCAGGGAAGCGCCTCGTGGCTCGACAACCTCCGGCGGACGTGGGCGGACCCGGCCCGATGAGCAGGTCGCGACCCGCGGGCGCGGCGATGGCTGCGGCCCTGGCCGTGTGGGTGGCCGCGGCGGCCGGCCAGGAGCCGACGTTCAAGGCGCGGGTGGACGAGGTGCGCATCGACGTCCTGGTCACCGAGCGCGGACGGGCCGTGACCGGGCTGACCGCCGCGGACTTCGAGGTGAAGGACAACGGCGCCCTGCAGCCGGTCCACCTGGTGAGCCTCGGGGACGTGCCGGTCGCGGCGGTGCTGGCGCTCGATCTGAGCCGCAGCGTCGCCGGCCCGCGGCTCGAGGCGCTCAAGCGGGCCGGACTGAGCTTCGTCGACGCGCTGACGCCGGCCGATTCGGCCGCGCTCGTCGGGTTCAACCGTCTGGCCGTGCAGCACGTGGGGCTCACCCACGACCTCGACCTCGTGCGCCGGGGCCTGGCCCGGGCGGCCGCGCTCGGCGACACCGCGCTGGTCGATGCGACGCTGGCGGCGATGCTCCTCGGCGACGCCGACGCGGGCCGGACGCTCGTCGTGGTCTTCAGCGACGGCGTGGACACGGCGAGCTTCACCAGTCCGGAGCTGGCGCTCGCGACGGCGCGGCGCGTGAACGGCGTGGTCTACGCCGTGTCGGCCAGCCGCGAGGCGCCGACGTTCCTCCAAGACGTGGCCGACGCCACCGGCGGCCGCGTGATCGACCTGGCGGCCGACGGCGATCCCGCCCCCGCGTTCGTGGAGATCCTGCGCGAGTTCCGCCAGCGGTACGTCATCAGCTTCACGCCGTCGGAGGGCGCGGCCGGAGGCTGGCACACCCTGGACGTCCGGGTGAAACAGTCCGGCATGCGGGCGCTGTCGCGTCGCGGCTACTTCGCCGGCCGGCCCTGACCCTGCGCGCGCCCGCGCGTCGCCGACGGCGGGATATCCTCGGGAAAATTGAACATCCCGGGGGAAATCTGATGTCATGGAGGGCCGTGCTGACGCGCGCGGGACCGGACGACGGCCCCGGCGCGAGCGCGGAACGAGGGAGACCTGCATGCGCGCGCGGACGGGAATGGGATGGGCGGCGATGGCCCTGGCTGGGACGATGACCGCGTGCACTGGCACGGCGGCGGGACCGACGGCGCCCTCGGCGGCGGCCGCCGGCAGCACGGCCGCCGGCGCCGATGGCTCGACGCTGAAGGTGGGCGCGCCGCGCCTCGTCGGGCCGGCCATCGGTGCGTCGGTCACGGCCACCCCGGTCCTGCTCGTCGAACCGGCCACGGGCCGCTTCACGTCCCTCATCGTGACGTCGGCCCGATACCAGGTCAGCGAGTCCGCGACCTTCGCGTCGATCACGGACGAGGGCGTCGCAGCGGCGCCGGCGGGCGGCAGCTTCATCGCGTACACGGTGCAGCGCGCCCAGCGCTCGGGCGTCAAGATCTACTGGCGGGCCCGGGTGGAGCTGGACGGCGCGTTCGGCCCCTGGTCGGCCACCGGCGAGGCGACGGTCGGCGGCACGACCTCCGGCGGCGGGACCGGCGGAGGCGGAGGAGGCGGAAGCCGCACGCCAAATCCGGCGCCGGGCCAGCGGCTGCCCCTGCCGAACATGCTGGCGCAGATCCAGCAGTGGACGGCACAACGGCCCGACCTGTTTCCCTCGCAGCAGTGCCCCACCGGCGCGAAGTACGTGAACAACCCGTGGCAGGACTACATCGTCGATCGCCTGCGCCAGATCGACACGCGGTGGGGCTACAACGCCAAGCCCACACAGACGCCCGCCAACAACAACGGACGGCCCGTCATCGCGGCCGGCGACGAGATCCTCTACAACTGGGGCTCGAAGGCCGACGAGGGCAACACCGACGAGGTCTACGCCGTCGACATGCTGACCGGGCACTGCGGCACCGCTCCCGCCGTGACGTGGCGCGTGTTCACGGGGGAGGAACCGGTGCGGTGGACGGGCGCCGGACGCTTCTGATCGGGGCCGCCGCCGGCGGCCCGCTTGGCGCGCGCGGGTCGAGCCGGTAGGATCCGGTCGTGTCGACGCCGCGCCCCACCGTCTACTGGCACCGCGAGCTGCCGCCGCTCGACGCCGAGGCCATGGACGAGCACGTCGTCGAGGCGGCGAGCGAGCGGGTCGCGGGCCCGATCACACGGGAAGGCGAGCTCTGGGACCGCTGCCACGCCGAGCTGATGCAGCGCGTGCACGAGCGGCTCGGCCAGGAACTCGCGCGCCTGGGCGGCGACTGCGCCCACGTCATCGACGAGCACATCGACAGCCGGCGCGACGACGCCACGCTCGAAAGCTGGCTGCACGGCCGCTTCACCTACGTCATGTACCGGCGGCCCCCCCGAGCGGAGCCGGCGCCGGAGGACCCGCGCTGACGCGGCCCCTCAGTTCCCGGCGGGCGCCAGGAAGCTCGCGGCGCTGACGTTCACGGCCCGGGCGAATCCCTCCACGTAGCGGCCGCGCCCGAGGATCAGCGCGAAGACCTCGAAGTCCGGCAGGGTCAGCGTCAGCGCGGCGGCCGGAAACCGCGCGGCGAGGCGGGTGGCCGCCTCGTCGTGGGCCTCGGTGCCTCGCGCGAGGTGGCGGACGGTGGCCTCCACGGTCAGCCGAGGAATCTGCAGCGGATCGCGATCCGGCGTGGCGGGCACGTGCACGGCCACTCCGACGGTCGCGCCGTCCACCAGCCCCCGCGCGTGGCGGGCGAGACCCGAGGCCTGCACGAGCAGGTGCGCGCCGTCCCTCCCCACCGCGTACGGCAGCAGGGCGGCCACCGGGGCGCCGTCCACCACGACCGCCAGCGTCAGGATGCGCTCGGTATCGACGAGGCGTCGGAGAGCGCCGGCGGTCGAGGCGTCCATGGCGGCATCCTAGGAAGGTTTCTCGGCGTCGGCAAGGAGTCCCCGCCAGAGATGGGCCGGAGCGCTCCGGGGCCAGCGCCCCCGGGCCTCGGTGGTTTGGCAATTCCCTTGCTGATGTGCCCAGTGGAGCGGGCGCCCGTCGCGAGGAGCCCTCTCCGAAGGGGGAAGTCATGCGAACCATCACCTCGCGAACCATGTGGGCGGTGGCCCTGGGGCTGCTGCCGCTCGTCGCCGCCTGCGATACCGCGTCCTCGCCGACGTCCCCCTCCGGCACCGCGCCGACCGCGGTCCTGGAGACCCTGCTGGAACGGGCGATCCTCGACGAGTACCAGGCCGAGACGATCTATCAGGGCGTCATCGACGACTTCGGCCAGGTCCTGCCGTTCGTGAACGTCCTCACCGCCGAGGAGCGGCATTCCGCCTCGGTGGCGCGGCTGTACGCCACGCGTGCCCTGCCGGCGCCGGTCAACCCGTACACGGTGAGCGGCATCGCGCACTTCAGCTCCGTGCAATCCGCCTGCGCGGCCGGCGTCACGGCGGAACGGGCGAACATCTCGCTCTACGACACGCTGCTGGCCGGGGACCTGCCGGCGGACGTGCGGCAGGTGTTCACGAACAACCGTGCGGCGTCGCTGAACAACCACCTGCCGGCGTTCCTGCGCTGCAGCTGAGGGACGCTCGCGCGGGCGGCCAGGGCGCCGGCCTGTTGCGGGTGGTCGATCAGCGATCGTGCAAGAGCCGCTGCTTCCGGGCGGCGAACTCCTCGGCCGTGAGCGCGCCCTCGTCCAGCAGGTCCTTGAGGGCGCGGAGTTCGCCCGCCACGGCGAGCGGGTCGCCGGGCGTCCACGACTCCACGTGCAGCTTGATCTTCAGCGCGAGGTCGTAGGTGTCGAGATCGCTGAAGGTCACGGCGTTCTCGTCGCGCGCCGCGTCGTAGGCGCCGCCGGTGAGCGACTTCGAGCTGTCGTGCGGCACGCCGCCGGCAATCGAGAACTGGATGAACCCGTCGAAGGCGCCGGGCTTCTTCACGTCCACCGCCGAGATGTGGCGCATGAGGAGGGCCTTGTCGCGGCGCTCCTCGAGATGCTCCTGCACGATGCGGACGCTGTCGCGCGTCACGAACAACGTCTTGCCGTACCCGCCGTGGAGCACCAGGCTCATGCGGGCAAGCATACCTTCGCTTCGGCCCTACCGGAGGTCCGGCGCAGGGAATTCCCTCGCGTCCGCCGCGGCCGCAGCGCGGCGCGGCTCGCATCACGCACGCTGGGCGTGGCACGCGAGGTGCGTACGACCCTGGCATGGTGATCCGTCGATGGCTGGCCGTGGTCCTGGTCGCCGTCTCGACGACCTCGGGGTGCGGCTCGCCCACCGCGCGTGACCAGGCCGGCGTCTGGCCCGCGACCTCGACCCTGGCCGCGGAGGCGGCCGCCTCCGGCGCGGCCGCGGCCGAGCAGGATGCCGTCGTTCGCTTCTACACGGGACGATCGGGGCCGGCCTGGATCGCGGCGGACGGCTCCATGACGCCGGCGGGACGCGAGATGACGGCCGCGCTCCGCGCCGCCGCCACAGAGGGGCTGGCGCCCGCCGACTACCTGCCGCGCGGGGACATCGACGGCCCGGCCCGCGACGGCCGGGCCACGACGGCCCGTCGCGATGTCGCGATCTCCCTTGGGGCCCTGCGTTACATGCACGACCTGCACCTGGGCCGCGTCGATCCGCGGACGATCGGCCTGCGTCTCACCGCCTGGGACGAGCCGCACGACTTCGTGCACCTGCTGGCCGGGGCCGTGGCCGACGGAGACGTCTCGGCGATGCTGGACCGGCTGTCGCCGCCGTTTCCGATCTACCGCGGCCTCGTCGGCGCCCTGCGCCGATACCGCGAGCTCGCCGGCGCGCCGCCGGCCCCACCGGCGCCGCGACGCACGATCGAGATCGGCGATGCCCTGCCGGGCGCCACCGATCTCCGAGCGCGCCTAGCGGCGTTCGGCGACCTGACGGCCTCCGGAGCGATGCCCGTCGACACCTACGACGCCGCCACCGCCGACGCCGTCGCGCACTTCCAGCGCCGGCACGGGATCCAGGCCGACGGCAGGCTGGGCCCCCGCACGATCGCCGCGCTCCAGGTGTCGCCGGCCGACCGCGCCGTCCAGATCGTGCTGGCGCTCGAACGCCTGCGCTGGCTGCCTGACCTCGGGGGCCGCCGCACGGTGGCCGTGAACATCCCGATGTTCCAGCTCGCCGCCTGGGAGGCCGGCCGTCTCGGCGAGCCGCCGGCCTTCACGATGGGCGTGATCGTCGGACGGGCCGCCGCGACCGAGACGCCCGTGTTCGTCGAGACGATGGACCACCTGATCTTCCGGCCGTACTGGAACGTGCCGCCGTCGATCCTCGACGGCGAGGTGCTGCCGGCCGTCAGAAAGGACCCCGGCTACCTGGCGCGCGAACGGATGGAGATCGTGGACGGCCAGGGCGACGGCGCCAGCGTCGTGCCGGAGACGCCGGCGGCACTCGAGGCACTGGCGCACGGGTCGCTGCGGGTGCGGCAGCGGCCAGGGCGGGCGAATGCGCTGGGCCTCGTGAAGTTCGTGTTCCCCAACCGCGAGAGCGTCTACATGCACGGCACGCCGGCGACCGAGCTCTTCGCGCGCGATCGGCGCGACTTCAGCCACGGCTGCATCAGGGTGGCGGACCCGCCCCGGCTGGCGGAGTGGGCGCTGCAGGGCGTGCCGGGATGGACAGGCGCGCGCGTGGCGGAGGCCATGGCGGGCGCCGACAACACGCGGGTCGACCTGGCGGAACCGATCGACGTGGTGCTGTTCTACCTGACTGCGGCCATCGACCCGGCCACGGGCGACGTGGTGTTCGCCGAGGACATCTACGGCCGGGACGCCGTGCTCGCCCGCGCGCTCGAGGCGCCGCGTCAGCCGCCAGGGGAATGAACGCGGGCCGCGCGACGGGGGCGCGGCCCGGCGTCCGGTGTCACTTGCCGAATCGGACGGCCACCGTGCCCGCCACGCCGCGCAGCTGGCGGTCGAGCAGCTCGGAGGCGCCCACGACGCGGTAGCTCGCCCCGGCATCGAGCCTGAGCCATGGGGCCACCGTCCACACCAGGTTGAGCTGGGGCTCCACGAGCACGAAGTCGTCGTGCACGCGGACCGGCGTGTCGGCCGTCAGCGACGTCGTCGGGGCGACGCGCACCCGGCCGTCGCGGCCGAATGCGGCCACCGGCGGCCCGAAGCGCGGCCCGCCGAACACGTCGCCGAACGGGCGGGTGAGCGTCGCGGTGCCGAACCCGGCCAGCATGCCGGCGCTGACGCCGACGGGACCGTCGGCGAGGAACGTCCACCGCACGAGCGCGCCGCCGTACTGCGTCTCGAAACTGTCGGAGCGGTTGGTGTTCAGGTAGCCGGCGGCGCCCATGAACAGGCGCCGCTCGGTCTCCCAGCCCACGGAGCCGCCGGCGAGGGTGGTGGAACGGCCGTTGATTTCGGTGATGCGCACCTCGGGCGCGGCGACGACGCCGCTCTCGAGCGTGGAGATCTGCAGCGGACCGGCCGGGGAGGCTGGCGTGGTCTGCCCGTAGGCGGCGGCGGAGGCCGCCAGCGCGCAGGCGGCCATGGAGGCGCGAACGACGGCGCGAGACCGGGCGGTCATCGCGGCACGCTCACGTTCAGCGGAAGCGTGCGCCCCGGACGCACGTCCACGGTGCGCTGGTAGACCACCCTGTCGTCACGCCGTACCTCCACCTCGTGCGTGCCGGCCGGAAGGTCGATCAGGATCGGGCCGGGCCCTTCGGGCGCCGCCCACTCCTCGCCGTCCACGAAGAGCGCGGCGTCCGGAGGCTGGATGCGGACGGCCAGGGTGCCGAACGCCTGGTCGGGCGGAGGCGGCAGCTCGCGGTCCGGATCCGGACCGCGCCGGTTGCGAGGCCCGCGGGTCATCGTGGGCGGGCCGTTCGGCGGCGCCTCCCCGGGGCGCATGGGCGGCGCCGATGCCACGGGCCGCGGTCCCGCCGTCTCACCCGGCGCGAGCGGCTGCATGTCGTAGCGGATGTCGAGCGTCCGTCCCGGCTGGAAGAGCACCCGCTGGGTGACGGTCTGAAAACCGTCGAGGTAGAACGTCAGCTCGTGCTCGCCGGGGGCGACGTCGAGCCGCTGGAAGAACCCGTCGAAGTCGTCGACGACGCCGGCCAGGTACCCGTCGACGTAGACCTCGGCGCTGGTGGGTGACACACGCAGCCGGGCGGAGCCGGCGGCGGCGCCGGCGAAGGCGGGCCCGAACGGGGGATACCCGAAGGGATAGCCGAAGCCGAGCGACCAGGACGGCCCCCAGCCCCAGGGTCCCCAGAACGGATCGTAGTAGCCGTAGCCGAAGCCGACGACGGCGCGCGGCGCGGCGACGACGACGCCCCCACGGACGGGGTGCGCGGGACGCCCGCGGCGCTGGGCCAGGGCGTCTGACGGGAACAGGGCGAGCGTCGCGACGGCACACGCGGCGGCCGCTGCCCACTTCAGGGAACGGAAACGAGTGACCACGGGGAACGACTCCGAGGCAGGCGCCCCGGACGGAGCAACGATGGTGCCACCGCGGACCCAGTTTCTGTGCGAACGATCATGAGGCGCTCACACGCTGATGCCCGCCCGACGGGACGTACGCGCGTCGTCGGCCGAGGACATCCGCCAGCGGCAGGGTCCGGACCCGAACGGGGCTATCGGCCGGTGAGGGCGTCCAGATGCTCGGGATAGCGGGCGCCGACGACCTGGATGGCGGCGGCCGCGCGATCGATCTCAGCCAGGTCCGGGATCGTGAGATCCACCTCCGAGGCCCCGAGGTTCTCCTCGAGACGGTGCGCCTTGGTCGTGCCCGGGATGGGCACGATCCACGGCTTCCTGGCCAGGAGCCAGGCCAGGCCGATCTGCGCGGGCGTGGCGTGCTTGCGCGTGGCCACCGTCTGGAGCAGGTCCACGAGCGCCTGATTGGCCGCCCGCGCCTCGGCACTGAACCGCGGCAGCGCCGCCCGGAAGTCCGTCGGCTCGAAGGTCGTGGCCGCGCCCATCGCGCCCGTCAGCAAGCCGCGGCCCAGTGGGCTGTACGGCACGAAGCCGATGCCGAGGGCCTCCAGCGCGGGGAGCAGCTCCGCTTCCGGCTCCCTCCACCACAGCGAGTACTCGCTCTGCACGGCGGCGACGGGCTGGACCGCGTGGGCCCGGCGGATCGTCTCGATGCCGGCCTCGGACATCCCGAAATGCCGCACCTTGCCCTGCCGGATCAGGTCCTGCACGGCGCCCGCCACCTCCTCGATGGGGACGTCCGGGTCGACGCGGTGCTGGTAGAAGAGGTCGATCGTCCCGGTGCGGAGGCGCCGGAGCGAGGCCTCGGCGACGCGCGCGATCTGCGCGGGCCGGCTGTCGAGCCCGAGCCACGGCTTCTTGCCCTCCGGGTCCAGCCTGAACCCGAACTTGGTCGCGATGACGACCCGGTCGCGGACCGGCGCCAGCGCGTCGCCGACGAGCTCCTCGTTCACGAACGGCCCGTAGACCTCCGCCGTGTCGAAGAACGTGACGCCCCGGTCCACCGCCGATCGCAGCAGGTCGATCATGGCCGCGCGGTCGGGCGGCCGGCCGTAGGACGACGTCATCCCCATGCAGCCGAGGCCGATCGCCGAGACCGTCAATCCGCTGGTGCCGAGTGTCCGCGTCTGCATGGTCATCGCTCCCGCGCGCCCGCCTGGACGTGCCGGTGCGTGCGCCTGGCCGCCAGCGTAGCCCCCGGTCGCCGAGGGGTCAATGCGCGCACCCCCGGTGGGCGCGGCGTCCACGGACTACGATAGCGGCGATGTCCGACGCCGCCGTGACCGCCCGCCTCACTGCCCGCCGCGTCGGCATCGACACGTATCACGAGAACGTCGTCTACCTGCGCCGGGACTGTCCGGTGTACAGGGCCGAGGGCTTCCAGGCGCTCTCGAAGGTCGAGGTCTCGGCCAACGGGTTCACGATCCTCGCCGTGGTCAACGTCGTGGACGACGCACACGTCGTCGGCGAGCTCGAACTGGGCTTGTCGGAGGAGGCGTTCGGCCAGCTCCAGATCGCCGAAGGCGCGCCGGTGCGCGTGGCGCATGCGGAGCCGCCGCGATCGATCGCGTCGGTGAAGCGGAAGATCGCGGGCGAGCGCCTGTCGCGCGAGGAGCTGACGGCGATCGTCCACGACATCGCGATGCGCCGCTACTCGAAGATCGAGCTCGCCGCCTTCGTGGTCGCGACGAGCCAGGTGGACCTGGACCGCGACGAGGTGCTGTTCCTGGCCGAGGCGATGGTGGCGGCCGGCCGCCGCCTGGACTGGCGCGAGAAGCCCGTCGTCGACAAGCACTGCATCGGCGGCATCCCCGGGAACCGCACCTCGATGCTGGTGGTGCCCATCGTGGCCGCGCACGGCATGCTGATGCCGAAGACGTCGAGCCGCGCCATCACCTCGCCGGCGGGCACGGCCGACACGATGGACTGCCTCGCCGAAGTGGAGCTGCCCTTCGGGCGGCTCGAAGCCATCGTGCGGCAGCACCGCGGGTGCCTGGCCTGGGGCGGCACGGCCTCGCTCTCCCCCGCCGACGACGTGCTGATCTCGGTGTCGCGGCCCCTGTCGCTGGACGCGCCGGGCCAGATGGTGGCGTCCATTCTCTCGAAGAAGGTGGCGGCCGGCGCGACGCACCTCGTCCTCGACATCCCGTTCGGGCCCACCGCCAAGGTACGGCACATGGACGACGCGCAGCGGCTGAAGAAGCTCTTCGAGTACGTGGCGCGCAGCATGGGCCTGCAGCTCGACGCCGTCCTGACCGACGGCCGGCAGCCCATCGGCCGGGGCATCGGCCCCGCGCTCGAGGCCCGCGACGTGCTGCAGGTGCTCAACAACGACCCCGACGCGCCGGCCGACCTGCGCGTGAAGTCGCTGCGGCTCGCGGGCCGCGTGCTGGAGTTCGACCCCGACGTGCGCGGGGGCGACGGCTTCGCGCTCGCACGCGACATCCTCGACTCGGGCCGCGCGCTGGCCAAGCTGGACGCGATCATCGACGCGCAGGGACGGCGGGCCTTCGACTGGCGCCGGCCCCGCCTGGGCGCGCTCGTCCACGACGTCACCGCCGAGGCGGACGGCGTGGTCACGGCGATCGACAACCTGCGGCTGGCCAGGATCGCGCGGCTGGCGGGCGCACCGAAGGCCGGAGGCGCCGGCGTGGACCTGGCGTGCAAGCTCGGCGACGCGGTCGTGCGTGGCCAGCCGTTGTACCGCATCTACGCGACCAACCCGTCCGAGCTCGAGTTCGCACGCGAGCAGTCGCATCCAGACACCGGGTACGAGATCGGCGCGCCGTCGGCCGTGGTGCCCGACGCCCACCTCGAGTTCTGACGCGTGCTGATCGCCTTCGACGACGAGCGGAGCGCGGCCCGGCGCCTGGCGGCGGCCGCGGGGCTCCCGGCCCGACGGGCGATCGTCCACCGGTTCCCCGATGGCGAGGTGAAGCTGACGCTGCCCGCCCGGGTGCCGCGGCGCGTGGTCCTCCTGCGCTCGCTGCACCAGCCGAACGAGAAGCTGGTGGAGCTGCTGTTCGCGGCGCGGGCGGCCCGCGAGCTCGGCGCCCGCCACGTCACGCTCGTGGCGCCCTACCTGGCGTACATGCGGCAGGATCGGGCGTTCGCGCCTGGCGAAGCCGTCAGCCAGCGCCACGCGGGCTGGTTCCTGGACGCGCTCTTCGATCGGGTCGTCACCGTGGATCCGCACCTGCACCGCGTCGCGTCCCTGAAGGACGTGCTGCCGAACGCGGAGGCCGTCGCCCTGTCGGCGGCGCCGCTCATCGGGCAGCACCTGCGGCGGCGGGCCGCCGGGGCGCTGCTCGTGGGCCCCGACGAGGAGTCGGCCCAGTGGGTGCGAAGCGCCGCCGCGGCGGCCGGCCTCGACTGGGCCGTGGCACGGAAGGCGCGACGCGGAGATCGCCGCGTGGTCGTCACGTTGCCGGACGTGCCGATCGAGGGACGCACCGTCGTGCTCGTGGACGACATGATCAGCACGGGACGGACGCTGGCGGATGCGGCGCGGAAGCTGCTCGCCGCCGGCGCCTCGCGGGTGCACGTGGCGGCCACCCACGCGCTGTTCGCGGATGGCGCGGCGCAGGCGCTGAGCGCCGCCGGCGTTGGCACGGTGTGGACCACCGACGCCGTCCCGCACCCGAGCAACGCCGTCCGCCTCGCGCCGCTCCTGGCGGGGGCGATCGCCGCGTCCGCGGCCCGCTGACCGGGACTATTCGGCCCTCGCGCTCAGGAGGCCGAAGCCCGCGCCCTCCGGATCCATGGCCAGCAGGATCCACTCGCCATTCGGCACCTGCATGGGGCCCACGAGCACGGTGCCGCCGCCCGCCACGATCGCGGCCTTCGCCGCGGCCAGGGCCGGCACGCGGAAGTAGAGGAGCCAGGCGGCCGGCTGCTGCTCACTCTGGCGCTGCATGATGGCGCCCAGGCGCTGGCCGTGGTGGTCGATGAAGCAGTAGTCCCCCATCGGCCCCATGTTCATCGACTCGTTGAACTCGAAGCCGAAGTGCTTCGCATAGAAGGCCTTCGAGCCCGCCAGGTCGGGGCTCGCCAGCTCGTTCCAGCCCACGCGCTGCTCGGCGGCCGGCGAGAACACGTCGCTCGTGGCGTCGGACTGGCCGGGCGGCGGCGCCGGCGTCATCACGTAGATGAGCACGCCCTGCGGGTCGGCCACCATCGCCAGGCGGCCGGCGCCGTCGACCGTGGTGGCCGGCATCAGCACCTTTCCGCCCTCGGCCGCGATGGCGGCCACGGCGGCGTCCGTGTCGGGCGCGAACAGGTACGGCGCCCACATCGGGCGGGCGCCGTCTGCCCGCATGTCGTCGCTGATCCGCAGGACCCCGCCTGCGGACCGCCCGTCCGAGCGGCCGATCATCCGGTAGTCCATGCCGCCCGCGTTCGGCGCGGGCGCCGGGGCAATGCTCCAGCCGACGACGGCGTCGTAGAAGGTCTTCGCGGCGTCGGGGTCGCCGGTCATCAACTCGTACCAGATGAAGCTGCCTGCGGGATTGGCCATGAGGCTCTCTGAGGATGGCGAAGGATTCGCGGGGGGTCATTCTGGCACAGGGCCGGCACCCTCGAATCCGTCAGGGCGCGACAGGAGCCTCGCAGCCATTGCGATTGGAGTCCTTGGGCATGAGCCTCCACCCGTTGCTGAACCGGCTCGACCCACCCGGCGGGCACCTGTCTTGCACCCACAGGGAGCACGGAGATCCAGTGCGGCGCGCGGCCGCCGGTGCCCGGGGTTCGAACGGGACATGAGTGGCGGACTCTTTCACAGCCGGAGTAAGTCGTTACCCACCTCAGGGGACCTTGCGACCACGCCGGACGCCTGCCGCACGGCCGGAGCTGAGCCGTGAGTGACGGCTCCGACAACGGCTACGCCGGTCTGTCCGAGGGGGCCGCCCAACGCGCCTTGGCTCTGGCCGTCGCGCTCGGGGGAGTCGTGGTCCTCGCGGGTTGGGCGTTCGAGCTGCCCTGGGCCCGGAGCCTGGTCCCGGGCTGGCGGACCACTGTGCCTTCCACGGCGCTGGCGTTCACGATGCTCGGCCTGGCCATCGCGACGTGGGACACCCGCCGGGCCCCGATGGCCGTCGCGGCGGGCGTGGCCCTGGCGGCAGCGGCGGCAACCCTCGCCCTGGCGACCCTCCAGGAGTACGCCATGGGCAGCCGCTCGGGCCTGGAGGGCTGGGGCGGTCTGTGGACCTTCGACGGCTCGCCCTACGCGGGCCGGATGTCGCCCATGGCCGCCACGATCGTGCTGTCGCTGTCGATGGCGGTCGCGGCGGCGGTCGCACCGGGGCGGCGTTTCCACGGACTGGCGAGCGTGACGGCCGGGTCGGCCCTCTTCCTGTCGTGGCTGGCGGTCCTGGCCCTGGCCGTGGACGCGGAGCGCCTGGCCGACTCGCCCAGGTTCCCTGGGCTCGGCGTGCCCACCATCGTGTTCACGGCAGTGACCGCGGCAGCCGTGCTCGGCCTGACGACGGCGAGTCGCACGGGCGACGCCAGCGACGCGGGCCGCCCCCAGTGGCCCGTCTGGGCGCTGGCGGCCGTCTTCGTCGCACCGCCGGTGCTGCGCGGGCTGCACACAATCCTGGATCGGTCGGGACTCGTCGATCCTCAGCTCCTGACCGCCGCCGTGGCCTTTTGCTTCGCGCTGATCGTCAGCCTGACGATCCGCAGCTACGTCGGACGGCTGTCGGCCGCGCAGCGCGCCCACGTCATGGCGCGCACCGAGCTCGAGGACCGCGTGCTGGAGCGCACCCGGTCGCTGACCACGTCGAACCACGACCTGCTCCGGCACCAGGACGCCCTGCGCCAGGCGGACCGCCGAAAGGACGAGTTCCTGGCCCAGCTCGCGCACGAGCTCCGCAACCCCCTGGCGCCGATCCGGACGGCGACCCACATCATCGGGTCCGACAAGTCCACGCCCGAGCACCAGCGCCGCGCGGGCGCCATCATCGAGCGCCAGGTGGCGGTGATGCGCCGCCTCATCGACGACCTGCTCGACGTGAACCGCCTCACGGCGGGGCGGATGCAGCTGCGCACCACGCGCGTCGCCCTGGCCGAGGTGATCGATCTGGCGGTCGCCACCGTGGGTCCCGGCTGCGACGAGGCCGGCCACGAGCTGACCGTGTCGCTGCCGGATGCGCCCGTCCACGTCGAGGCCGACGCGGCCAGGCTGGCGCAGGCCCTCGGCAATCTCCTGCACAACGCCTGCAAGTTCACCCCGCCGCACGGGCACATCCGGCTCACCGTCCGGCGGCCCGATCCTTCGATGGCCGAGATCGTCGTGGAAGACGACGGCATGGGCATCGAACCGGCGTTCCTGCCGCACCTCTTCGAGAAGTTCACGCAGGCCAGGCCCGGCCTGGGCCGCGCGCCGGGCGGGCTCGGGCTCGGGCTGTCGCTCGTGCACGGCATCGTCACGCTGCACGGAGGCACGGTGTCGGCCGCCAGCGGCGGCCCGGGCACCGGCAGCCGCTTCGTCGTGTCCCTGCCGACGTCGGCGGCGGCGAGCGACGTCGTCCCGACGCCGGCGCCGGCGCCCGTCGTCCGCCGGCGGCGCGTGGTGGTGGTGGACGACAACGAAGACAACGCCAACGCCCTGACGGCACTCCTCGGCCTGGAGGGCCACGAGGCGTACGCCGCCTACGGGGGCACGCAGGCACTCGCGCTCGCGGACCGGATCAAGCCCGATCTGATGCTCATCGACGTCGGGATGCCGGACCTGGACGGCCTCGAGGTGTGCCGCCTGGTGCGGCGCACGCCCTGGGGCCAGGAGGTGACGCTGGTCGCGCAGACCGGTTTCGGGCAGCCGCGCGATCTCGCCCGGGCGCGCGACGCGGGCTTCGACTGGCACCTCACCAAGCCGATCGACATCGACCAGCTGCGGCGGCTGCTGAGCCAGCCGGACGCCGCGGACGCGCCGGACGGCGGCGAGACCGTCGGCGTGCCGGTGCGGATCGGCCCGAACCGCGAAGCCACGCGCCTGCGCTGAGCGGACGTCCCGCGCCTACGGCTCGAGCGGCGGGGCAGCGCCGGCCAGGAGCTCGCCGGGCCAGGGCGCATCCTGGACGGAAGACGCCGCGGGCGCCGGTCGCGGCAGCACCCGGTCGCAGAGGAACGCGCGCGTCTCGTCCAGCGTCACGCCGACGTGGCTGGCGCCGGCGTCGAGCAGCGACGCGGCGTCGTCGTCCCCGGGCTGGCTGCCCCACCGGCCGACGACGATGACGAGATCGGCCGAGCGCCGCCGGAGGCGCCGCACGAGCTGTCGCGAGCGGGCGGCCGGCGACGGCGGCAGGTCCGCGATGCAGACCACGTCGATGGCCTGCTCCACCGCCCACTCGGGCACCTCCGACGCCAGCAGCGTGGAGCGGCAGTCGATGGCGACGGGGAGGTCGTCCACCATCCGCGTGAACGCGTCGAGCGCCAGATCGTCGAGCCGGTCGTTCATGCCGTACCCGAGCATCCGGGTCGTGGGCTCCGGAGGCGCCGTCGGGACGCCGGCGTCGGCCTCGCGGATGCGCCGGGCGGCGTCGGCCATCATCTCGCGCGCCGCCGTGACGAGCGCGGCCTGCGCGTCGGCGTCGATCTTGCCCTCCAGACGATCCATCTCCGCGTACGTGAGGGCGGGCACGATGAGGGCGTCGTAGACGGAACGCGGCGGGTGCGCGGCCACGTGCGCCCCGACCAGGTCCGAGGCCTCGCCCAGATCGCGCGCGAGCAGCCGCTGGTAGAAGGCGTGCGAAGGCGACAGCGCCGGCGTGTCGGACATGAGGGTGGCGAGGTACTCGAGCCCGCGGACGTGCTTGCCGATGACGACGAGGCACACCGTGAGCGGGATCGCCATCACCAGTCCCACCGGTCCCCACAGCCAGGTCCAGAACGTCGCCGCCACGAGCAGGCCCACCTGCGACACCCCGGCCGCGCCGGCGTACAGCACCGTCTCGAGCACCAGATTCGTGAAGAGCTCGAGCGCCAGCATCAGCGCCGCCACCTGCACCGGGTTCCGCCAGCCGTCGCTGGCGGCCACGGCGATGAGGATGGGTGCGGCCGCGCCGATGAGGGGGCCCACGTAGGGCACCAAGCGGAGGACGGCGCCGAGCGCGCCCCAGACCACCGGATAGGGCACGTCGAGCCACCAGAGCCCCAGGCCCGCCACGAGGCCGTAGATCGCGTTGACGAGCATCTGCATCAGCAGCTGCCGGGCCACGCGTGATCCGGCCTCGTCGAGCGCGCGCGTCGCCAGCGCCACGTGGCCACGGCCCGCCAGCTCCACGATCCGGTCGCGCAGATCGCGCCGCTCGAGCAGCATGAAGATCACGAGCGCGACGACGAGGCCTGCGGACGCCGCCAGTCCCATCACCGGGCCCAGCATGCCGAACGGCGAATGGTCCACGGCCGGCTCGGCCACCACGACCCTGCTCGCGCGGCTCTTGTCGGCGGCGCGGCCCAGGTCGTGCTGCACCGTGTCGATGGTCTTCTGCAGCTCGCCCACCGTGCCCCCGCGGCTCGCCGTCTGCAGTTGCGCGAGCCTGGTGACGAGCGTCGTGCGATACCGGGGGAGCTCCTTGGCGACGCCGTCGAGCTGCCGCAGCAGCACCCACCCGGCGCCGACGAGCAGTGCGAACACCACGGCCACGGCGCCGAGCACCGCCGGCACGCGGCCGATGCGGCGCTCGAGCCAGGCCACCGGCGGCGACATCACGAACGTGAGGAGGGCCGCCAGCGCGATGGGCACGAGGAACTCGCGCGCCAGCGCCAGCGTCGCGACGACCGCCAGGGTGCCGAGCACCGAGATCCACGTGGCGGTCGTGCTCGTGCTGCGGGCCGCCGCGGCGGAGGCCGCGCGGGCCGGCGAGGACGCGGCGGACGGACGGCCGCGGGGACGGCGCCCCTCGCGGGCGGTCTCGCCGGCGGACTCTCGCTCGCGCGCCATCGTCGTGTCGGCCGCGCCTCAGCGCAGCGGGTTCACCGACGCCAGCGACGCGACGACGGCCAGGATCTCCACCGGCTCCACGGGCTTCGGCACGTGCACCTGGAAGCCGCTGACCAGCGCGCGGGTACGGTCCTCGATGCGGGCGTAGGCGGTCAGGGCCACGGCGGGCGTCCGTCCCCCCCGCTCGGCCGGGCGCCGTCGGACCGCCGTCATGAACTGGTAGCCGTCCATCTCCGGCATGCCGATGTCGGAGACGAGAACGTCGGGCACGAACGAGTCCATCAACGCCAGCGCGTCGGCCGCCGACCCGGCGGTCCGCACGTTCGCGCGGCAGCCCGCGAACACCGTCTGCAGGAGGTCGCGGGCGTCGGGCTCGTCGTCCACCACGAGCACCTTCAGATCCTTGAGGCCCGGCGGACATCCGAGGCCCGGCGGCGTCGAGGCGCCGTGCGGGGCCGCCACCTCGCGCCGCATCGCGATCGAAAGTGGCAGCCTGATGCTGAAGGTGGCGCCGCGGCCGATGCCGTCGCTCAGCGCCGCGATCGATCCCCCGTGCATCTCCACGATCTGGCGCGCGATGGCGAGACCCAGGCCCAGGCCGCCGGTGCGCCGCGCGGTGCTCACGTCGGCCTGCCGGAAGCGCTCGAACACGTGCGGGAGGAACTCGGGGTCGATGCCCTGGCCCGTGTCGGCGACGCTCACGTCCACCGACGACTCGCGCCGCTCGACCAGCACCTGCACGCGGCCCTGGCGCGGCGTGAACTTGACGGCGTTGGACAGGAGGTTCGTCAGGACCTGCACCAGCCGGCCGGCATCGCCCATGACCGCGGCGGTGGAGTCCATGGTGGTCTGCAGGCGCAGGTCCTTCGACGCGGCGGCCGGGCGCACCGTCTCGATCGCCTGGTCGACCACGGCCGCGATGAGCACGGCCTCCACGTTCAGCGTGAGCTTGCCGGACATGATCCGGCTCACGTCCAGGAGGTCCTCGATGAGCTTGGCCTGCGCGCGGGCGTTGCGTTCGATGGTGGCCAGCGCGCGCTGCCGCTGCTCGGCGTCGATCGACCCGGTCTGCAGCAGCCGGAGCCAGCCCAGCATGCCGTTGAGGGGCGTCCGCAGCTCGTGACTGACCGTCGAGATGAACTCGTCCTTGGCGCGGTCGGCCGCCTCCAGCCGCGCGTTCATCGTCCGGAGCTCGACGGCCCGTTCCCGGAACTTTCCGAGCAGCAGCGTGCGCAGGCGTTCGGCGGCTTCGACCTGCCACGGCTCCCAGGGGAGCGAACGGCCGCGCACCACCTCGCGCCACAGCGCAAAGGACCCGCGCGGGGACAGGCGCGGCGCGCCCGAGGCGTCGGGCACCACGCTGCCGTGCGCGCGCGGATCGCCGCCCCAGTGCACGACCCGTTCGGTGGCCTGCCGGAACCACAGGATGAATTCGCCGAACTCCCGCGAGATGTCCACGGCGAGGACGCCCGCCGCGGTGTCGTCCCAGTGCGCGGTGGCCGGCATGTGGTCGCTGAGGCGGTCGGTCGTGAACGTGCCCTGGATGCCCGGCTGGCTCAGGAAGTGGACCAGCTGACGGATGCGCAGCTCCCCGGGCGTGCGGCCGATCTCGGCCACGCGGCCCTCGTACACGACGGCGGCGCCGCTGGCGTCGGTGAGCGCGAGCATCGCGGGATCCATCAGTCCCGCCGGGATCGACGGCGCCGTGGCCACGGCGCTCACCACGTCGGCCTGCGCGCGGTGGGTGGCCAGTGTCCGCGCCGTCGTCTCCTGGGCGTCGAGGCGGGCCAGGTGCCAGGACATCATCTGCCCGAGGTACTCGCACGTCTCGCGGGTGACGTACGGGACCCGGCGCGGGCCGCTGTAGTGGTGACAGGCGATGAGGCCGATCAGCCGGTCGCGGTAGATGAGCGACACCGACATCGACGCGGTCACGCCCATGTTCTGGAGGTACTGCACGTGTATCGGCGACACGCTGCGGAGCACCGCGAAGCTCAGGTCCAGCGGGCTTCCGGTGACGGGGTTGACGACCGGGCTGAGTGCGACCGGGGTGTAGCCGACGTCGGGGATGATCCGCAGCCAGTTGAGCTCGTACAGGCGCCGCGCCTGCGCCGGGATGTCGGCGGCGGGATAGTGCAGGCCCTTGAACGGCTCCAGCCGATCGTCGCGGGCCTCGGCCTCGACGCGGCCGTTCCAGTCGGCGTCGAAGCGGTAGATCATCACCCGGTCGAAGGCGGTCAGCTCGCGGACCTCGCGCGCACAGAGATCGAGCAGCGCGTCGATGTCCGTGGCCTGCTGGAAGCGGCGTACCGAGCGCCGCACCCGCGGGTCCCATCCCGAGAACTGGTGGTCGGCCGGCTCGAACTCCACGATGACCGGACCGGCGGCGCCCTGCCGGTGGATGAGCGCGTCGTAGCGCCGGCCGCTCGCGGCCACGACGCCGATCGGGTTCAGGTCGCGCGGAAAGCCCTGCGCGCCTGCCTGCGTGAAGAGTTCGGCCGACGGGGCCATCAGCCACGACGTGAGGTCCGTACCGAGCACGGCGCCGGGCGCCCGATCCAGGAACGACTCCACGTTGGCGCTCACCTGCGTCACGACGAAGTCGTCCTGACAGGCGGCCAGCAGGCCGTGTCCCTGGATGGCGCCCGGAATGTGGATCGGCTCGCGATCGCAGTTCGCCAGCGTGAGGGGTTCCCTGGCGAGGTCGTCCTTCACCGCGGCACGCCTTCCCTGTCGAGCGCGAGGCCGAACGCGGTGAAGAGCGCCACGGCCACGGCGGCGACGTGGCGGCGGACCATCGCGTCGTGGGCGCCTCCGAAGACGACGAGGGCGTCGGTGAACCGCGTCCACATCGGGCCGAGGTCCGGGCCGTAGAGACGCGCATACGACGTCGGCGTGGCCGGACCCGCGTCGCGCCCGAACAGCCGCCGGGCGATGACCTCGCCGCCGAGATGCGACCCCAGCAGGACGTAGGCCGCGCCGAAGGCGTCGGCCGCGGACTCGATGACGGGCAGGGCGGGCCACGGCTCGGCCAGCGATGACCCGAGCAGCTCGAGATCGTGCGCGAGGCGCGCCCGCCGCTCCCCGGCCCGCTCGCGGACGACGAGCGGCCCCAGGTGGATCGCGAGCGGCAGCTCGAGCGGCAGGGCGATGGCGCTGGTCGCGCGAAGGAACGCGGTGTAGCGGGCCTGGGCCATCGGCGCGCCGTCGGGCTGCAGGCGCGCGTCCAGCGCGTCGTGCAGGCTGCCGGTGTGCGCGCGGACCAGGTACAACAGGTGTTCGGGCTCGGACGAGGACATGGCCGGGCGGTGCAGGGGCGGCGCCGCCGCGTCGCTCACGGCAATCGAGGGGCCGCGGGTGTGCGCGCTCATGGGCGGACCTCCTGGGCGGCGCGGTCGGAGGCGCGACGGCGCAGCCGCGCACGCGCGGCCGACGCTTCGGCGCGGTCCAGGAGCGTCACCGCGTCGTCGCCGTGCGCGGGATAGACGGCCAGTCCGACCGGCGGTGGCATGCCGTCCGGGGTCGGGAGCGCCCGGACGCGCCTGACGAGCTGCTCCGCCTCGGCGGGATGGCCCATCCCGGACACCACGATCACGACGGCCTCGCCCACGTGGAAGAGGCGATCGGTGGTGCGCAGGCGGCGCTGCAACCAGGTGTCCGGGCGTGCGGCCGAGGCGTCGGGCCACGCGCGATCGGACGGGGCCGAGAGGTCGACCACGCACACGGCGGCGCGCATGCCGTGCGGACGCGCCAGTCCGAGTGCCGCGTCGATGGCGCGCAGGGCCGGCGTGCGGTCGGAGGGTCCGGCCGTCGAGGCCAGGGCGGCGACGGCCTGCGCGGGATGCGGAGGCGCCGCGAGCGTGAGGAATTCGCTGAGGGCGTCGGTGAGAAGTGCCACGGGATACCTGCCTGCCCCCGGAAGGAGCAAGGCGTGTACCCGATCGCACTCGCCCGAGGTGGGTGCCCCGTTACCCAGGAAGAGTAGCCGGCGTGCCACGACGAGCGCCCGCGAGGCGGACATCGCACGTCGACGCGCCACGCACTGCGCGCGCGACCGCGCTCGCCGCCTCGCGGCCGTGGCACGCGCGGTGCACCGCGGAGCGCGTGGTCCGGCTCTTCGCGCCCGATGCCCCGCTGGCGACCGACACGACCGGGCGCCCCTCTCGTTCGCGCCGCCGCGCCTGGACCTGGGTCGCGGCCGCCGCGACGGCCGCCGCGCTCGCGGCTGCGGGCCTGCGGTGGATCGAGGCCCTGGACGACCGGCTCCACGCGGAGCTCGAGTCGTGGCTCTCGGACAGGCTCGCAAGCGACGTCCGCGTCGAGGACGTGGCCATCTCGCTCTTCCCGCGCGTCCAGGTGCGGGCGCGCGGGCTCACCCTCCGCATCCCGAACCGGCCAGACCTGCCGCCCTTCGTGCGGGTCGGCACGTGGTCGGGCAGCGGCGAACTCAGCCGCCTGGGCATCCGGCACTTCGACGAGGTGCGCTTGACCGACGTCACCGTCACCGTGCCGCCGCGGCGGCTGGCGGACTTTCGATCGGGCCGCCCCGCGGCGCCGCCGGGCCGGCCGCATCGCCGCCCGCCGGCCATCCAGGTGGATCGCCTGACCGCCGATGCGGTCGTCGTGGTGGTGATGCCCCGCGACGACGCGAAGGAGCCGCACATCTGGGACATCCGCGACCTGCGCATGGATCCCTTCAGCTTCGACCTCGCGAGCCCGTTCTCGGCCACGGTGGACACCCCGCTGCCAGACGATCGCGCCGTCGTCACGGGCACGGCGGGCCCGTGGCCCCGCGACGACTTCCACGATCTGCCGCTCTCGGGCGAATACGTGCTTCGGGGCCGGCTGGACGGCGTCCGGGGTCTGCGCGGCGACCTGACGGTGCGCGGACGGGCGCTCGGCACGCTGGACCGCCTGGCCACCGTAGGCACGGCCACCTCCACGGCCAGCGGCTTTGCCAGCGCGGAGAGCGGCGCGCTGCCGCTGACGGTGGACTACGAGGCCCTCGTGGACGCCACCAACAGCGACGTCCGGCTCACGCGCGTGGATGCGCACGCCGGCGCGGCCGTCCTCTCGGCGAGCGGGCACGTGGACCGCGCGCGCGGCGCCACGGTCCGCCACGTCAGCCTGCACGTGACCTCGCCGCAGGACTCGGAGGCCGCCGACGTGCTGCGCCTGCTCGTGGACGGCCGGCGGCCGCCGGCGCGGGGGCGCCTGGCGATGGACGTCGCCCTGGATCTGGCCCCCGAGGAGGCGGACGTCCTGGACCGGCTCAGGATCGAGGGGACGTTCGACCTGCGCGACGCCCGCTTCCTGAACGCCCGCGTGCAGGGCACGCTCGACGAGATGTCCGCGCGAGGTCTCGGCCGGCCGGAGGCCGCCGGCACGGCGGTCCGCGCGGACCTGCGAGGGCGGCTCGTGCTGGACGATCGGGCCCTGCGGCTGTCGCACGTGCAGCTCGCCGTGCCGGGCGCCGCGCTCGACGGCGCCGGGCGCTACTCGCTGCGTGCGCAGACGCTGGACTTCCGGGGTGTCACCCGCCTCGACGCCCGGCTCTCGGACACGCAGCGCGGCTGGCGCCGGTGGGCCCTCAAGCCGTTCGACTTCCTGCTGGCGAAGCGCGGCGCCGGGACGCGCGTCGTCGTCGACGTCCGCGGCACGCGAACGGCGCCGGTCGTCGACGTGGACCTGGGCGCGAGCCTCCGCGGCGTGCGCTGAACGCGACCCGCCCGTACGCGCCACGGGCGCGAGAGCCGCGCCGGCTCCCGCGCCCGGTTGAGGTCACGCCGCGCGCCAGCACGGGACGCGGCCGGCGCGCTGGCGCCGCGTCAGGCCTTGTTGACCGACGTCACCGCGAGATGCGTCAGCGTGTGGTTGGCCTTCTTCTCCTGGTCGAGAATGCCGGTCAGGAGCTCGTGGGCCTCCGTGTGGCCGAGCGCCTTCGCCCACTCGCGCAGCGTGCCGTAGCGGGCGATCTCGTAGTGCTCGATCGCCTGGCAGCAGCCGATCACGGCGGCGTTCCTGGCCGCCGCGCCCTTGGCGTCGTCGATGACGCCGTCGCACTCCTTGATGAGGCCTTCGATGGCGTCGCACTTCTCGCCGGACGGCTCCTCGCCGACCGACTCGAACACGCGAGCGAGCGCCTCGATCTGGCCGCGCGTCTCCTCCAGGTGGTGCTCGAGCGCGGTCTTGAGGTCCTTGGACGACACGGCCGAGATCACGTTCGGCAGCGCCTTGGTGATGGCGTGCTCGGCGAAGTAGACGTCCTGCAGGGTGTGGTGGAATGCGTCGCTCAGCGTCTTCATGATCCCTCCAGGGTGACGAAGGAAGGTCCGGCGGCTCCGTCGCGCGGACGGAACCGCCGGGAGTGGACGAAACGAATGGTCCCGCGGGGCGGCAGCGGCTCCGGCGCCGCCGCGGCGCGGACCGGCGGCCCCAGCGCCCGCCACGTCCGCTCGCGCGCCTGGGCGTCCAGGCGCACGCGGTCGCGATCGCTCACGGGGCGCGCGCCGCGCACCACCTCGCCGGGGTCGTCCGCCACGATGCAGGCGACGTTCACGGTCCGCACGTAGCCGAGGGACATGGCGCCTCCTAGAACCGGAACGTCACGCCGAGCGTGCCGCGCCAGAAGTTGAAGCCGTCGAGATCGAGATCGACGTTCGCGCCGCCGTCGGCATCCTGCAGCGCGCGGAAGTAGCGGAGGTCGCCGCGCAGGCCGACCCTGTCGTTCATCTGCGCGAGCACGCCGCCGCCGACGTTCACGCCGAAGCTCCTGTCGTCGAGGTCGAAGACGTTGCCCACGCTCGTCGCCTTGCGTCGAAGGATGCCGGCGCCCGCGGCCACGTAGGGACGAATGGCGGCGCCGCTGCCTGGCGCCGCCACCATCAGGTTGGCCATGACGGTGGAGACATTGCTGTCTTCCAGGGCGTTGCTGTCGGTGTCGAAGAAGTTGGGCGTCAGCGACGCATCGAGCTCGAGCCCCAGCATCCCGCCGCCGAGGAAGGCGGAGCTCAGGCCGTAGGTGACCTGCTGCGTGGGCGCGCTGCCGCCGAAGGTCACGCCCAGGTACGGCGTCAGCAGCCAGTCGGCCCGCGCGTCGCGCACCGGGACGGCGGTGAGGGCGGCCGTCAGGATGGAGAGAGCAATCACACGGCTACGCATACGGTTCTCCTCGCTCGAGCGTGGGTGGGCAATGCCCTTCCACATGTGGCGAGCCCCCGCCACACTCACATCCCGCGGCGGCGGCACCACGCCCGCAGTGCAGTGGAGGTTCAAGGCGCGTGCCACGACCGACGGGCCCTGCCGCCTGGAACGCCCCTTGCTCATTCCCGGGCATTCCACGCCCGGCCGCCGACGGCGCGGGCGTTCGACAGGAGGAGGACCCAATGAAGGCACTCGGCGGGATTCTGGTGGTGCTCGGACTCGTGGCGCTCATTTACGGCGGCATCTCGTGGACGCGCAAGGACACGGTGGTCGACGCGGGGCCCATCGAGGTCACGACCGACAAGACCGAGTCGGTACCACTGCCGCCGCTGGCCGGCCTGGCCCTCTTCGCGGGCGGCGTCGTCCTGCTGGTCAGGAAGTGAGGGCGTGATGATGCGACGACTCCTTTTCGCAGCGTTGTGCCTGACCGCCGTTGCGCCGGGCGCCTCGGCGCAGGAGACGGCCACCGTGGTGAAACGCGACGGCACCCACGTCACGGGACGGTTCGAGGCGTGGAACCGCCAGACGAACATCCTCTACCTGCGGCTGTCGCTCGCCGACCAGCGGCGCATCCCGCTGGGCGAGGCCGCCGTGATCGAGGTTGGCGGCGAGCCGCGTGCGCTGCCGGCGAGCGAGCTCGCGCTGGCCGGCGGCGACGATCACGTGCTGGTGCCCCGGGGCGGCGACCCGATCGTCGGGCGGCTCGTGAACATCGAGGGCGGTGAAGGCTCGAGCCAGGAGGAGGAGCGGCGCGTCGTGTCGTTCCGCACCACGGGCGGCACCGAGGTGCGGCGGCCGTTCGACGAGGTCCAGCGCCTCTATCTCGGACACGTGCCCTCCACGCTGACGCCGGTGGCCAACGACACGCCCATCGAGGAGCCGACGCTGGCGCCCGGCGCCGTGCGGGTGCCGGCCACGAGCGGCTGGGTGCCGACGGGCATCGTCGTTTCCAAGGGGGACTACGTGCAGTTCGAGGCGAACGGCGTCGTGCAGCTCTCGTCGAACCCCGAGGATCGCGGCGGCCCGGCAGGCGCCTATTCAGCCCGCCGAGCGCCTGACGCGCCGGCGCCCGGTGAGCCGGCCGGCGCCCTCATCGGCCGGATCGGCACGGGCGTGCCCTTCGGCATCGGCGACCAGACGGCGCCCCTGCCGATCGCCGACGCCGGCCAACTCTTCCTGAGGGTGAACGACGGCCACGAGGCCGACAACGCGGGCGCGTTCGGCGTCTCGATGCGCGTCATCCGCCGGCGCTGATCCGGACCGCGGTCTCCGCGGCCCGGTCCGGCCCCACCGACGAGTCCCGCCACGGCCACACGGGCGGGACTCGTCACGTACGGCCTCGGCGACCGCGCCCGCCCGAGGGCTGGCACCCCCGCTACCCAGATCGGACCGTGGCTTGCCCATCCGTGGGCCGCCAGTGGTCTTGGCGCCCCTTCCAGACCGCCCGCCGGGGGCCGTCCGTCCCGCGAAGCCGCGGCACGCCGGTTGCACTGCGTCGACCACGACGGCTGGCGCCGCGGTGGGTGCGGCCAGCGGCAAGGAGACCGACCATGGCGCACGCGCTCAAGCACGCGGGAGACCCTCTTCACCAGCAGGCTCGCCAGGAGGAGCTCAAGCGCATCCTGGAGGACCGGCGCGATCTGCTCAACACGGAGTTGAGCGGCCGGCTGCGCGGCGTGCGCGCCGAGATCGGTTCGCGCCCGAACGACGGCCAGGACTTCGGCGAGATCGCGGACACGGACATGCAGGACGACATCCAGTTCGCCCTGCTCGAGATGAAGGCCGAGACGCTCAACAAGGTGCACGAGGCGCTCACACGGCTCGAGTACGGACGCTATGGCCATTGCCGCGAGTGCGGCGGCGAGATCGCCGAGGCGCGGCTCCGCGCCCTGCCCTTCGCCCTCCGCTGCACGGACTGCGAGGCCGCGCGCGAAACGACGGACCAGCGGATGCGCGCCCAGGCGCGGCGCGCCCCGCTCTTCGAGATCGGCGCCTGACGCCCTGCCCCCTCACACTTCGAAGGAGCCACGGACATGCGGAAGCGAGTCAACACGGTGAGCGCGCAGTGGGTGCGGCTGATGGGCGCGGCGCGGGAACGCTGGGATCGGCTGACCGACGAGGACCTCCAGGCGGTCCGCGGCAACTCGGAGCGCCTGATCAGCCTGCTGCAGGATCGCTACGGATACGCCCGCGACCAGGCGCTGAGGGAGCTGATCGCCTGGCGCCGCGCCCTCAGCGCCGCCGTGCCGGCCTGAGGGACGTCCTGGCGGGCAGGAAGGGCGCTGGCCGGCCGAACCGCCTGGAGTATCCTCGCCAGCAAGGATGCATCCCGTTCCGTCGGACCCGCCAGAACACTTGTGGCTCGATGCCCGGCTGATGCTCCGGTCCATCGTGGACACGTCGGAAGACGCCATCGTCACCAAGAACACGGATGGCGTGGTGATGACGTGGAACGCGTCGGCCGAGCGGATGTTCGGCTACTCCGCCGCGGAGGCGGTCGGCCGGCACGTCTCGCTCATCATCCCCGAGGATCGACGCGACGAGGAGGTGGACATCATGGCGCGGCTCCGCGCCGGGCTCCTCGTCCGCCGTTTCGAGACCATCCGGCGCCGCCGCGACGGCAGCCTGGTGCACGTCGAGCTCAGCATCTCGCCGATCCGCGACTCGGCAGGCGCGCTCGTCGGCGCCAGCAAGATCGCCCGGGACCTCACCGACCGACGGCGCGCCGAGGCGGCGCTCCTGGCCGAGGAGAGCCGCTTCCGCACGCTGGCCGACAACATCTCGCAGCTCGCCTGGATGGCCGACCCGACGGGATGGATCTTCTGGTACAACCGCCGCTGGTTCGAGTACACGGGCACGACGCTCGACCAGATGCAGGGATGGGGCTGGCGGGCCGTGCACCACGCCGATCACGTGGAGCGCGTGGTGTCGCGGATCCAGCACTCGTGGGACACCGGCGAGCCGTGGGAGGACACCTTCCCGCTGCGCGGCGCCGACGGCGAGTTCCGGTGGTTCCTGTCGCGCGCCCTGCCCATTCGTGACTCCGGCGGCGCGATCGTGCGGTGGTTCGGCACCAACACCGACATCACCGAGCTGCTGCGCCTGGAATCCGAGCTGACCGACGCCAACCGGCGCAAGGACACCTTCCTCGCCATGCTGTCGCACGAGCTCCGCAATCCGCTCGGCGCGATCCGCACGTCGGTCGCGGTGGCCAAGGCCTCGCAGCACGATCCGCGCGCGCTCGGACGCGCGTTGGACGTCGTCCAGCGGCAGTCCGCGCACGTCGCCCGCCTGGTCGGCGACCTGCTCGACGTGAGCCGGATCACGAGCGAGCGGCTCACGCTGCACCTGCAGGAGGCGGACCTGGCCGTCATCGTGCGCGACGCAGTGGACATGATGACGCCGGCCTTCGAATCCGCGGGCGTGGCCCTGTCGGTGGCCGTGCCGGAGGCGCCCGTGCCCGTGCGCGTCGACTCCGCCCGGGTGCAGCAGATGATTGGGAACCTCCTCTCGAACGCCGCGCGCTACACGCCCGCCGGGGGGCAGGCGTGGTTGACGGTGACCTGCGAGGCGGACGCCATTGCCATCGCCGTGCGGGACACGGGCGAGGGCATCGAGCCCGGACGACTCGAGGCGATCTTCGAGCTGTTCGTGCAGGGTGAGCTCGACAGCCGCCGCCACCAGCCGGGACTGGGCATCGGGCTCTCGCTCGTCCGCCACCTCGCCCGGCTGCACGGCGGATCGGCGTGGGCCGAAAGCGAGGGGCCCGGCCGGGGAACGACCGTCAGGATTCGCATGCCCCGGCACGCCGCGCCCGTCGACGGACGAGCTCCGGACGGGGCGGCGCCTGCCGACGACGACGCGCCGGCGGCGACGCCCGCGCCCGTGCGGCGCGTGCTCCTCGTCGACGACGACGTGGACAGCGTCGAGGCCTTCGCCGCGCTCCTGCGGCTCCACGGCCACCACGTGAGCGTGGCCACCTCCGGCGAGGACGCGCTGTCGATCCTGGCGGACGCGGCGCCGCACGTGATCTTCGTCGACATCGGCCTGCCGGGCATCGACGGGTGCGAGACGTGCCGGCGGATGCGGGCGGCCGGCGTGACGTCCGTGATCGCGGCGCTGACCGGCTGGGGGCAGCAGCACGATCGGCGGCGCACGGCCGAGGCCGGTTTCGACCACCACCTCGTCAAGCCCGTGGACCCGGCCGAGGTGCTGGCGCTGGTGCACGAGGACCGGTCGCAGCCGTAGGGCGCCGGGCACCGTTCTTGCCCCTCAGGGCACGGGAAGGCGATTCGGCACGGCCGGATGTCGCCTGGTATCCACGAAGGAGGTTCCCGTGCCCTATCTGAGCAAGTTCATCCACACGGTGTCGGCGGCCAGCCTCGTGCTGGTGGCGGCGGCGCCCGCGGCCCTGGCGGGCGACGCGAACACCGAGACCGAGCGGCTCCAGACGTCGGCGGTGGTGCTGCGCGAGCTCGTCGACACGCCCGACGACGCCATCCCCCAGCACATCCTCGACCGCGCCGAGGCGGTCGTCGTGATCCCCACGCTCGTCAAGGGCGGCTTCATCCTCGGCGCCGAGCACGGCAAGGGCGTGATGAGCGTGCGCGACCGCGCCACCGGCCACTGGAGCCTGCCGTCGTTCGTGCAGATCACGGGCGGCAGCATCGGGTGGCAGATCGGCGTGCAGTCAACCGACCTCGTGCTGCTCGTGATGAACGCCGACGGCGTCGACGATCTCCTGCGCTCCGAGTTCAAGCTCGGGGCGAACGCGTCGGTGGCCGCCGGCCCGGTCGGCCGATCGGCCGAGGCCTCGACCGACGCCACGATGAGCGCGAAGATTCTGGCGTACTCGCGGTCGCAAGGCCTGTTCGCGGGCCTCAGCCTGCAGGGCGCGGCGCTCAGGGACGACGCGGACGCCAACGGCGACTTCTACGGACGCGAGCAGTCTGCGCGCGAGGTCTTCGCGATGCCCACGACACCCGCGCCCCCGGCCGCCACGGCGTGGCTGAGCGCGCTCACGTCCATCGCCCCGTTCTCACGGTGACCGCGCTCGACGCCGGCGCCCGCCCGCGCCCGCGTCCGCGCTTCCACGCCCGCAGCTCACGGCGGCGGGCCTTCAACCCCGAGGACCCGCCGATGCCCGCACCGACCACCATCGAACCGCCGGAGCCGCCAGGCGATGCCCCGCCGCCGGCGCCGCCGGTCGTTCCGCCCGATCACCCGCAGGCGCCCGACGTCCACCGGCCGCCGCCCATCGATCCCGAGCCGGACGATCCCCCCGTGATCGATCCGCCACCGGAGCCGGCGCGGGCCCCGATCCGCACCTGAGGTCCGGGCACTTCGTGATCGTCGGCGGCGATGCACCCCGTGGCTCGCGTCCGCCCCGGGCGGGATCGCGGCTCCCGGGGTCACACCTGGTCGGCGAACAGGCCCGCCACCGCCTCACGGAGACGCGCCGCCTCCCGTGCGTCGACGAGCGTCAGGTTGCTCTCCTCGTTGTGGGCGAACGAGCGGCTGTCGAAGTTCGTCGTGCCCACCGTGAGCCAGTGGCCGTCCACCACCATGACCTTGTGGTGCAGCATGCTGCGGTTGTATTCCAGGATCTCGACGCCCGCCTCCAGCAGCGCGCCGTAGCGGGCGACGCTGTTGTGGCGGGCGAGCCAGTTGTCGTTGCGCCGTCCGGACACCATGACCCGGACCCCGACGCCCCGACGCGCGGCCTCGACGAGCAGGTCGAGGCCCACGTCGTCCGGCACGAAATACGGGTTGGCGATGAGAATCGATCGGCGCGCGCAGGCGATGGCCAGGTAGTACATCGTCTGCACGTTCGAACCGCCGGTTTCGGGCGAGCTGAGAATCACCTGCAGCGCGTGGCGGCCGCGGGCCACGGGGGGCGGATAGCAGGCGCCGCCGTGCACCACTTCGCCGGTGCTCCGCTGCCAGTTGTGCGCGAAGCCGCTTTGCAGCCCGGTCACGGCCGGACCGCTGAACCGCACCATGACGTCGCGCCACTCCCGGGCCGCGCGCCTGGCCGCGCCAGTGATCGGCGATGCCCGCGCCGCCCGTGTACGCCACGAGGCCATCCACGACGAGCGTCTTTCGGTGGGTGCGGTTGTTGAAGCTGCCGAGGGTCCGCCAGCGCAGGGGGTTGTACCAGGCGATGTGGCAGCCGCCCTCCGTGAGCACGGTCAGGATGTCCTCGCCGATGTCGGCGGCCCCAACCGCGTCCAGCAGGATCATCACGCGCACGCCGCTGCCGGCGCGCTCCGCGAGCGCGCGCGCGAACGCCAGGCCGACCTCTCCCGCCCAGTAGATGTAGGCCTCGATGGCGATCGACGCGCGCGCAGCGGCGATGTCGTCGAGCATGCGCGGGTAGAACGCGTCGCCGTTGTGCAGGATCTCCACGCTGTTGCCGGAGAGGAACGGCGACGCCGTGGCGCCGGCCATCGTCGCCAGGAACTCCGGTGAGTCCACCGGCAGGTCGGGGTCGAGGCCGAAGCGGGGGGCTTCGGAGCGAGGCTGGACCAGGCGCGCCAGCGTCGACACGACGGCGGCCACGGCGGCGGCCCCCAGCGCTGGCGCGCGGCCAGCGCCACGGCCAGCGCGGCCCATGGCCACCAGAGCCACAGCAGCCGTCGCACGCGCGCGACCACGCCTGGTCGTCCCGCGGCGGGAGCGCGCGAGGATCCACGCGCCGGGCCTTGTAGCGGCGATGCGCGCGGACCGCGCGCCACATCCGCGGCCGGCTGCGGGGACGCTGGGGGCGCCGGCCGCTCCCAGACGGCGCGGGCCGGCCGCTACTCATGCGGGGCTGCGGTCACGGCGGGGCGCCGCGTGGCGCCGCGCGACGGGGTCGTCGTCATCGTCGGGGTCTCCAGTGCGCGCCGGTGCGGCGCGACCTGGCCACCGCAGGTGCAACGCGTGGGCCAGGGCCTGTCGCGACGGCGCCGGCTGGCACATCAGCTGCAGCACTCGTCCGTGGACCGTCCGTTCGACGGCCAGGGGATGACCGACATGAAGTACGGAGTCGCGTGGCTGCTGGGGGTGCCGGGGTCGATCGTCGCGCTGTGGTTCATCGCGAACCAGATGGGATGCGGTCTGTGATCCGTGGTTCGGGCACCAGCGGAGGGTAGCCGGCTACACATCCTGGGTCTGCCGGTGCGACCGGGCGCCTCGCGTCCGACGAGCGCCGGCGGCCCCACAGCGCCGCGGCCTCGCGCGACGGCGCCGCACCGACGGTCGTACGTGCGGCGCGGGCCGCCCCGCCATGTCGGCGGCGAAGCGGCCCGCGCGTGGACACGCCGGACTCGGCGGACGCGCCAGTCACGGACGCGCCCTGGCCACGGTCAGACGGGATTGCGGCCCTGGATGATGCGAATCAGCATCATCGCGATGGCAGATGACGAGCAGCAGATGGATGAAGCCGCCCATCGTGTAGGAGCTCACCATTCCGAGCAGCCACAGGACGACGAGAAGAATCAGGATCGTGTTCAACATGGGTCCTCCCAGGAATGTCGCAATCGACGCGGCGACGGCCGGCCTACGCGGTGGGTTCGACAGCACGCACCTTGCGCCGGGCCGATTCCACGGCCGCCCGGGCGCGCGACTCCAGCGATTCGGCGGCGGTGTTCACCGTCTCCCCGAGGTTCTCGAGCTGCACGCCCGCCCGCGCCGCCAGCGTCTCGTAGCGATCGGCGATCGCACGGCGCAGCGAGTCGACCGACTCGGCCAGGTCGGAGCGCAGCGCCACGCCGGTCTTTGGCGCCAACAGCAGCGCGAGCCCGGCGCCGACGAGGGCGCCCGAGAGGATGCCGGCGGCGAACCCCGGCCGGCTGTCACGTTCGGTGCGATGCATCACGGTCGTCCTTCCTCTGGAAATGTGAGACTCACGAGTGGCCGGGCGCCCGGCCCGCCCGCCAGCGGCGAAGCAGGCGGCGGGCCCCCGCGGCGGCGCCGGCCGCCAGCAGCGCGCGAGGCGCCGCGACGGTCGACGCCACGAGCCGCACGGCTCCGCTCACGTCGTCGATCACGCGTCCGGCGTGCCGGGCCGCGTCGCCGGCCTCGCTGCTGAACTGCGAGACCGACGTCGCGGCCGCCCGTACGTGCACGAGCGCTTCGTCGAGCCTGAGGTGCAGCTCCGCCGATTCCGCCCTGAGCGATGCCTGCAGCCGGCGCATCGTGATCCACGTCGCGACGCATGCGGCGACGACGACCATGGTCTGCACGGAAGCGGCCACGGCGATGGCAAGCAGGGCGGACTCGGTGAGGTTCTCCGGCATTGGCGTGCGCTCGGCGCGACAAGGAGCAGAGTTCGTGCCAGGGGAAAGGCGGGTCCGACACTTGCAGGTAGGTAACGCGTTACCCACTTCCGGAGTCCGACCACTCACGCGAGCACTAAGATATGAACGAGATGCACGACGAGTTGACGAGCAGGCGACGGGCGTGGCCCGGCGCGACGACGGCCGGCCAGGAGGCGCCGCGATGACGGGCCGGGTGGCGGTCGTCGACGACGATCGCGCGTTCACCGAGTACCTGGCGACCTGGCTGGGATCGCGCGGCCTGGCCGTGGACGTGTTCCACAGCGGCACCTCGCTGCTCGAGCGCCTGCGCGCGGGCGCCGCGCCCCACGTCGTGCTGCTCGACGTGGCCATGCCCGATCTGAACGGCCTCGACACGCTCCGCGCGATCCGGCAGTCGAACCCGGCGGCGCAGGTGATCATGCTGTCGGGCCGCAACGCGCCCGCGACCGTGATCGAGGCGGTGCGGCGCGGCGCCGCCGACTACGTCCTCAAGCCTGACGATCCTGATGGCGTGGGCGAAGCCGCGCTCGAATCCGCCATCAACAAAGCCCTCGAGCGCGAGGCGCTGGCGAGCGAGGTGGCGCGCCTGAGCGCCCTCAGGCGCGAGGATCCGACCGGCGTGCAGCCGTGCTGGGGTGCCGGGCCCGCCATGCAGCACGTGATGACCATGGTGGAGCGCGTGGCGGACAGCGACGTCAGCGTCCTCCTGCGCGGCGAAAGCGGCGTCGGGAAGGAAGTGATCGCCCGGGAGCTGCACCGCCGGTCGCCACGCCGCGCCCAGGACTACGTGAAGGTCAACTGCGCCGCGCTCCCGGCCGACCTCCTCGAGAGCGAGCTCTTCGGCTACGAGCGCGGCGCGTTCACGGGCGCCGGTGCGACGCGCATCGGCAAGTTCGAGGCCGCGCACAACGGGACGATCGTGCTGGACGAGATCGGCGAGATGCCGCCCGGCCTGCAGGCCAAGCTGCTGCACGTGCTGCAGGATCGCGCCTTCACGCGCCTCGGCAGCAACCGTCCCATCGAGGTGGACGTGCGCGTCATCTCGGCCACCAACCGCGACCTCGAGGCCATGATGCGCGCGGGGACGTTCCGCGAGGACCTCTACTATCGGCTTCAGGTGATCGAGCTGCGCATCCCGCCGCTGCGGGAACGGCGCGACGAGATCGCGCCCCTCGTCGAGTTCTTCATGGCGAAGTACGCGAGCGTGTACGGACGTCCGCCCGTCCGTCCGTCGGCGACGCTGCTGCACGCGCTCCAGCAGTACTCGTGGCCCGGCAACATCCGGGAGCTCGAGAACATGATGAAGCGCCTCGTGGTCCTGCAGGAGGAGCCGCTCATCCTCGCAGAGCTCGATCGGCTCGGCGCCACCGGCGCCCACGTCGTGGCCGCGCCCCCGCCCGCGCCGCCCGCCGACCCTCCGCCCGGCCCGCCCGCCGACGCCTCGACGCTGCCGCCGCCGGCGGTCCCCGCCTCGCCCCTGGCCGTCGATCCGCCGCCGGCGCCCGAGCCGGGCTCCACGCTGCCGCCCGCCCCCGTGCCGCCACCGACTGCCGCGAACGCTCCAGCGGCGCCAGACGTCGACGCCGGCGCGGCAGGCGCGCAGCCCGCGGCGGAGCCAGAACCCGCCCAGCCGGCGCCGGTCGGGCTCCACGCCGTGGCGAAGGCGGCCGCCCAGAAAGCCGAACGCCAGGCGATCCTCGAGGCCCTCGCGCGCTTCCGCTGGAACCGCCGCAAGGTGGCCGACCATCTCGACGTCAGCTACAAGACGCTCCTGACGAAGATGAAGGAGTGCGGCATCTCCGAGCCGGCGCCTGGTCCGTGACGGAGGGCACGACGACGCGGCGCCGCCCCTGAGGCATTCGCGTGACGATGCGGACGGCATCACCTTTGCGGCAGGGAGCGCCATGAACGACCTCGACCGCGTGCTCGACACGCTGCTGCACGACGTGCGGAGCCCGCTCGGCGTGGCAGGCGGCTACCTGCGCCTGATGCGCGAGCAGCGCTTGCAGGATGCCGAGGCGCTCGATCGCGCCATCGGCAAGACCCAGGATGCGCTGCGCGCCATCACGACGCTCTGCGCGGACGCCGCCGGCTGGCTCACGCCGCTGCCCGACGCCGAGGCCGCCACGGTCGAGACGTCCGCTTTCGCCGCGCGCGTGGCGGAGTCGGCGGGTGCGAGGGGCGTGACCGTGGATGTCTCCGCCGTGGCGTCAGGCGCCGTCCGGCTCGACGCCGCCGGCCAGACCGTGGCCGACGCCGTAGGCTCGCTCCTGGCCGCGCTGGCACGCGCCACCGAGGGCGCCTGTTCGGCAACGACCGAGGGCGGAACGCTGCAGTTCCGGGTGGACGCGCCCGGCCGGCCGCCGCGCGACGGCGCCTATGTGTTCGATCCGTGGGAGTTCCCGGGGCTCGCCCCCGCGCTGGCCTGCCGAACCATCCTGGCGGCAGCCGGGCGGGTCGACGGCGGCCCGCAGGCGTCGCAGGTGGTGCGCGTGTCGTTCCCGTGCGAAGCGAAGGCGCCGGAGGGCGACGATGCCTCCGGTCCCGGGTCCGACGTTCGCTGAAGCCGTCCGTCGCGCCGCGTCACGCCGGTGTCGTGGCCCCAGGGGCGGCGTGGCGTGTGCGGCGCTAGCCAGCGGCGCGCGTCCGGACGCCGCCGCCCAGGCGCGCGCGCGTCTCGGCGAGGGCCGCGGCGATGTCCCGCAAATCGGCCTCGTTGTCGATGCGTCGCCGTGCGTCGGCGGCGATCCGCTCCGCGTGATCGATCAGGGTCCGGTGCCGCGCCGGAGGCACGGTGACCGCGAGCTGTCCCAGCGCGTCGAGCAGCGCCAGGACCACCAGCCGGCTGCCGGCGCCGTAGGCCCGCAGGCCGTTGAAGACGAGGCCGGCGAAGTCGTCGAACTCGCGCTCGCGCACGACGACGCGCGCGCGCCCCGTGGCGTCGCGGATGACGCGGTCCGGCACCGGCTGCGCGCCCACGGCGGCAAGAGCCGCCGTGCACTGGTGCAGGCAGGAGAGGCTCGTGATCGGATCGTTGATGCCCGGCGACAGGGCCCGGATGCCGATCTCGATCAGCTGATCGAACTGGAACGCCAGATCCTGGACGGGCGTGCGCGCCTCGCCCACCGCAATCGCCCCCGTCAGGGCGTCGGCGATCCGGCGGCCGTCGGACGACGGCCAGCCCCCGGGGCGGCGCACGCGGGCCAGCGGAACGCCCGGGAACACGAAGTCCCCGGCCCGGCAGGCCACGCGGACCTCGACGTCGTGCGCGCATGCGGCGGCCAGGAGCGCGCCGTCGTCCACGAACTGGACGTAGCCCTTACGCGCGGCGGCCACGACGAAGTCGTCGACCGCCGTCACGTCCGGAAGGATGGTGGCGTCATGCTGATCCTGACGCTCCCGGGACCGGCGGGCGACGGACCTGTCGAGTTCGGCGGCCACCGACGCGATGGCCACCGGGGCCTGGATCGCGCGTGCCACGTGATGGAGGAAGTAGATGAGCACGCCGAGGCCGACCAGCGCGAGCACGAACGCGACCGACACGGTGAGGCGCGGGACGAAACGCGTGCCGGCGGCGTCGTCGACGGCGCCGAGCCCCACGAGGCAGTACGCGAAGGTGCCGATGAAGACGCCGAGGGCCAGCTTCGTGCCGCGATCGGCCATGAAGACGCGCATCACGCGTGGGCCCAGCTGGTTCGACGCCAGCGTCAGGGCGACCATCGTGGTGGAGAACACGAGCGCCGCAATCGTGATCATGGCGCCGGCAATGGCGCTCAACGCCGTCCGCGCGCCTGACGGACTCCCGCCGAACAGGAATCGCGCGGTGTCGGGGGCCTGGATGACCTCCGGCCACGCGGTGTCCGCGGAAATGGCGAGGAGGGCGCCGGCGATGCTGGCCACCGTGATCAGCACCGGCCAGAGCCAGAAGCTGGTGGTGACCTGCTCCCAGAGGAGGCGGAGGAACCCCCTCACGCCGGCGGACCCTCCGCCGCGGACGACGAGACGTGCAGGACGGCAAGCACTGGGGGCGTGCCTCGAAAATCGACCGGTGCCGGGCTACCCGGCCGCCGACGGGCGGGCCGTGCGGCTGATCCACTCGTCGTACTGACGCTGGGCCTCGTCACGCTCGATGCCGTAGCGCTCCTGGATGCGGCCCACGAGCTGCTCCGACGCGCCCTCGATCTGGTCCACGTCGTCGTTGGTCAGGCGGCCCCACTGTTCACGGACCTTCCCCTTCAGCTGCTTCCACTGCCCCTTCAGGGTATCTTCGTTCATACGGTCTCCTCTGTTGGTGTGTGCAGACGGCACTCCCAGAGGAGAAAAGCAGGAGGCGTGCCGGACTCGCCGCCGTGACGCGCCATCGGTCCGCCCCGCGCGCGGACGGCGGAACACAGCGACGTGGCCGGTCGCTAGCTGGCCGGCCCGGCGAGCCGGCGGATCTCGGCGACGAGGTCGTCCGGGTCGCACGGCTTCACGATCAGGCTGTCGAACCCGTCGGCCTGGGCGTCGCCGAGGTGCAGGCGCGCGTGGCCCGTCACGGCGATGAGGGGGATGTGCCGCGTGGCCGGATCGCCCTTGAGCGCCCGCGCCACCTCGGCCCCTGTCAGGCCCGGCATCTGGAGATCCATCACCACCACGTCGGGCTTGAGCGCCGTGGCCTTCTCGAGACCGGCCCGCCCGTCCGCGGCCGTGACGACGGTGAAGCCAGCGGCGCCCAGGAACATCTCCCAGACCTCCACGGCATCGGCGAAGTCGTCGACGAGCAGCACGGTCACGAGACAGCCTCGACGGGCACGGCCCTCAGCATACGACGGGGCGGTCAGTCCCGCGCCGGAACGACGGCCGCCGGCCAGGTCAGGACGAACGTCGTGCCGACGCCCTCCTCCGATTCCACGCGGACCGCGCCGCCCATCGCGTCCATGCATTCGCGCACGATCGAAAGCCCCAGTCCCAGGCCCTGGGTGCCGAGCTCGTCGTCCCGGTGCGCGTGCGCCCGCACGAACTGCTCGAAGATGAGCGCGCGGATGGCCGCGGGAATGCCGAGCCCGTTGTCCTCGACGAGGAGCTGGAGCTCGCCGTTGCCGGTGCGGTGCCGGAGGCGGACCACCCGCGACGGCTTGGCGGGGTCGCTGTACTGACCCCGTTGGCGAGGAGGTTGATGAGGACCAGCTCCACGCGGCCGGCATCCGCGGCCAGCGACGCCAGGTCGTCGGGAATGTCGAACGTGACGCCCCGCACGTCGGCCATGTCCGCGAGCTGCGTGGCGACGTCGCGAGCGACGGCGGCCATGTCCACCGTCTGGCCGTTCGGCGCGACCTCGGCCCGCCGGGTCAGGCGCGCCAGCCGCTCGAGCTTGCCGGCCACCTCCGCCAGGCGCACCACGTTGCGCTCGAGCGTCACCACCAGGCGCTGTCGCCCGGGCTCGTCGTCGGTCTGCATCAGCCGGGTGAGCACCTGCAGCACGCCCAGGGGCTGGCGGATCTCATGGCTCACCAGGCGCCCGAAGCTGCGGAGCTGGCCGTGTTGCTGCTCGATGGTCTCGGTGTACCGGGCGATGAAGGCGTCCACGGTCTTGCGCTGCAGCTCCCGCACGGCCCGCTGCGCGCGGGCCAGGGCGAGGAGCGCCGCCGTGGTGTCGGTCTCCTCCGCGAACCCGGCGGCCTCGCGCGCGAAGAACGCCTCGAGAATCTCGCTGAGGTGCTGATACTCCCGGAGCAGCTGGTGGACCGACGCCTGCTGATCGAAGCGCAGGAGGCCCAGCTCGGCCGCCTTCTGCATGACGGCGGTGTTCGCGCCGATCTCCTCGTCCGCGGGCGCGCGCAGGTAGGCGGCGATCACCCGGAGCAGGTCGGGACTGTGGTCCAGGAGCTGCGGTGTCGGGAACACCTGGCCGCGATCGACGTCCAGCAGGGCTTCGAGGCGCTCGAGCCACGCCTTGGCCAGCGTCCGGTGCTCGGCGGCCAGCCGGGAGGCGACGTGATTGATCGTCGCGTCGAATCGGCGCCGCGTCATGACAGGGAGCCCCTGAGGGCGGAGCTATGATAGCGGTTGACGCGGCCGCACGAGGCGTCCGCCGTTTCGCGGCGCGCCGGCATCGTCCGCCGTGATCGTGCGCGCGGGAACCTGGACGCCGGCGCGGCGAGTCTTCGATGCATTCGAACGAACTCAGCACGACGATCGCCGCCTGGTGGCGCTGGCTGATGGCGGCGGCCATCGTCTTCCTCGCCATCCTCGGCGCTGTCGCCGCGTCTCAGTACGGGCAGCTCACCGACGCCTACGACGACATCGAGCGGTCCGAAGCGGTCACGCGCGCCGTTGACAGCCTGGTCTCCGTGCTCGTGGACGCCGAGACCGGCTACCGCGGCTACCTGCTCTCGGGCAACCCGATCTTCCTGGAGCCCTACCGGGGCATCGACACGCGGGCGCGTGAGGCGCTGGTGACGCTGGCCGGGTTCGTGGCCGAAGACCCCATGCGCCGGGACGACCTGGGCCGCCTCTCGAAGCTGGTGGACGACCGCCTGCTCGAGATGGCGACGAACGTGCGCCACTACGACGACGGCGACGTGCAGGCGGCCATCGCGGGGGTCCGCAGCGCCGACGGCAAGCGGACGATGGACTCGGTCCGGCTGGTCGCCGCGACGCTCAAGTCCGAGGAGCGTTCCCTCACCGCCCAGCGGACGCGGCAGGCCGCCGCGGCGTCGGCCGCCGCCCGCGGCTTCGGCATCGCGGCGGTGGCCATGACGCTTCTGCTGAGCACGCTCGGCTGGGCGCTGAGCCGCACGATGGAACAGCGCCGCGTCGAACTGGCCGCCGAGACGATCGCGCGGCTCGAGGCGGAGCGGGACGCGGCGGCGTCGTCCGCGAACCTCGCGCAGAGCGAGAGCTTCAACCGCAGCCTGCTCGACAGCTCGGCCGACTGCATCGCCGTCCTCTCGCCGGCCGGCGAGGTGTCGTTCTTGAACACCGCCGGCCTCCGCATGCTGCCCTCGGCGAATGCGTCCGGCCTGGAAGGCACGCCGTTCGTGGCCTACTGGCCGGGACACGAAGAGGAGGTCCACGCGGCCCTGCGAACGGCGCGGGCCGGCGGCGAGAGCCGCTTCGCCGCGAGTCACGCGGACGCCGGCGCGCAGCGGTGGTGGGACGTCATCGTGACGGCCTCCACGGACTCCGGCGGCCAGGTGACCCGCCTGGTCGCCACGGCACGCGACATCACCCAGCAGAAGCTGGCCGAGGAAGAGCGCCTGCAGCTGCTGGCGAGCGAGCGGGCGGCGCGGTCGGAAGCCGAGCGCGCGGCCCGGATCAAGGACGACTTCGTGAGCACGCTCTCCCACGAGCTGCGCACGCCCCTGAACGCGATCCTCGGCTGGGTGGGCGTGCTGCGCCAGGACCGCACCGCCGACACGGTGGCCAAGGCCATCGATGTCATCGACCGCAACTCGCGGCGGCAGTCGCAGATGGTGGACGACCTGCTCGACATGGGCCGCATCCTGTCGGGGAAGATGCGGCTCGACGTGCAGCGCGTGGACCTGGCGACCGTGATCGAGGAGGCCATCCTCTCGGCGCAGCCGTCGGCCGACGCCAAGGGCGTCCGGCTGCAGCAGGTGCTCGGATCGGCGGCCATCGTCCGCGGCGACACCGCCCGCCTCCAGCAGGTGGTGTGGAACCTGCTGAGCAACGCCGTCAAGTTCACGCCGCGCGGCGGCCAGGTGCAGGTGACGCTGCGCAAGGTGAACAGCCACGTGCACCTGCAGGTGACCGACACCGGCATCGGCATCGCGCCGCACCTGCTGGATCACGTCTTCGATCGGTTCCGCCAGGCCGACGCCGCGACGAGCCGGCGGCAGAGCGGCCTGGGACTGGGCCTGTCGATCGTGAAGAGCCTCGTGGAGCTGCACGGCGGCACCGTGGACGTGGCCAGCGACGGCGAGCACCAGGGCACGACCTTCACGGTCAGGCTGCCGCTGGCCCTGGCGACGCCGAAGGAACACGACAGCGTCGACGGCGTGCCCGCGGTCCCGCCGTTGAGCGCCTCGCTGGCGGGCCTGAAGGTGCTGGTGCTGGACGACGAGGAGGACGCGCGCGAGGTCGTGCGGCGGCTGCTGGAAGACGCGGGCGCGGAGGTGACGGCCGCCGGGTCCGCCGACGCCGCGCAGCGGTTGCTCGAGGACGGGCTCATCCCCGACGTCGTCGTCAGCGACGTGGGCATGCCGGATCGCGACGGCTACGAGTTCATCCGGAGCGTGCGCCACATGCCGCCGCCCCTGGCCACGGTGCCGGCCGCGGCCCTGACGGCGCTGGCACGGCTCGAGGACCGCAAGCGCGCGATGCTGTCCGGGTTCCAGACCCACCTGGCGAAGCCCGTCGATCCTGCAGAGCTCGTGGCTGCCGTGGCCTCGCTGGCCGGACGGACGGGGCGGGGCTGAGGGCGGCGCCGCCGCCCGCCTCGCCCGTCGAGACTCCAGCCCTTCCGCCCTGTGCCGGCGCGGCCCGCGGTGCGCGGCTCAGCTCAGCCCGTCGCCTCCGTGCAGGATGTCGCGTGCCCACCACTCGTGCTTCTCGTGGATCTGGACGAACTTCGAGAACAGGTCCACCGTGCCCGGATCGTCGTGTTCGTCGGCGACGCGAGCCGCCTCGCGCATGCCCTTGATGACGACCAGGCCCTGCGTGCCCAGTTCCTCGACCATCTGGCGGATCGTCGAGCCCGCCGCCGCCGGCGACACGGTGGCCAGCTCGATCGCCTCGAGCGGATGGGCCGGAGGGTCCTGGCCGATCATCCTGATGCGCTCCGCCATCGGATCGAGGCTCGCCAGCACCTCGTCGGCGAACTCGTCGAACATCCGGTGCAGGTCGCGGAAGTGCGGGCCGTGCGTCTGCCAGTGATAGTGCTTGTAGTTCAAATACAGGACGACGGCGTTGGCGACCTGTTGCCGCAGCGCATGCACCAGCGGACTCTCGGCGCGGTTCTCGGCTGACAGTTCCTTCGCAATGGCCGTGGCGCTCGGGCGACGGTGCGTGGTGGTGGACATGACGTGATCTCCTCTCAGGTCCGGTTCCGCACCCATCGTGAGTGGCGGGCCTTGCCCAGATGCGGAACCCGGCGCCCCTGCTGCGCTCGACCCAAGGGCGCGCGCGGTCTCATCGACAACCGGCTTCAAGGAGCGTGCCGTCCGCATCGGGCAGCCGCGCGCCATCCGCCTCACGGCGGGCCTCCGAGGAGTTCGACGCTCCCTCGTCCGCGCGGCAAGGGGGGATGCCTCAGCTGGATCGCGAGAACGCCTCCCCGTTGCCCGCGAGGACCCGCGCCCATGCCACGACCGGACACCACGTCGTGCGCGCAGCCGGACGCTCCGCAGATCGTGCGTGGGACGCCGCCGCCGCACGACGGGCGGAGCACGACGGCCGGAGCACGCGAGAGGCAGCCGAGGGTGAGTCGGCTGCGCCCGGGCGGCGGCTACCAGTACTGCGGCGTGCCGTAGTAGCTGTAGATGCTCGAGACGAACGACGTATCGGCGTTGGTCGGCCACTGCGCCTTGTCGAAGCCTGGCGCCGACTCGAGCTTCTCCTTCGGCACGTCGAGCCTGAAGCACTTGTTCGTGGTGTCGACCTCCAACGCGTCCCAGGGCACCGCGAACAGCTTGTCGCCCATGCCGAGGAAGCCGCCGAAGGAGAGCACGGCGTACGCGACGCGCCCGCGATCGAGATCGATCATCAGATCCTCGATGCTGCCCAGGTTCTCCCCGGCGGCGTTCACGACGTTGTCTCCCGCGAGCGTGCTCGCCGACAGCACGCGCCAACTCGTAGCGTGACCCATGGTGATGTGCCTCCGGCGCTGAGAGTGCAACGCGGGTGCCACCGCTTTCAGGGGCGTCGCGCCGTCGGGCGTGAAGCCCGCGACCCATTGGGGGTACCGAGATGCCCACGGAGCGGAGCTCGTCGACGAAGCGGCGGCGCTGTCATTCCGCACTCTGCGTCGCGTGCGCCACAGCACGGCGCCTCCGAACGTTCACCGCGTGTCGACGCGATCGATCAGCCAGGCGTCGTCGGTCTTGCGCAGGCTGAAGGTCCAGCGCCGCGCCGCTTCCCTCGGAGTCCGGCGGCCCACCTTCGGCACGTAGCGTGCGCTGCCGCGGCACGCCGCTTCGGCGACCCGGTCGACGACGTGGATGTCGCAGTCGTCGAACGACACCACCTGCCCTTCGAGCTGATCGAACGCACGGGCGAGCGCCCGCTCGTTCACGGCCGGCCAGACCGAGGACGCCGCGCCGGCGTCCAGCTGGTTGAACGCGCTGCGGTAGTGCCCGAGGACGCGCTGGATCGCCTGGACCTCGAGTGCCCGGCCGCGCGGATCGGCGACGGCGTCGGGCGGCGCAGGCGCCGCGACAGGCCGATCCGCCGGAGCGGCCGGCGCCGATTCGACGACGGGCGGTGGCGAGGGAACCCCGACCGGTCGCGCAACGGCGGCCAGGGTGGTCGCGACGCGATCGACGTCCGTCGCTCCGGCGATCGAGCGGGACGCCGGCGACACGCGCGGGGTGAGGCTCGAGAGCGACGGAGGGACGGCAGGCGCACGCACGCGCGCCAGCGTGGACGGCCCTGCGACCGGCACGCGTGGAGGGGCGTCGGCGATGCCCGCGGGCGGGAGGGGCGCCTCGTCGGGCTGCGTCGGACGTGCCGCGGCCGGGAACGGCACGGCGGCGGCGAAGGCCGCCGACGCGAGTGGCACGGACGGGCCATTGGCGACGTCGCGGCCTGGCGGCGTCCGGAACTCCGGCAGCCTGTCGACACCAGCGGCGACCGCCGCACAGATGAAGGCCGCAAGGGCGGCGTGCCTCATCCAATGCCGACGCGCCGGCGGTGTCCCGCCGCGAGGCAGCCGCCATGGGACCATCTCCTCGCGGTCGGCCGGCGGTCGGTCGGACAGGGTCGGCAGCTCCGCGTCGGCCCCGGCCACCACCACGCGGCGATCCCTGGGCGGGTCGAAGGCCTCGAGTCCTTCCGGGCCCACGTCGACCCACACCGGCTCGGGCGACGCGTCCGTGCCCGTGGAGGCCTCGGCGGAGTCGGGTGAGAGGCCGTCCGCCCACGACTCGCGAATCGCGGGCCAGGGGCGGCGCGCATGAACGGGCGTCAGACGGCGCTGCTGGAGCCGTCGCGTGCGCGACGCCTTGCCCAGTGCCCGGCGCATGCGCACGTCATCGTCCAAGCGAGTACTCCAGTGTGACCGTTGGCACCCACCCGGCCTCCAGGCCGCTGCTCGTGAGCGACTTGCGGACGTTGGCTGTCGCCAGCCAGGTGTCCGCGACATTCCACTTGAATCCGGCCGCGAAGAGCACGCGATCGGTGGTCCGCGGGACGCTGGTCAGCCGGATCGTGTCGATACCCACGAGCCGCGGGTGGGGCTGGGTCGTGTTCGCGAGTCGGCCCAGCCCCTCGATCCTGCGGCCAAGGATCTCGCCGACGAGCGTGAGCGTCCGTGCCGGCACGACGGTGAGGGCCAGGGCGTACCCGAGCGCGTTCGACGACTCGCGAAACGCGTAGCCAACGTCGCCGTGCAGGCCGATTCGGCCGCCCTCGTACGACGCGATCAGCCGCGGCGTGATCGTCGTCCGCCCGCCGCCGAGCAGATCTTCCTCGCGGCCGACAGGCAGGAGCGCCTCGCCGGCGATCGCCACGCCGCTCGCGCCGTCGCGGAACACGTTGTACTTCGTCCGCAGCACGACGTCACCCACGCCGGACGCCGAGGCGGAACCCGCGGCCTGCACGACCGTGCGCCCGCGATAGGTGTCCGCCCGTTGGCCGTCGAGGCGCACGCGCACGAACGGCACGGCGATCCCGATGTCAGCCCGGTCGCTGACACCGTAGTTGCCGGTGACGGTCACCGTGTCGGTACGAATCCGGAGCGCGACGGTCTCGACGTCGAAGGGCACGGCGGCGCCGCGCAGCACGCTCGCAGTGGAGATCAGCGTCCCGTCACGCAGGCTGCGGCCGTCGATGTCGCGAAACGAGGAACTGCGATACGCCAGACCCAGGGTGGCGCGGTTCCGTCCCGACGACAGCGACCGCTCCGCGAAGAACGGACCGAAGCTGTCGCTCGATCGCACGACCGTGCCGAGGGTGGGATCGAGGCGGTAGGTGAATCCGCCGGCCGACGTGGGAACGGGCACCGTCGCCAGCTCGAGGGTGAGAAAACGCGCCAGGACGCCCGCAGTGTCGGCGGCCGCTCTCTCGTCCCGGACGAAGTCGTCGGTCGGGATCGAGCGGTTGGTCATCAGGAACGTGAGGACGTCCGTCACGGACTGTTGCGCCTGGGCCGGCGCCGCCGCGCCGCCCCACAGCAGGCACGCCGCCGCCAGTGCCGCGAGGCGCGAGCTCACGTCCCGGTGGCGCGGCAGGCCCGTCATGGCCGGCCCCGCTGCAGCACGGTGACCAGCGTGCCGGCAATGGTGAGCGTGCCGGTCCTGTCGCTCCGGCCCTTGCGATCGTCGACGGCGAAGGAGACAGTCCCGTCGCCGCTTCCGCTGCCTCCCGACGTGAGGGTGATCCACCCGTCGTTCCGCTGCGCCGTCCAGGCACACCCGGCACTCGCCGACACGGTCACCGTCCCGCTGCCTCCGGCGTCGGTGAACGTGAAGCTCGTCGGGCTCACCGTGAACGTGCAGACGAAGGCGGCCTGGGTCACCGTGAACGTCTGGCCGGCGATCGTGAGCGACCCGGTGCGGGCCCCGCCCGTGTTCGCGGCCACGCCGAATGTGACGGTGCCGTTGCCGCTCCCACCGGCCCCCGACACGACCGTGATCCAGGCGTCGTTGGCGGCGGCGGTCCAGGCGCACCCCGCCCCGGCCGAGACCGAGACCGTCTGTGTGCCGCCGGTCTCGGGGATGGATGCCGCCGTCGGAGCGATCGTGTAGGCACAGGGCGCCGGTGACGCGGCCTGCGACACGGTGAAGGTCTGCCCGGCGATGCCGACGGTGCCGACGCGGGCACCGCTCGAATTCGCGGCCACGCTGACGGTGACCGTGCCGTCGCCGCTCCCACGGGCTCCGGACACCACGGTGATCCAGGCGTCGTTCGTATCGGCCGTCCACGTGCACCCGGCCGCAGCCGTCACCGACACCGTCTGCGTGCCTCCAGCCTCCGGGATCGCGGCGCTCCGCGGACTGATCGCGTACGCGCATGGGAGGGCGGCGGCCTCCTGCGTGACGGCGACCACATGGCCCGCGACCGCAAGGGCCGCGGAGCGGGCGCCGCCCGGGTTGCCGCCGACGCTGAAGGTCGCGACGCCGGACCCCTGGCCCGCGGCCCCCGACGTCACCGCGATCCACGGCGCCGTGCCAGCCGCCGACCATGTGCAGGCCGGCGTGGTGGACACAGCGACGGTCCCCACGCCACCCGCCGCGGGCAGCGGGAAGACGGTGGTCACCGCGATCGAGTAGGCGCACGTCGGGTCGGGTATCGCGCCAAGCTGCGTGACCACGACCTGCGCGTCGCCCACCGCGATCGTGCCCACCCGCGCGTTCCGTCCGGAGTTCGGCGCGACGCGGAGCGCCACCGTGCCGGCGCCGCTGCCAGCCTCGGGCGAGGCGAAGGCCATCCAGCCCACGTCGGTCGCCAGCCGCCAGGCACACGCGCCGTCCGTGGACACCGCGAGTTGCGGCGTGCCCCCCGCGGCCGGCACCGTCAGGCTCGCCGGCTGCAGATCGAATCGGCAGGGGGCCGCCTGCTGGGACACCGTCACGCGATCGTCGTTGACGACGATGTCGCCGTCTCTCGGCATCGGCTGAGGGTTGGGCGCCACCTGGAAGCTGACGGTGCCGTCGCCCTGACCCGATGCGGGCGTCAGGCCGGAGACCCAGCTCACGCCGGACGTGACGTCCCACGGGCATTCGGGGGATGTCGTGACGGTGACGCTGCCCGTGCCTCCGTCGGGACCCATGCTCGCGGACGGCGAGGCGAGCGCGACCTGGCACTTCGACTGCGTGGGGCCCGTCGTCGTCACGGCGGAGTTGGACCCGCAGCCCATGACGATCGCTGCGGCGAGCACAGCCATCGCCAGCCGCTGGGGACGCCGTGAGAGCCCGCCTTGACGCGGGTCGATGCCTACGCCTGACACCACCATCCTCGAGTCGCCGATCCGGCAAAGCCGCACGAAGTGGGAAGCGGTGACACGAGCGGAGGCCAACGGCCCCAGCGACCCGCGCACCTTGCGTCGACCGTCGCGAGCGCGAGGTGCAATCGACATGCCCGCATCGGCCCGTGCGCGTCGCCTGTTCCGGGCCGCGGACCGCCCGCTGTGGGCAGTGCGGTGCCGATCGTGGGAAACGGAGTGCCCACCCGGCCGTCCGTCCTCGTCGAGGTCGCGGGCGCCAGCCATTGAGGCGAACGCTTGGCGATCCTGCGCCGCACGCACCCGGTCGTGCTCCGCCGCGTGGCTGAGATGCCACAGGTGGGTGTGGCCAGCCAGCCACAACGGCGGGCGCCGCCGTCGTCGACCGGTGGAAAAAGGCGGGATCGACGCTCGATCGTCAGGCACCTCTCTTGCCAAGCGTCGGACGGAGGCGTCCTGCCATGACGCACGTTCTTCGTGTTGCCGCGCTCGTCGTCCTGATCGGCGGCCTGACCCCCGCCGCGGCCCAGGAGCGTCTCGAGCTGTTCACCTGGATTGGAAATCAACCCCGTGCCATCGAAGTGGATGGCTCGGTCAGCGGATTCGGCGCCATCGGCCGCGTGACCTCGCTCACGCAGCTTCCTCCCGGCGGAGTGCCGTTCAAACCTCCGACGGTCATCGCCGGCGGGCGGTATGCCGCCTGGACGGGCCCCAGCGGCGGACATCCCGGATGGGACGTCTTCGTGTTCGACCGCGTCACCCGACGCGTCTCGGTGCTCCCCGCGCAGATGCTGCCGCCGGGCGCGTACGGTCCTGACGTCGTCGTGCTCACCACGGTCGGCGCCGATCCCCGCCGGCCGCGGCTGTTCCTCGCAGCGCACAGGTTCACGACGCCCGTGAGCCATGTGGTCTGGGCGATCGATCTCGACGGCGGCCCCCCGGTGGCCATGTGGTCCGATCCGGCCCTGCCCTTCATCTCGGGGTTCGCGTACGCGCGGGACGTGGACGAGATCTTCCTGCTCGCCAACTTGGACACGGTCGTCGTCCTGGACGGGGTGACCGGCAGGGAGAAGCGTCGGTGGCCCGCGACGGGCGCGGGGCTCGTCGTGGACCCGGGCGGCCGCGTGGCGTGGATCGATCAGGGCCCGCAGATCGTCGCGGTCGATGCGGCGACCGGCAGTCAGATCGCGAGCACGGTTGGACACTCGCCCATCCTCGACGAGCAACGACGCGTCCTGCTCTCGGTGGCTGGCGAGGACGAGTTCCTCCGCGCCCACGACCCGCTCGCGTTGACGACGCTCGGCAGCGTACGCATCGACTTCTCGCCGAGCCTCCGCGGCATGTTCGCGAGCACGTCCGTGCTGCCAGGCCGATGGATGACGGGAGCCTACGTGGTCCGCTCGGAGTCACGCCGGCTCGACGGCGTCTGCAATGCGATGGTCGTGGACGTGTACGACCCCAACGGCACGAGGCGCGACACCGCGGACATCCTGCGCATCATCGATGCCACGAGCGGCGGCTGCACGGCGTATCCGGTGCTGTTCCGGTCGCCGTTCGCGCCGTCGGGCCTGACGGCCGCGGTGGCGGGACGCGACGTCACGCTTGCGTGGAGGGATCCGGGCGACGCGACGCACTTCGAGCTGGAGTTCGGCTTCGCGCCGGGTCAGCGCGCCGGCAGCCTGCGCCTGGGCCGGGCCAACAGCCTCACGATTCCCGGGGTGCCGCCCGGCACGTACTACCTGCGGGTGAAGGCCGTGAACGCCGTTGGGGGAAGCCCGGTGTCGAACGAGGTCAGAGTCGTCGTCCCATAGCAGGCCTCAAGCCGGGCCGACCCTGCCTCGCACGTCGCCGAAACCGAGCGTGACGTGCCCGTCGCGCCGCGCGCGGGCGCGCATGATCACCTCGTCGCCGTCTTCGAGGAAGGTGCGCGTCCGGCCCGACGCGAGGGCGACCGGCTGGGTGCCGCCCGCCGTGATCTCCAGCAGGCTGCCGAAGCCGCCGGGCGTCGGCGTGGAGATCGTGCCCGACCCCAGGAGATCGCCGGGCCGCAGGTTGCAGCCGTTGGAGGCGTGGTGCGCAACGAGCTGAGCGACGGTCCAGTACAGGTGGCGGGTGCTGCCGATCGAGAGACGCTCGGGTGGCAGGCCCTGCGCCCTGAGGCAGGCCGTGTAGAGCAGTACCTCGAGCTCGATGTCGAACGCGCCGCGCGCCAGGTCGCCCGCGTCGGTCAGGTACGGGAGGGGCGCCGGATCGCCCTCGGGCCGGGGCGGCTGCGCGATGGCGAAGGGCGCGAGCGCCTCCGGCGTGACCACCCACGGCGAGATCGAGGTTGCGAAGTTCTTGGCCAGGAACGGACCGAGCGGCTGGTACTCCCACGCCTGGATGTCCCGGGCCGACCAGTCGTTCAGGAGGCAGAAGCCGGCGATGTGGGCGGCGGCCTCGCCGATCGGGATCGGCGATCCCAGCGTGTTGCCGGGTCCGATCCAGACGCCCAGCTCCAGTTCGTAGTCCAGGCGCCGGGACGGCCCGAAGACGGGCGTCTCGTCGCCAGGGCCCTTCCGCTGGCCCTCGGGACGGCGCACCGGCGTGCCCGACACCACGATGGACGAGCTCCGGCCGTGGTACCCGATCGGCACGTGCTTGTAGTTCGGCAGCAGCGGGTTGTCGGGCCGGAACTGCCGGCCGACATTCATCGCGTGATGGATGCCCGCGTAGAAGTCGGTGTAGTCGCCGATGACCGTCGGCAGGTGGACGGTGCAGGAGCTCGCGGGGGTGAGTAGCGGCGCCACGACGTCGCGTTCGGCGGCGCCGGCCGCGAGCAGCGTGAACAGCCGCGCCCGCAGCGCCTGGCGGGGACCGGCCCCGGCCTCCATCAGCGCGTTCAACGTCGTCCCGGCCGCCAGGCCCGCCGCGTGCGCGGCCTCGCCGTCGAGCAGCCCGGCATCGAGGACGGCCCCGAGATCGAGCACCTCGTCCCCGATGGCCACGCCTCCGCGCGGCCGCTGGTTCGCGGCCGTGGAGAAGATGCCCAGCGGCAGGTTCTGCAGCGGGAAGTCGTCGTGGCCGTTCGCGGAGGTCACCCAGCTCCGCCTGCTGGGATCGTGGGTGTCGTCGAGGGGCGCCATCACCGCTCATGATCGACGAGGCGGCGCCCGTGCGGCAACTCACCCCGACCGCGCCGGGAGGCCGGCGCTCGCCGGCGCACGGCCGAGCTCAGCGCGCCTCGGCCCGACGCGTCGCCCGCACGTAGAACGCGCCCAGGGCGCCGACGGCCACCGCCACGGCGCCGGCGGCGATCCATGGCATGGACGGGCCGACCACCGGCGTGCAGTCGCCGACGCAGAGGATGGGGTCGATCGTGACGAGGCCCAGGCCCTGGGTGAGCCACAGACCGCCGAGCAGGACGGCGGCGACGCTGAGCACGAGGACGAGGATCGTCATGGTGTCGCTCCGTTCCGGGTGTGACACGGCGCGGGCCGCCGGCGGGCGGCCACTTCGTCCACCCTATCACCGCGCCGCCCGTCGTGCCGGCTGCCGTGGGTGCGTCGATCAGGGTTTCGTGGGATCGAAGTGCTTCCGGAGCGCGCGCCCGTACTTCGCGTACGTGTCCTGCCGGCACTCGGCGCCGGCCGCGAACGCCGTCACCTTCTGCGGGAACCGCGTCTCGAACATGAACGCCATCGTGTGCTCGAGCTTCTTCGGGGCGAGCGGGACGTTGCTGTTGGTCTCGAAGGCGTCCACGTCGGGCCCGTGCGGCAGCATGGTGTTGTGGAGCGAGAAGCCGCCGGGCACGAAGCCCTGGGGCTTGGCGTCGTACTGGCCGTAGACGAGGCCCATGAACTCGCTCATCACGTTCATGTGGTACCAGGGCGGCCGGAACGTGTTCTCGGCGACCATCCACCGGTCCGGGAAGATCACGAAGTCGATGTTCGCCGTGCCGCGGGTCTCGGACGGCGAGGTCAGCACCGTGAAGATCGACGGGTCGGCGTGGTCGTAGAGCACGGGGCCGACCGGCGAGTACCGCCGCAGGTCGTACTTGTAGGGGGCGTAGTTGCCGTGCCAGGCCACGACGTCGAGCGGCGAGTGCTCCAGCGCCGACGCCCACAGCGCGCCGCCCCACTTCACGACGAGGCGCGACGGCGCGTCCCGATCCTCGTACGCCGCGACCGGCGTGAGGAAGTCGCGCGGATTGGCCAGGCAGTTGGCCCCGATCGGTCCGCGGTCGGGCAGGGTGAAGGCGCCGCCGTAGTTCTCGCAGAGATACCCTCGCGCGGGGCCGCCCGGCAGCTCCACGCGGATCTTGACCCCGCGCGGGATGACGGCGATCTCCCCGGGCTCGATGTCGATGATGCCGAACTCGGTCCACAGGCGCAGGTCGCCGGACTGCGGCACGAACAGCAGCTCGCCGTCGGCATCGTAGAAGTATTCGTCCTGCATCGAGCGCGTCACGACGTAGACGTGCGCGCCCATGCCCGCCTGCGCGCCGGCGTCGCCGGCGGTCGTGATCGTGCGCACGCCCTCCACGAACGACACCGGGCCGTCGGGCACCGGCACGGGACTCCATCGCATGGGCGCGATCGGCACGTCGGCGTCCTGGCAGGGCGCGGTGCGCCACAGGCCGGCGTCCACCTTCTCGAAATCGCCGAAGTGCGCGACGGTGGGGCGGATCCTGTACAGCCACGACCGCTCGTTGGTGGCCCGGGGCGCCGTGAAGGGCGATCCGCTGAGCTGCTCGGCGTAGAGGCCGTAGGCGCACTTCTGCGGGGAGTTGCGGCCGATGGGCAGGGCGCCGGGCAGGGCCTCGGTCTCGAAGCCGTTGCCGAAGCCCGACATGTAGCCGGCCGTCACGGTGGGCTGGCCGGCGCGCGCGGCCTCGGCGGCCTCGGGAGTGGGAGTCGGTGGGTTCATCCTGCGCTCTCCTCGACGGACGGCACGTCCACGAAGACGGCCCCGCCCTCGACCTTCACCGGAAACGTCCGCAGGCCGGTGGCCGTGACGGCGCCGTCCGCGGCGCCGGTGCGGATGTCGAACAGCGCGCGGTGCGCCGGGCACTCGATCCAGCCCTGCACCACGCAGCCTTCCGCGAGCGACGCGCCCATGTGCGGGCAGGTGTCGCTCGTGGCGTACACGCCGTCGTCCAGCGCGTAGAGTGCCACACGCCGGCCGCCGCAGCTCGTGCCCAGAACGCCCCGGCCGTCGAGGTCCGATCGCGCGGCGGCGCGGTGCCAGGGCATCGTGGGAACTCCGGCGACGCGCGGCGTCAGGCGCCGGCGCCCTTCAGCACGCCGCGCCTGATCTGGTCCTCTTCGATCGACTCGAAGAGCGCCTTGAAGTTGCCTTCTCCGAACCCGTCGTCGCCCTTGCGCTGGATGAACTCGAAGAAGATCGGCCCGATCACGGTCTTGCTGAAGCGCTGCAGCAGCACCTTGGTGAACCCGCCTTCCACCACGCCCTCGCCGTCGATCAGGATGCCGTCCCGTTCGAGGCGGGCCAGGTCCTCGCCGTGCTTGGGCAGGCGCTGGTCGACGCGCTGGTAGTAGATCGCGTTGGGCGCGGGCATGAACTCGACGCCCCGCGCCTGCAGGGACTCGATGGACTCGTAGAGGTCGACGGCGCCGAGCGCGACGTGCTGGATGCCCTCCCCCTTGTACTGGACGAGGTACTCGGCAATCTGCCCGTGCTCGCCGGCGTCCTCGTTGATGGGGATGCGGATCTTGCCGTCCGGGCTGGTCATCGCGCGCGAATGCAGGCCCGTCAGCCGGCCCGCGATGTCGAAGTAGCGGATCTGCCGGAAGTTGAAGATGCGCTCGTAGAAGCCGGCCCACTCGTCGAGGCGGCCCTTGTGGACGTTGTGGGTGAGGTGGTCGATGTACCAGAGGCCCATCCCCTTCGGTGCCGGGTCCGCCGGGCCGATCCAGTCGAAGTCCACGTCGTAGATGGAGCCCTTCGCGCCGTAGCGGTCCACGAGGTAGATGTGCAGACCGCCGATGCCCTCGATGGTCGGAATCCGCAGCTCGCCCGGGCCCGCCGCGCGCTCCACGGGCTTCGCGCCCAGGCTGAGGGCGCGGTCGAAGGCGTACTGCGCGTCCACCACGCGAAACGCCATGGCCGGCGCCGACGGGCCGTGCGCCTCGGCGAACCGCGCCGCGAAGGACCCGGGCTCGGCATTCAGGATCAGGTTGATGCCGCCCTGGCGGTACAGGGTGACGTGCTTGGTCCGGTGCTTCGCCACCGCCGTGAAGCCGAGCTGCGTGAACAGGCGATCCAGCTCGGCCGGTTGCGGATGACAGAACTCGACGAACTCGAAGCCGTCGGTCCCCATCGGGTTCTGGTCGCTGATGACCGGCGGCGGCGCGTCGTGCGGATACGGACCCATCGTGGACTCTCCTGGATTAGCGAACGGTGAGGGGCGCGAGCTCGTCCACGGGTTCGCGGAACGAGCAGGACCCGAAGCTGACGAGGCGGCGCGCGCGCAGCCGCCGCAACGCGGACACGGGGAAAGCGGCGGCGCCCCAGCCCACGGCATCGTCGCCGAAATGGAGGGTGGCGGCATCGGCGTCCACGAGCAGCGCCTCGGCGGCGTCCGGCGTGGCCCCACCGTCCAGCGCCGCGGCGGCCAGCAGGAGGTTCAGGTAGCCGTACATCCGCGCCGAGGCCGACGTGGGGTCGTAGGTGAGCCGGTAGGTGCCGCGCAGCGCGTGGTGCAGGCCCGCGGTGGCCTTCACCGGCACGTCGAGCCTGACCGCCTCGGCCAGGAACCCCGCCACCGCCGCGGGCGTCGGGAAGGCCTCGGCCGTGACGCCGCCGGTGCGGAGCTTGGCCGAGAGCCCCCGGGCCTTCACGCGCGCCAGCCAGCCCGCGGCCTCGGCGTCCGGGGCGATTTCGACATACACGGGCCCGACGGCAGCGCACCGTTCCGCCAGCCAGTCCACGCCGTCGAGTCCCTGCGGCTTCGCCTCCACGGCATCCACCACGGCCAGTCCCGCCGCGGCCTCGTTGAACGCGGACAACGCGGCCAGATCGTCGTCGCTCCGATCCCGGACGATCGCGCTCACCGTCCACGGCGCGCCCCCCGGGGCGGCGCGCCGCGCGTCGAGCAGCTCCGCCAGCCGCGTCGCGGGCGTGACGAAGCGCCCCAGCATCCACGCCGACGGGCCGGCGAGAGCCGCGGCGTATTCGGCGGCGGCGTCCGGCATCGGCAGCGCCGCGGGCGGGAAGAGCCCGGCGTAATCCACGACGCCCTCCAGGAGGGCCGTCGCGCTGGCAGGGTGCATCGTCCTACTGTGGCAGCCGGGATTTGATATGTCCAATACGCGGGCGCCGGCGGATTGATAATCGCCGACTATGAACGACCCCGCGCGGCTCGAGCTCCGCCACCTGCGCTACTTCCGGACCGTCGTGGACGAGCTGCACTTCGGACGAGCGGCCCTGCGGCTGCGCGTGACCCAGCCCACGCTCAGCGTGCAGGTGCGCCAGCTCGAAGCGCTCGTCGGCGCGCGCCTGTTCGACCGCCACACGCGGCAGGTCGCGCTCACCGAGGCCGGACGGACGCTGGACGACGCGGCGCGCCGCATCCTCCGCGACGTGGAGACGGCGATGGAGGCCACGCGCCAGGCTCAGGCCGGCCGCGTCGGCGTGCTCCGGCTGGGCTTCGGTCCCACGCTGATGCTGTCCACGCTCGCGCACGTCGTGCGCACCTTCCGCCAGCGCCATCCCGGCGTGCGCCTGGATCTGCACGAACTGCCGACGGGCGACCAGCTGGCGGCGCTGCTGCGCGGGGACCTCGACGTCGGGTTCGTCCGCGGCGCCGACGCCGACCCCAGGCTCGCGGTGGAGCTCTTCGCCCGCGAGCCCCTGCTCATCGCCCTGCCGCGGGGGCACGACGCGGCCGGCGTCGCGCGGGTGCCGCTCTCGGCGCTCGCCGCCGATCCGTGGGTGCTCTTCCCTCGCGCCATCGCGCCGCTCCTCCACGAGCAGGTCGTGCGCCTCTGCCGGGAGGCCGGCTTCACGCCGAACGTCGTGCAGGAGAGCCGCGAGGTGTACACGACGGTCGGCCTCGTCGGCGCGGGTGTCGGCGTGACGATCGTGCCCGAGACCGTGCAGCGGATGTCGTGGCAGGGCGTGGTCTACAAGCCCATCCCGCGCGCCACGGTCCGCCTCGCGATGGTGCGCCCGAGCGGCGCCCCCACACCCGTCGTCGAGGCGTTCCTGGCGGTGGCGCGCAAGGGGAAGGGCTGAGGGCGCTAGCGTCCGGCGGCGCCGCGGGCCGCGAACACCCGCGTGTCGAACGGCGCGATGCCGGGCGGCAGATCGGCGGCGGGCTCCGGCGGCCCGTAGGTGGTCTGGAGCGGCACGACGCCCGCCCAGACGGGCCACGCGCTCTCGTCGCCGTCCAGGGGCGGGCCGGTGCGGATCTTGGCCGAGGCCTCGTCGACGGGAAGCGCCAGGACCGCCGTCGCCTTGAGCTCCTGCTCGGTCGGCGGACGCAGACCCGCCCAGCGGCCGGGCACGATGTGGTCGGTGATCGCCGCCAGGGCGGCGAGCTTCTCCGCGGCGTCCTCGACGGGGCGCGCGCGGCCCAGCACCACCACGGAGCGGTAGTTCACGGAGTGGTTGAACCCGGAGCGGGCCAGCACCAGGCCGTCGACGAGCGTGACGGTCACGCAGATGTCGAGTCCCCCGCCGAGCGCACGGGCCATGCGGCTGGCCGACGATCCGTGCAGGTAGATCACGTCGCCGACACGCGCGTAGGCCGTCGGGATGGCGTAGGGCTGGCCGCCGGCGACGAACGCCACGTGGCAGACGAAGGCGTCGTCGAGGATGCCGTACACGACGGCCCTGTCGAAGACGCCGCGTGTGGGCTTGCGTCCCAGCCTGGTGCGATCGGTGACGGGGATGGGGGCGGCGTTCGAGTCCATGGCGCAACGGTAGACCGCAGCAGGACTGGTGAGAAGAGCCACTTTCGTTCTAAATTTGCAGACCACTTTCACATGGACGTTCCGGTCGTCGTGAGCCGCCGCGCGGGCGCGTTCCTCGGGCGCCAGGTGTGCGACGGCCTCCGCCAGCAGATCCTGGCCGGCCGCCTCCAGGCGGGGGCCAGGCTCCCGTCGACGCGGGAACTGGCGCGGGCGCTGGGCGTCGCGCGAACGACGGTCGGCGCGGCCTACGACCAGTTGACGGCCGAGGGGTACATCGAGGCGCGGCCCGGGTCGGGCACCTTCGTGAGCGCGGCGCTGCCCGCCCGCCCCGTGCCGGCGAGGTCGGGGAGCCGGCCGCCGCGGCAGGCGGACTTCCCGATGTCCCGCTATGCCGGCCGGCTGGCCGCGGCGGGGGGCGAGGCGGCGCCCCCGCAGCCGGGGCTCGCTCGATCCCTCGCGGCCGCCGACCCGTTCCCGTACGCGATCTGGCACCGGGCCCTCCGCCGCCAGTTGCGCCGGGGCCGCACGGGCGGCGCGCCCACCGCGGATGCGACCGCCGGCCATCCCGAACTGCGGGCCGCCATCGCGGCCTATCTCGGACGGCGGCGCGCGGTGACGTGCGACCCGGACCGGATCGTCGTGGTCGGGGGATCGCAGCAGGCGCTCGACCTCTGCGCCCGCGTGCTGGTCGACGCCGGCAGCGCCGTCGCCGTGGAGGACCCCGGCTACGCCGACGCACGGCGTGTCTTCGCGGCAGCCGGCGCGCGCGTCTGCCCGGTGCCGGTGGACGCCGAGGGCCTCGTGGTGGCGGACATCCCGGCCGACGTGCGTGTCGCCCACGTCACCCCGTCGCACCAGTACCCGACCGGCGCGGTGCTGTCGCTGGCGCGCCGGCTGGAGCTGCTCGCCTGGGCACGCGAGGTCCGCGGCGTCGTCATCGAGGACGACTACGACAGCGAGTTCCGGTACGACGCGGCCCCGCTGCCGTCGCTGCAGGGGCTCCTGGCGCCGTCGCGCGTGGTCTACGTGGGCACCTTCTCCACCGCGATGTTCGCGGGCCTGCGACTGGGCTACCTCGTACCGCCCGACGAGCTCGTGGAGCCGATCCTGCGGGCGAAGTGGTACGCCAGCCGCCACACGCCCGATCTCGAGCAGGCGGCGCTGGCCGCGTTCATCCAGGAGGGCCACTTCGAGCGCCACCTGCGGCGCGCGCGCCGTCTCTACCGGCGCCGGCGGGACGCGCTCGTCGCGGCGCTGGATCGCGTCTTCGGCCGGGCGGCGGTCGTCTCGGGACAGGGCGCCGGCCTCCACCTCGTCGTGCGCTTCGCCGATCCGCGGGTCGCCCGGGCGGCCGAGGCAGAGGCGGACTGGATGTCGCCGACGCGGCCCTGCTATGCCGGACGCGCGGTGCCGCGGGAGTTCATCGTGCGGTTCTCGCGGATCGACGAGCGCGCCATCGACGCCGCGGTCAGGCGAATGGCCACTCGCCTGTCCCGAAGTCCCGGACGCGCGCCTGCAGGCGCGGGGTTCCCGTAGAATGGAGCGGTCTTGTCGATCGCGTCATTCCCCGCCGCCCCGCCGGGCTGCGCTCACACCGGGCGCGTGACGACCCCGCCACTCCCCGCCGGCGCCGGACACGGCCTGGCCCCGGTCCCAGGGGTCGCGTGATCGTGGGGACCCTCCTGCACGAACTCACGACGGCGCAGTTCTACGTCAGGCTCGGCCAGATCATGGGCATCGATCTGCTGCTGTCCGGGGACAACGCCGTCGTCATCGCGCTGGCCAGCCGCACGCTGCCCGAGGCGCAGCGGCGCGTCGCCGTCATCGGCGGGGCGTTCGGCGCCATCGCGCTCCGCGTGCTCTTCACCCTCGTGATCGTGTGGATCATGCAGGTGCCGTACTTGAAGCTGATCGGCGGCCTGCTCCTCCTCTACATCGCGGTCAAGCTCGTCCTGCCGGAGGGCGGCGGCGACGGCGAGAACATCGCCGCCGGCTCCACCGTGCGCGCGGCCATCCAGACGATCGTGCTCGCCGACGCCGTGATGTCGCTCGACAACGTCGTGGCCATCGCCGCCGCCGCGGGCGGATCGACGGTCCTCATCGTGCTGGGCCTCCTCATCAGCATGCCGCTCATCATCTTCGGCAGCCAGCTGGTGCTGCGGCTCCTGGGCCGGTTCCCGGTCCTCGTGTTCCTGGGCGCGGGCCTGCTGGGATGGGTGGCCGGCGAGATCATCGTCGGCGATCCCGCCGTGCACACCCGGCTGCCGTTCGACGAACACACCCAGGCGCTGATCGCCAAGCCCGTGCTGGCGATCGCCGTGATGGCGGTCGGCGCGCTCCTGGCGCGTCGGGCCCGCCAGCGCGGCGAAGGCGTGGACCTCCTGGAAGGACGGCCGTCGTGAGCGCGCCCGCGCGAATCCTGGTGCCGGTGGACGGCTCCGACGCGTCGCTGCGCGCGGTGGACCACGCGATCGCGCTCGTCCGCCGCGGCCTGGCTCCGGGCGTGCACCTGCTGAACGTGCAGCCGCCCGTGCGCGGCGTGGGATCGTTCGTGTCGAAGGGCGACCTCGACACCTACCACCGCGACGAGGGCCTGAAGGCGCTCGCGCCCGCCGTCGAGCGCCTCGAGGCGGCCGGCATCGCCTTCGATCGCCACATCGCGGTGGGCGAGCCGGGACCGACGGTGGCGGGCTTCGTGACCAGCCTCGGCGCCGAGCACGTGGTGATGGGCACCCACGGCCGGCGCGCGGTGACGGAAATGTTCCTGGGCTCGGTGGCCCGGCACGTCATCGGGCACTGCGCCGTGCCCGTCACGCTGCTCCGGTAGCCGCGACGTCCGTCGCTCGCGGTCGTCCCATCCCTCCCGCCGGCACGGCCGCCGCCCGGGCGTCCCGGCGGGCGCCGACGTTCCGCGCGGCTTGACATAGATAAAGACATTACATATACAAGCCCGATGCTTGCCTCCGAGGTTCGGAAGGGCAGCGCCGAGCTGCTGATCCTGGGCACGATCGAGGCGCGCGCCCGCCACGGGTACGACATCGCGCGCACGATCGAGGCCGGTTCGGGCGGCACCATGACGTTCAACACCGCGACGCTGTACCCCACGCTCCACCGGCTGGAACGCCGCGGCCTGATCGCGGGACGCTGGGTGGAGAAGCCAGGCGAGCGCCGCCGCCGCTTCTACCGGATCACGCCGGCCGGCCGGGCCGTGCTCCGCGACCAGCGCCGCTCGTGGCGCGAGTTCGTCCGGACGCTGGCCCGCGTCGCCGGCATCCACGAGGCGTGACCAGTGGGCCAGCCGCCGCCACCGTCGGACCCGCTGCAGGCCGTCGTGGAGCGCTGGCGCGCCGAGGTCCGGCGCGTGCTCGACGACGCGCCTCCGGATCTCGTCGACGAGGTGGCCGAGCACCTGGCCGCCGCGTGGCAGGCGGCGGTGGACGGCGGGCTCGATCCAGCCGCGGCCGACGACCGCACGCGCGAGGAGCTGGCACGCTGGCGGGCGCACGGCGCAGGCGGCCGGGCCGGCGCCGCCTGGCGGCGGCTCGTGGCGGGCTGGGACGGCGATGTGCGCCTGGCGTGGCGGACGATCGGCGGCCGGCCCGCCTTCGCGCTCGGCATCGTCGGCCTGACCGCCCTGGCCGTCGCGGCCGTGGCCACGACCGTGGCCGTGGCCTACGGCCTGCTATGGCGCCCCCTGCCCTACCCTGACGGCCATCGGCTCGCCGTGCTGTGGCAGGTGCAGCAGGGCGAAGAAGGACAGGTCAGCCTGCCGGACTTCAGGGATCTCGCCGCGGCGCCGGTGTTCGACGGCGCGGCGGCACTCGCGGGCGGACGCGGCAGCCTGCGCGTGGGCGACGGCGTCGACCGTGTCAACGCGCTCGACGCGGACCCGTCGGCCTTCGCGCTGCTCGGCGCGAGGCCGCAGGCGGGCCGCCTGCTGACGGACGCCGACCGCGGCCAGGCCAACGTGCTCATCAGCGACCGGCTCTGGCGCGGCCGGTTCGGCGCGGCCCCGGACATGGTGGGCCGGTCGATCTGGATGAGCGGCCAGACCTGCACCGTCGTCGGGGTGCTGGCCCCGGGCGTCGACTTCGAGCTGCCGGTGGCCGGCGTGTTCTACCTGGAGCGCCACGACATCTGGCGGGCGCCGGAACCTCCGGGCGCGTTCGCCGAACGCCGCGACGTCCGGATGTTCGAGGGCCTCGTGCGGCTCGCCCCCGGCGTGACGCTGGCGGAGGCGCAGGCGGCGGTGGACACGCTGGCCGCCCGGCTGGCCGGGCAGTTCCCGGCGACCAACGGCGGGCGCACGTTCCGGGTGGCGCCGCTGCGCGACGAGATCGTGGCCCGCCTGCGGCCGCCGCTGCGGCTGGCAGGCCTGGCGGCCGGGGCGACGGCGATCCTCGCCCTCGTCAACATGATCGCGCTCGTCACGGTGCGCCTCACGGGGCGCCATACGGAGCTCGCCGTGCGCTACGCACTCGGCGCCGGGCGTCTCCGCGTACGCCGCCAGATCGTCACCGATCACGCATGGCTGGTCGCCGCGGGTGCGGTCCTCGGCACCGCCGTCGCCCGCGCGATCGTGACGCGGCTCCTGGCCAGCGAGGCGGCGCACCTGCCGCGGCCCGACGCCGTCCGCTTCGACGCGCCCGTGACCGCGGTGGTCGCCCTCCTGGGCCTGACCGTGGTGCTGGCGCTGAGCGTGCTCCCCCATCGCCGCGCTCGGCTGTCCGAAGCCCTCAGGCAGGGCGCGCGCGTGGACGGCGGCGCCCGGCGCACGGGGCGGGTCATCATCGCGGTGCAGGTCGGCCTGGCGCTCACGCTGGCGTCGGGCAGCGCGCTCCTCGGCCTGAGCGTGGTGCGGCTGCGATCGCTCGACCCCGGGTTCGCCGCCCCCGGTGTGTCCACGGCGCGCGTGTCCGCCTACGCCGAGGACTACGACGGACGGCAGGACGTCGAGCGCTTCGTCGCGGCGGTGCTGGCGGGCGTCGAGACGCTTCCGGGCGTCACGGCGGTGGCCGCCGGGTCCAGCCTGCCCCTCAGCGGGCAGAGCACCTCCACGAGCGTCGCCGTGGAGGGTCGACCGCGGCCTGCCGCGGAGTTGCCGTCGGCGGGCTGGGAGTTCGTCACGCCCGGCTACTTCGAGACGCTGGGCATCGCGGTGGTCGACGGCCGGCCGTTCGCGGCGGCCGATCGCGATCGGCAGCCCCACGTCACCGTCATCAATCGCGCGCTGGCCGACGAGCTCTTCCCGGGCGGGCGCGCCGTGGGCCGGCGGATCGCCGTCGGCGGCGACCAGACCGACCTGCACGAGATCGTCGGCGTCGTGAACGACGTGCGCCACCAGGCGCTCGCCGATCCGCCGGCGCCTCGCGTCTACGATCTCTTCGGCCAGCACTGGGGACGGACGCTGTACGTCGTGGCGCGATCGGACGCCGACGCGCCGCTGGCGCCGGCGTCGCTCCGCCGCGCGGTCGCTGCCGTGGATCCGCGCGCGCCGGTCTTCGAGACGGCGACGCTGACCGAACTGGCGTCGCGGTCCGCGGCGCCGCACGTCCTCACGGCCGCCGTCGCGGCGGGCCTGGCGCTGGCCGGCCTGCTGCTCGCCCTGGCTGGCGTGGCCGCCGTCAGCGCGTCGTCCGCGGCGTCGCGTCACCGGGAGATGGGCGTGCGGGCAGCGTTGGGCGCCTCGCCGGGCGACCTGTTCCGGATGATGCTCGGGGAGTCGGCCGTGACCGTGATCGCGGGCACGGCGGCAGGCACCGTGGGCGCCTTCATCACGGGACGCCTGCTCGCGTCGCGCGCGTTCGGCGTCGCCGACGCCGACCTGGTGACGCTCGTGCCGCTCGTCGCCGGCCTGCTGGCGGCCGCCGGCGTGATGGCGGCCGTGCCTGCCGCGAGAGCCGCGGCCACGACCGATCCGCTCGAGGCGATGCGCGCCGAGTGATCCACGACGCGCCGATCGCTGCCGGCTACTGCCTGAAGAGCACGCTCGCCTTGACGAACAGCTGCCGGCCGACGGATTCGAAGGGCGTGAACAGGGGACGGCCCTCGGGATCGATGGGCTGGAGGCGGTGCACGTAGCCGACGTAGAACGCAGTGCCCGGATTCACCTGGATCGTTCCCAGCAGATCCAGGCTCGCCCCCTGCCGCGACCGCACGGCGCTCAGCAGGGGCGAGGCCGCGGTGCGTTCGTAGTCGAGGATGGCCCGGAGCGCCACGGTCGTCGTGAGCTGCGCGTGGAGCTTCAGCCTGGCGATGTCGTTCGCCAGCACCCGCCCCGCCGCGCCGCCACCCTTCGGCCCCACCTCGTCGAGGCGCGTCAACAGGAGGGCCGGCTGGACCTTCACGTGGCGTCCGGGCGTGAGCACGGCCGCCACCTCGAGCGCCCGCCGCGCGACGGGTCCCGGCAGCGCGCCGGCGGGCGGACGACGGTTGATGTCCACGCCCCACTCCCACGACGCCTCGAACCCGCCCCAGTCCGCGTCCATTTCCGCCTGAAGCCCGTGGCGCCACTTGCGGACGTCCACGCCCCGATAGCGTTCCAGGCTCTCGGAGCGCTCGACGCGCAGCCGCGTCCGGTCCACGAACTCCACGTCGAACCGGGGCCGGACGCGCCACTCCTGGCGGACCCCCGCGTGGTCCGCGATGGCGTAGCCGTCCAGGCGGGGACCGAAGCGCGACAGCACGCCTCCGCGCGGGCGCCACTGGTAGCTCGTCTCGCCGTCCACGCGCCGGATGTCCACCTGCGGGACGAAGCCCAGCGTCGCATCGAAGCCGGGCGCGAGGTCGGTGTAGCGGGCCGTCAGGTCCAGGTGCCGGCCGTCGCGGACGGCCTCCGCCATCAGGCCCGTGCCCGCCGAGCGGACGGCGGCGCCGGCGGTCCCGCTGCGCATGGCCTGCGCGCTCAGCGCCCAGTTGCGTCCCAGCGTCAGGCGCCCGTCCACCGACACGACCTGGTTCGACACGGCCTCGCCAGCGCGGCTCGTGACGAGCACGCCGACGCGGCTGCCGCTCGCGAACTCCCGCCGGACCGCCGCGACGGCCGCGGTCGCGGCGTCCGTGTCCGGCGTGGCCCTGTCGCGCATGGCGAGGGCCGCCACCACCCAGGGCCCGGCCTTTCCCGTGACACGGCCTCCACCCGCGGGATCGCGCAGCCGCCGCGAGAAGAACAACGGCGTGGGCGTGGCGAAGTACCCGGCGTTCTCGATGAAGAAGGGACGCCGCTCGGGGAAGAACACCTCGAAGCGCTCGTTGACGGTCACCTGCGGATCGTCGGTCTCCACTTCCGAGAAGTCGGGATTGAGCGCCCCATCGACGACGAACGACGGGCCGAGGCCCACCTTGGCGTCCAGGCCGTAGCGTCCGGCGCGCGCGACGCGCTCCGCGGCCGCGGCGCCCTCACGGGCGTCCGTGTAGACGGCGTACGGGATGAACTGCGCGTTCGCCCCGGGCGCGACGCCGGCGACGCCGGTTGCCTCGGCGAACTGCGCCACCTTGGACTGCGACCGCTTGGACACCTCCGGCCAGAAGTCCTCCTCGTCCAGGCGGCGCACCTCGCGCGACAGCGCCAGGCCCCAGGTCTGCTCCAGGGCGCGCGAGAAGCGCAGGCTCCGAAACGGGATCGTCATCTTCACCCCGTAGCCGAACTCCGTGAGCCGCGCTTCGCTGTACCACAGCGTGTCGAACGACGGGTCGTCCTCCTGTCCTTCGGTCACGACGGCGTCGGACTGCACGCCGACGGGATTCACCGCGAACACGTACGCGCGCTGGCGATCGTGGAACGTGTCGAGATAGAGCGCCACCCGGTCGTCGGCGTCGATCGCGTCCCTGCGGGCGTAGCGGGCGCGGATGCCCGCGGGCTCGTCGCGGCAGATCACGATCGCATAGAGGTTGTGCTCGTCGTAGAACAGGAAGGCCGTCGTGGGGCGGCTGGCGGGCCGGCCGTCCCGGGGCTCGCGCTGCACGAACCCCTGGATGGCGCCTGGCAGGCGGTCCGCCTCGACCGTGAGGTACGTCTCGAGTCGCGGCGCCTGCTGGACGCGCACGATCGTGACGGCGGGTTCGGCCGCGGCGGCGGCAACCGCGACGCCGAGCCCGAGGCCGCCCAGCAGGGCCCGGCGGATCATGCGCGCGCCCCTTCCGCGGCGTGCGGCCCGGCGGCGGCGCGGGCCACCTCGAGGAGCGGCCCGAGCTCGACGGCCGGGTGCCGCACGAGCAGCGACAGCACATCCGCGAGCGCCTCCAGCTCGCCGTCGTCCGTCGGGGCGTGGTGCAGCATCAGGCCGAACGCCACGCCGTCCGACACGGCATCGGCCGCGCGCGCGATCCAGGCCTCGCGCGTGAGGCGGACCCCGCGGTCCCGCGCGAACCAGTCGAGGCTCACCGGGCACTCGAGGAGCCCGGGAACGCCGAGGCGGCCGGCCGAGCGATCGCGCGACAGGACGGCGACGCCGAGCTCGACGAGCAGGGGGCCGACGACGGCCGTGCACCGGTTCCAGGGCGGCGTGAAGATCGGATCCCAGGCCTGCCCGAAAAGGTCGCGCAGGCGCGCCCCGCCGCGCGCGAGGTCCGCGCGCACGCCGGCGACGGACCGCGAGGGGCCGAACTCGCACGGGCGGCCCGACGGCTCGTGGTTGGCGTGCGCCCAGCCGTGCTGGTGCAGGCCGATCCGGGCGCGCGCGGATGCCTTGCGCGCCAGCAGCCAGGCGGCGCGCTCCGGCGTCGCCTCGGCGGGAATCACCGCGAGGTCGATCGGACACCCGAGCAGGTCGGTGACGTCGAGCAGCGCGGCGAGGCGGTCGTCGGCCCACCCGGCGTCGTCGTCGCGGACGAAGCCGAGGATCGGCCGCCGCCGGCCGTCGAGCGCGCGGCAAAGCGGACTCAGCCAGCCGACGGGCACGCCCCGACCTCCCTGGACGACGCCACGGCCCCGCCGCTCACGAGCGCCTGGAGGAGGCGTGCCGCGGTGTCGGCGCCGTCGAGGTCGAAGGCCGCCGGCGGCGGAGGCGCGAGCCGGGCGGCCGCGACGGCCGCGGCCAGCGTGGGGCCGTCGAGTGCCTGCTCCTCGACGACGCGCACGAGGCCACGCGCCTCCAGCCGGCGCGCGCGCCTGAGCTGCTCGTCCTCGCTGGCCCGGCCGAACGGAACGACGACGGCGGGCACGCCCGCGGACACGACGTCCAGGGCCGTGTTGTAGCCACATTGGCTCACCGACACGGCCGCCTGCGCGATGAGCACGCCGAGGTCCGCCACCGCGCGGACCAGGGTCAGCCCGGGCCGGCGGGCGGCCTCTTGTGTCAGCCGCTGCCAGACGGATTCCGGGCACAACGGGCCGGCGACGAGCGTCATCGCCAGCGCGTGCTCCGACCACAGCGCCGGCTGCGCGGCGAGGGCGGCCGCGAACAGCGGCGCGCCGACGACGCCGCCGCCGGCGGACACCACCACGCCGGCACGATCCGCGCCGCCGGCCGGCGCCCGGCGCGGCACGACGAAGCCCGTGTGGTGCACGGGGATCGACAGCGGCACGCCGGGCCGGAACGACTCGTCGATGGTCGCGAACGCGGGGTCCGCGTGCACGAACACGGCATCGAGGTAGCGGTTCGCCCTGAGACACGCCTGGTCGTCGAACCCCTGCTGGTCGCGCCGGGACGTCACGAGCAGGTCGCGAACGCTCGAGACGACGCGGGGGCGCCCCGGCCCCGCGTCCCGCAGTCGATCCAGGATCGGCAGGATCTCGGGCGCGAACTTCTTGCGCCCGAACGGAAACATCTCGAGCACGATCGCGTCGGGACGGACCTCGTCCAGCACGCGCGCCAACGCGGTCCGGCGCGCCGTGAGCGTGGCCTCCACCGTCGTGCCCGGATCGAGCGTCGCCAGTTGTCCGTCGGCGGCCATGACCAGGGGCGGGAGGTCGAGGCGCTCGACACCCATCGGCCACGCCGCGCCTTCGGGCGGCGGTCCGCCGTTCACGAGCACGACCCGGCCGCGCGCCGCCAGCGCCGCCGCCAGTGCCGACGACCGCACGAAGTGGCCCATCCCCAGCGAGTGCTGCGAGTAGACGACGGTCGTGAGGACGCCGCGGGCCGGCGGCGCGTCATGCATGGCGCGCCTCCCGGGCGAGGCGCGCGGCCTCGTCGATCACGGCGTCCAGCACCGCGAGACCGTCCCGCCGGACGCGCGCCACCGCGCGGAGCGCGCGCTCCACGAAGAGCGCGGCGGCCACGTGCCAGGCGAGGGCACGCGCCTCGGGCAGCGGCCGGACCTCTGCGTAGCCGTCGAGGAACTCGCGCTCGAAGCGCCGTGCCGCATCCGGGGTCCAGAGCCGCGTGAGCGTCCGGTAGCGAAGCGACGCGAGGTGACCGGCGATGTCCGCGGCCGCCGGGCCGGTCCGGGCTTCGTCGAGATCGATGAAGCCGACGGCGCCGTCGTGCACGAGCCAGTTGTGCGAGTTCACGTCGCCGTGGAGCGTGACGGCCGCGGCCGCCGCCGGCGTGCCCGCCGTCAGCCGCGCGGCCGCGCGCCGGGCGGCCCCGGCCACGTCGGGCCGTGCGCGGCCGATGTCCTCAGCGGCGGCCAGGAGCGCCCGCGTGTCGAAGCGATCGAAGGCCGGGACCGGCGCGGCCGGCAGTGCGTGCAGGGTCGCGAGCGCGCGGCCGAGCGCACGCATGGCCCGGGGCACGGCCACGAGGTCGAGCGCCGACAGCGGCCGGCCGGGCACCGCCGTCACCGCCAGCATCCGGCCGGGTTCGTCCAGCCACCGGACGGCCGGGATCGACAGCCGCACACCGCGGCTCGCGATGGCCGCGCCCAGGCGCCCCAGGCACGACGCGGCCGCCGCCGCCCCTTCGTCCGCGTAGACCTTCGCGAATCCGAGCGACTCACCGGTGTCACGGTGGGCGATCCGCGCGACGGCCGCACGCTCCGGCGTGACCGAGACGAGTGTGGTCGTCGTGGGGAGCCCGGGAAACGCGGCCCGCGCCACGGTCTCGCCGGCGAGGAGACGGCCGGCCGTCCTGAGCTTCCGGTCGTTCGGGAAGGTCCAGCACATGGTGCCGCTCGCCTCGTCGAGCGCCACGCCCGCCAGCTCGCCATCGGGACGGGCGCTCGCGCGGGCCTCCGCATGCCAGCGGGCGGCCATGCCGGGCGCCATCCGCGCCGCCACCCACCAGGTGTCGTCGCCGCGCGTGACGCGGAACGACACACGCAGGCTGTCGCCCACGCGGTACTTCGTCTTGAGCGGCACGACACGGTCGAAGGCAACGCCGTACGCGCGGGCCAGGAGCGCCGCGGCCTCGGCGGGGTCCAGCAGCCGGTCCCGTTCGGGCAGCGCGGCATCCGGGGCCAGGCGCGCGGGCACGACGCTCGCCGGCGCGCTCATGGCGCCACCTCCACCGTGCGCGTCTGCCGGACGCGCCATCCGCCGTCGCCGCCATCGGCGGGCGCCCAGCGAAGGCGGTCGACGACCCACGTCGACGTGCCGGCGCGCCACACCTCCAGGACGCCGTCCGCCTCGCGGACCACCGGTCGGGACCGGCCGGCGTCGTATGGCACGACGACAGTGATGAACGTCGCCGTGTCGCCGACGGCGCGGCACGACAGCACCGGCGCCGGCACCTTTCGCCCATAGCGAGGCGCCACCCAGCCCTCCTCCAGTGCCGCCTCGCCCGCGTGACGGACGACGAGCGTCATCGCGTCGGTTTCGATCGCCGTGGCGCCATCAGCCGCCGAGAGCACGGCCGGCCCGGCCTCCGGGGCCAGGTGCCACCGCAGGTCGTAGGTGTGGGAGGTGGGACCGCGCAGGTCGTCACGGACGACCCAGTACTCGCCGTCGACGAAGACGATCGAGCGCGTGTGCACGGCGTCGTAGCAGGGGCTGAGTGCCTGGCCGACCAGCCCGTGGAGTCCGTCCCGGCGCCAGCGTGCCAGGAGCCGGCCGGTCGCGACGGGCCCCTTCGGACGACGCCGGCGATACGGCGTCTGGTCGGTGCCATCCACGACGACGGTGTTGTGGGCGGCCGTGCCCTTGAACCAGCGGCGCCAGTTGGGCGGCGCCTCGTCATAGGTGTACCGCCCGGGATCGACGACGAGGGGCACGCCGGCCGCGATCTCGACGTGGAGCAGGTCGTAGTGCCCGTGCCCGCCGTCGCCGAGCGGCCCGCAGTCGAACATCAGGAAGCGCTCGTCCGCGAACGAACGGTTCCGCTCGCCCCACCCGCTGCGCTGCACGTAGTAGCCGGCCATCGGGAAGGCCGCCGTCGAGGCGGAGGGCGGCCGTCCCTGCGCGCCGGCCGTCGCCACCCACACGAAGTCCTGGCGGCCGAACACGCGGGACGCCAGCGCGAGGAGGTCCCGGTGGCCGTCGGAGTCCGCGTCGGAGAAGGCCGCGATCAGGCCGTCGGGGCGATGGCAGTGCATGGCGAAGACACTGGCCGCGAGCGCGCGCGCCCGGTAGCCCGGGGGCAGCGTCATGCCGGATCGTTCGGCGTTCACGATGGCGCCGAGGTACGACCGGAGCGCGAGGCAGTGGTAGTGCGTGGAGGCCTCGCGGTGCACGCCGTCGGCCCGGATGTCGGCCTGCAGGTTCCCGCCGAGCTCCCGGAGGGCGAAGGCGGCCAGCTCGCCGTGCCCGGGCGCCTCCGGGAGCGCGAGGCCGGCGATGAGGAGCGCGTACAGCTCCAGCGTGCGGTGGTTGCGCTCGGCCGTCAGGTTGGCCCGGACGTAGGCCGTCTCAGCCGCGATGTAGTCCGCGATGCGCGATGCCTGCCGATCGTCGAGCGCGTCGAAGCGGGCATCGGCCGAGAACGCGTTCCAGGCGTAGATCCAGTGCTGGATGCGGCGAGCCACCACCTCGGGGTCGTCGCTGCCCGGCGGACTGCGATCGATCCACGACTCGACGAGCGTCACCCAGGCGCGCGCGTACTCCGGCCGTCCCGTGGCGCCGAAGGCCCGCGCGAGATCCAGCCCGAAGGTGAACTTCACGAGCTCGATGCGCCACTCCTTGTCGCCCGGCAGCCGCGGATCGTGCCAGTCCGGCGGCATGCCGAGATCCAGCGCCTGTCCGGCGACGTCGAACCGGCCGCGCAGGACGTCGGATGCCACCGACAGCTGGGGCGCGCGCGGGTCCAGGACGCAGTAGACCTGCCGCGGCGCGCGCACGGGCGCCGACGTCGTCATGGCGCGACTCCGGCCCGCGCCCGTGCTTCGGGTACGGGCTCCAGGCGTCCCTCGTCCAGGCGGTAGACGTGGTCGGCGTAGGCCGCGAGGTCGGTCTCGTGGGTGATGGCGATGACCGTGCGCCCGATGCGCAGCGACGCCAGGGCTTCGAGGATCACGCGCGCCGACTCCCGGTCCACGTTGGCGAGGGGCTCGTCGAGCAGCAGGACGGGCCGGTACAGCAGGAGGGCCCGCGCCAGCGAGATCCGCTGCCGCTGTCCGCCCGACAGGTTCACGCCGTCCTCGCCGAGCACCGTGTCGAGGCCGTGCGGGAGCCGGCGCACGAACCCGTCCATCGCGACCCGCGCCAGGGCGTCCCAGAGGGCGCCCTCCGGCACGGCGGCGACGCCGGACAGCGTCTCCCGGATCGATCCGGAGAAGAGGTGCAGGTCCTGCGTCATCACCGCGAACTGCGCGCGCAGGTCGGCCAGCGCCAGCGCGGGCACGGGATGGCCGTCGAGCCGCACCGTGCCCGACGCCGGATCGAACAGGCGCACGAACAGGCTGAAGAGGGTGCTCTTCCCCGCGCCGCTCCTGCCCAGCACCACGCTGAAGCTCCCGGGCTCGAAGCTCGCGGTGACGCCGCGCAGGACGAACGGCGACGGCCCCGGGCCCGGATACGCGAACCACACGTCGTCCAGTTCCAGGCGCCCGCGGGCGAGCCCGATCGTCCGGGGATGCGCCGGGTCGCTCACGGCCGGCCGCTCGGCGAGGAGGCCCGACAGGCGCTCGGCGGCCACGAGGCCCCGCGTGGTCGCCTCGATGAGGTCGTTGATCTTGTCGATGGGCTTCAAGAGCTGGGTGACGTAGGCCGCGATCACGGTGAGCTCGCCCACCGTGAGCCGGCCGCGCAGGACCACCAGGGCGCCTCCGGCCGTGACGGCCGCAATCGCGACGCCGCGGGCCAGCTCGAAGGTGCGCTCCAGGCGCGTGGCCGCCCGCGCCGCCTCGACGCCTGCGCGCAGGCTGTCGGCGCTCACCGTGTCGAAGCGGGCCGCGGCCCCGCCGGTCGTGCCCATGGCCTGCAGCACGGGCAGGCCGCGTACGATCTCCTGGGCCAGCGCCGCCACCTCGCCGTCGCGCCGCCGCTTCAGCCGCGACGTCCGCGAGATGTCACGGCCGTGCCGCCTGACGAGCAGCACGAGCGCCGGCAGCGCCAGCGCCGCCGCCACGCCGACGCCGGGGGAGATCCACAGCATGGCGCCGAGGGTCAGGATCGCCGTGGCGACGTGGCGCACGAGCAGGGGCAGCGTCTTCGTGAAGAAACGCGTCAGCTGATCGACGTCGCCCACGAGCCGGAGCACCAGCTCGCCGCTCCGGTGCGTGGTCCTGATCGTGGGCGGCAGGGTCTGCAGGTGGGTGGACACGCGCCGCCGGATCACCAGCGCGAGCCGCTCGCGGATGCGGGCCATGAGCAGGCCGTCGCCGGACTCGGCGAGCGCCCCGGCGATGCCCGTGACCACGAGCGCCGCGCCGAGGAGGGCGGCCACGGCGTCGGGCGGCCACCCCGCGGCGGGACCGGCGTCGAGCAGGCCCGGCCGCCGTCCCGTCACGAGCCAGTCGATCATGACCTTGACGAGCAGCGGCCCGAGGAGACCGGCGCCGACGGCGGTCACCGTCACCAGGTACGCCGCGGCGAAGCGGCGCCGCAGCGCCCACAGCTCGTGGCGGAACGTCATCACGGCCTCGCGGGCCGCGCCGGGGCGGGGCGGCGTCATGCGACCGCCTCCGCGAACAGCCGCACCATCCGTCCGGCCAGGCGGTCGCCGTCGAACTGCTCGGCCGCCGTCGTGCGCGCCGCCGCCGACAGCGCCGCCATCAGGCGGTCGTCGGTGCGCGCGCGGTCGAGGGCGTCGGCGAGCGCGGCCGGGTCGTCGGGAGGCACCAGCAGCCCGTTGCCCTCGTGGCGCACCATCTCGGGGATGCCGGAGACGCCGGTGGTCACGACCGGCGTGCCGCAGGCCATGGCCTCCATCAGGACGTTCGGAATGCCGTCGCGATCGCCGTCGTCCAGCACGCGGCACGGCAGGCAGAAGACGTGCGCGCCGTGATACCACTCGAACAGCGTGCGCTGGTCCTGGGGACCCGCGAGCCGGACGACCCCGCCCAGTCCCGCCTGGCGGATCTGGGCCTCGATCGCGGCGGCCGCGTCGCCGCGGCTGCCGGCGATGACGACGTCCAGCGCCACGCCTCGCCGGTGCAGGCGGGCCGCGGCCTCCACCAGGACGTCGAAGCCCTTCTTCCGGACCAGGCGGCCCACGGCCAGGACGCGGAACGCGCGCGGCTCCGGCGCGGGCGGCGCCTGGTCACGAAGCAGTCGGCTGAAGTCGTCGTTGAGCCCGTGATAGACGAGGTGCACGGGCGTGGCGGTCCCGAGGCCGTCGAGCAGCCGGCGGTTGGCGTCGGTGCAGGTCACGGCGAACGCGGCCGCCGCGAGCTTGCGGGCGAGCGCGCCACCGGGGTTCGAGTCCTCCGCGTAGAGATCCTTGGCGTGGCCCGTGAACGAGAAGCTCACGCCCGTGATCGCGGAGGCCAGCCACGCGACGCTGGTGGCGCCGTGCGCGAAGTGTGCGTGCAGGTGGCGCACGGCGGGCGTGCCGCCGAGCCGATCGGCGAGATCCACGGCCTGGAGCCACTCGCGCACCCACGCGCGCTTCATCCGCGAGCGCGGCGGCCGGCGCGACGCTCGCAGCTCGTCGACGAGCAGGACCAGGCTGCGCGCGAGGCCCCTTGGGTGGCGCCGCGCGACGCGCAGGAGCGCCCCGCTGAAGCGCGGCAGGTGCGCGGCCAGCCATGCCGGCAGCCAGACCCCCGACACCGAGCCGGCGGCGATCAGGAACTCGGGGACGGCGCGGATGCGATCCACGACGGCGTGCCGCGGCTCGCGATCGTCGGGCTCGGCGGGCTTCAACGCGAAGAGCCGCACCGGAAGGCCTCGGGCCTCGAGCCTGTGGATCTCGCTCAGGATGAACGGCTCGGACGAGCGCGGATAGGCCTTGAGCACGTAGGCGACCTGCGCGCTGGAGGATGCCGGCCAGGCGGCGGACGCCGTCGGCTCACGCATACGCGGCCTCCAGGATGTCGGCGAAGACGCCCGCGCACCGGCGCACGTCGAAGCGCTGTTCGACGAGGGCGCGCGCGGCGCGGCCGAGGCGCGCCACCCGCCCGGGATCGCGATCGAGGGCCCCCAGGGCCCCGGCCAGGGAACCCGCCTGTCCGGCGGGCACGAGCACGCCGGTCTCGTCGTGACGGAGCGCCGAGGACAGGGCCCCGGCGTCGGTTCCGACGACGGCGCAGCCGCTCGCCATCGCCTCGAGGAGGACATTCGGCAGGCCATCGCGGTCGCCGGCGGCATCCACGACCGAAGGCACCACGACGATGGACGCGGCCCGGTACATCGACGGCAGCTCGTCGTGGCCGAGTCCGCCGTGCCAGGTGATGCGGCCCGCCACGCCGGCGGCGGCCGCGCGTCCCTCCAGCGCCGCGCGCTCGGGGCCGTCACCCACCAGGTCCAGACGCCAGTCGCCGTCGAGCGCGGCCAGGGCGTCGATCAGGACGTCGAAGCCCTTCTTCGGCACGAGGCGGCCCACCGCCAGCAGGCGCCGGGACGCGGGCGGAGCGTCCGGCCGGGGCCGGAACCGGCCGAGGTCCACGCCGTGCGGTACCAGGCGGGCGCACGTGCCCGCCGCCGCGAGGTCGCGATGGACGTCCGGATTGCAGGCCACGACACAGGCCGCCGCGCGCCCGAGGCGAAAGAGCGCGTCTCTCCCCGCCTTGCGGGCGTCCTTCGCGTGCGCGCTGAAGCCGAAGGCCACGCCGAGCCTTGCCGCCGCGCGCCACGCCACCTCCGCCGGCGCGTGCGCGAAGTACGCGTGCACGGCGGCGACGTCGCGGCCCGCCAGGGCGGAGGCCACGGCGTCGGCCTGGTCCTGGGGCGATCCGGCTGGGAGGTGGCACACGCGGTGGACGAGGGGCGCGGCACCGGGCTGCGGGACGCGCCCGTCGCCAGGCTTGGTCGCGAAGATCGCGGCCAGCCGGCCGCGGGCGTCGAGGGCCGCCAGCTCCGCCAGCGCGAAGGTCTCCGACCGGCGCGGGAACCCGCTCATCACGATCGCGACGGCGCCCATCAGGACTCGCGGACCCCGAGCAGATCCCGGACGCGGTCGAGGATGCGGGGCAGGCCGTTCATGTCGAGCGACGGCGCCGACCGCGCCTGCGCGAGGCGGTCGCGCACGGCGGCCATGAGGCGGCCGGGCTCGAGCCCATCGGGTTCGACCATGGCCACGAGGCCCTCGCGCGCGAGGGCCGACGCGCGGAGCCACTGCTCGCGCACGGGCCGCGTGCGCGGCACGAGCACGGCCGGCAGGCCGAAGGACAGGAGCTCGCAGACGGTGTTGTACCCGGCCATCGTCACGGCGACGTCCGCATTGGCGTAGCGCCGGTTCATGTCGAGCTCGAAGTCGACGAAGTCGACGTCGGCGAGCGCACCGAAGCGGCCGCGGAACGCCTGGCGCTCCTCGGCCGGCATCTCCGGCCCGAAGACGACGGTGGTGTGCAGGGCGACGCTCCGCGGCAGCGTGGCAAGGTCCTCGAGGTAGGCGGTGATGAGGGCCCGCCCGTCGCCGCCGCCGCCCGGCGTCACGAGCACCCTGGGGGCCGCGGCCGGCGCGGAGCGCGGCTCCACGGGCCGCCGAAGGTAGCCGCAGTAGCGGGTGCGGGCCGCCACCGCTGGCGAGAACTCGTACTCCGCCACGGCGTCGAAGATCGCGCGCTCGCCGTAGACCCAGACCTCGTCGTAATAGCGCTCGATGAGGTCCATGGCGCCTGTGGCCGCCAGCGAGGCGCGCGTCCGCGACGGCTCGTCGAGGATGTCGCGCAGCCCAAGCACCATGGCCGGCTTGCGCGGCAGGCGATCGAGGAGCTCGAGCGCGTCGGCTAGTTCGCCACCGATGCCCGACGGACGCTTGTCCACCACGACGAGATCGGGCGCGAAGCTCAGAAGCGACTGCGCGAGGATGGCCCGCCGCAGGTCCGCGATCTCGCGGTCCCGGGCGATGAAGCGCGGCGCGTAGACGTCGGCGTCCGTCCGATCCAGACAGGGCAGCTTCACGTAATCCACCCCGGCCGGAATCCGGAACGACTGGATCACGGGCGACCCGGTGATGAGGAGGATCGCGGCCCCGGGATGCGCGTGCCGCAGCGTCTCGGCCAGGAGGAGCGTCCGGCGGATGTTGCCGAGGCCGAACGTGTCGTGCGAGTACAGCAGGATCTTCGGGGGAATCGTGGTCCCGGCGCGCTCCCGGCGGGGAGGCGCGAGACGAATGCCCGGCCTGGACGGCGTGTTCGGCGAAGCGGCAGTGCCCTTCTGCACGGTCTGACCTCCTCGATTTCAGCGGGCCGTCGCGACGGGCGGGGAAGGAGCGACGGACGGCCACCGAACCCGGGCGCACGGGGTCAGCAGTGGATGGGAGTGCGGAGGCGGGCGGGCCGGAACAACTTTCTCGCGGAGGCCGGGACGCCGCGTGCGTCCGGGACGGCGGGCACGAGCGGAGACGAGGCGGACGGGGGCCGGGACACCGGAGCCGGACCATCGCGGTCCGGCCCCGGTCGGCGGATCGAATCGGGCGTCAGAAGCCCAGGCGGGCGTTCAGCTGGAACGTGCGGGCCACCCCGTTGACGAGGCTGTTCAGGTTCAGGAACGTCGCCTGCGCGCGCTGGTCGACTGGCGGGTTCCCGAAGTTCGGCTCGTTGGTGGCGTTGAACGCGTCCACGAAGAGGTTCAGCGTCCGGTCGCCGGCCATCCGAATCACGTACCCGGCACGGACGTCGAGCGACGAGTAGGCGGGACCGCGGCCGCCGTTCCTGCCGCCCTTGTAGTCCACCTCGTAGGCGGTCGCGCCGTTGCCCTTGTAAGTGCCGGCCGGCAGGTACTCGTTCGCCGTGAGCCCGTTCCTGTCGAGGTCGAACGTCGAGTTGATGAGCGTGAACGGGACGCCCGATCGCGCCTGGAACACGGCGCTCACGCGCAGGCCCTTCGTCCTCGGCACCTGGTACGAGCCGGCCAGCGAGAAGATGTGCGGCCGGTCGACGTTGGTCGGCCCGATGTCGTTGTCGAGGTTGAGATCGCCGCCCACCTGCGAGATCGCCGTGTCCGCCTGGCCTGTCGCGACGTTGCCGCGGCCGCGCGAGAACGCGTAGGACGCGCGCCCGCTGAACCCGCCGCGCTGACGCTGCGTGAGCGACACCTGCACGGTGTTGTAGTCGACGTAGCCCTCGTTCACGAGGGTGTCCACGCGCGCGGCGAACTCTCCGGGCGCGCCGATGAGCGGGTTGGTCCGGCGGAGGGTGCTCGACGCGGTCGTCGTGTCACGCAGCCCGGGGTTGAGGTCCTTCAGCACGTACTGGGCGCGCTGCTCGGACCGGATGAAGTCCACGCCCACGCCGAGCGTCTGGCCGACCTGGCGCTCGTAGCCCAGGCTGTACTGCCGCGAGTACGCGTTCTTGCGGTCGGGGTTGTCGAACCGCACCGTGCCGACGTTGCGGTTCAGCGTGCCCGGCGGGAAGCGCGCGTCGAAGATGGAGTCGTCGACGTTCGGGTAGGTCAGGAGTTCCGGCGCGGTCGGAAAGTTGCCGGCGCGCGGGCCGGGATCCACGTTGTTCAGTGGGTAGTTCACCACGAACGAGTCCGAGAAGCGGCCGCCCGAGAACATGGTGGTCAGGAACGTGTACGACGTGCGCTGGTAGAAGAGGCCGAAGCCGCCGCGCACGACCGACCGCGACTGGTCGTCCAGGGCGTAGGTGAACCCGAGGCGCGGGGCGAAGTTGTTGCCGTCCACGGGGTAGTCGCTGCTGCCGGTCCCGCCGCCGAAGAGCGGATTCTGCTGGTTCGGCGTGCGGATGAGCTCGAGGTCGTAGCGGAGGCCGACGCTGAGGGTCAGCCGCTGCGACGGGCGGTACTTGTCCTGGATGAAGCTGCCGATGAAGTGGCCCTTCATGTAGAAATCCAGGGGATTGCCCACGCGAAGCGAGAACCGCTCCGGATACGTGCGGGGGTTGTTCCTGTCGAAGGGCAGGTCGGTGGCGAACGTGAAGGTGCCGTTCATGTTGCCGAAGTCCTGGACGCGCAGCGACGAGTACAGGTAGCTGACGCCGACCTTCACGTCGTGATCGCCGCCCAGCCTGTTCGGCAGGAACCACGCGAAGATGTTGTCGGCGCCGTACGCGACGTCGAGCCGGCGGTTGGCGCGCGGGCTCTGCTGATCCTGGAAGTTCAGGTACACCAGCGTCGGCAGCAGGTCCTTCTGGTTCTTGCTCTCGTTGAAGAGCGGGTTGCCGAAGAACACGTCCTCCTTCACCATCGAGACGCGGAAGGTGTTGACCTTGTTCGAGCCGAAGATCGAGCTGAGGTTGCCCACGATCGTGTAGTCCACGTCGGTCTCGGCCTCGTACCGCGACGGCGTGTGGTTCTCGGCGTTGATCTGAATCGGCTGCGGCGAGGTCTCGCGCAGCCACCGCACGCCCCACGTGTGATTCGAGTTCACCTGGTGGTCGGCGCGGAGGAACGTGTTCCAGACGCGCGTCTGCTCGAAGTCCGTGCGCTCCAGGTCGGGCCGGCTCGGGATCTGCGTGGTGACGCCGCCGTCGAGCACGATGCGCTCCAGGCTGCCGAAGAAGTGCATCTTGTTGCGCACGATGGGGCCGCCGAGGGTGCCCCCCCACTGCTGCTGCTGCGTCTGCGGCTTCTCGAGATCGCCCCGCTCGGCGAAGTAGTCGCGCACGGTGAGGTTCTCGTCCTGGTAGAACATGAACGCGCTGCCCCGGAACTGGTTCGTGCCCTGCTTCGACACCGAGTTCACGACGCCGCCGGAGGCCATGCCGAACTCCGCGTCGAACTGGCTGGTCAGGAGCTGGAACTCCTGCACGGCCTCGACGGGCACGCGCGCCTGGGAACCGCCGTTGCCGCCGTTGAAGGTGTCGTTGTTGTTCGAGCCGTCCATCGTGTAGTTCACGTTGCGCACGTTCTGGCCGGCGACGCTGATGGAATCCGCGCCGAAAGTCGTGGCCGACACGGACGACACGACGCCGGGCACGAGCGCCAGGTAGCCCGTGAAGTTGCGGTTGAACGAGGGCAGGTCCACGAACTCCTTGGCGCTCACGTTGCCGCCGATGGCCTTGGAGCTGGTGTCCACGAGCGGCGCCTCGCCCGTGACCGTGACGGATTCCTCGATGGCGCCGAGTTCCAGCCGGATCTCCAGCGCCGTGGAGCGCCCCACGGCGAGGACCACGCCGCGGGTCTGGTACTTCTTGAACCCCGTCAGCTCCGCGCTGACTTCGTAGGTGCCGGGCACCATGCCGCTCAGCAGGAACGCGCCGTCGGCGCCGCTCGTGGCCTCGCGAAACTGGCCGTTGTCCTGGTTCGTGACGACGATGGGGACGCCCGGCATTGCCGCGCCCTGCTGGTCCACCGCGCGTCCCCTCAGCTCCGATGTGCCCTGCTGAGCCAGCGCGGGCGCGCAGAAGCTCAGTACCGTCAACACCACGCCGAACCCAATCCGAGACATGAGCCGCCTCCTTCCAAAGGGCCGACTGCAGTGTCCGCGCGTCGGGTCCCCCATCGATGAGGTCGTCGACGCTCCGGACCTACACGGATTTCGTCCTGCCAACTACCGACGTTCGCTAACCGGTCATGGTGTCCGACGGCGCTGGTCGGACCTGTGAAAGTGGCGCGAATCTTACACAGCGGAAAGGCTGAGTCAACAGGCGATTTTCGGGGAAACACGGCGGGGATGACTGCGAGCTCGACCGTGGAGGCGAGGCGGGACCGCGGCGTCCAACGCCCTGGACTACCAGATTGTCTGGTATTGAAATCCCTTGAATCAGTGGCCGTCGCTGCCGCGACTCACGACGTCACCTGGCGGTGTAGGGACCGAACGCCGCGGTGACGGGCCGCGCAGCCGACGCGTCGTCCAGCACGAACACTGAGTAAGCCTCACCACCCGGAGCGACGCGGACCACCACGTGGCCGTGGCTCGACGCGAGCTGGCCGACACGGGCGCCGATGGCGTGCGTCATCGGCTCACGGAGCGTGAGCGTGAACACGCTCCGCGCGTCCGGGTAGTAGCGGCGGTTCAGCAGCCGCTTCAAGACATCGGGCGATGGATGCGTCGGCGCCCACGCCGGCACGATGAGGACGCGCGAGCGCAGCGCCGCCAGGAAGCCGGGCGTCGCCGGATCGATCGACCCGTGATGGTTCACCTGGTGGACGTCGGTCGGGCCGAGGACGGCCCCCACCTTCGCCTCCACGCCCTGCCACGGTGGCGCGCCCTCGGGGTCGCCCGGCAGATCACCGCCCGTGAAGTAGTCGAACCGGCCGTAGCGCACGCGCAGGCCGATGCTGCACATGTTCTCGTCGGGGTAGTCCTCGGCCGGAATCGAGGCGAGCGGCGGGAAGGTCTGCTCCGTGCCCTCGCCGCGACCGGTCCACACCTCCCCGTTCGCGACGACGGGCCGGACCTCCACGCCGGGCCCGCGCGGATCGGCGGCCACCGCGAACTGGCTCGCGCTCCCGACCTTGACCCGCTCGACGGCCAGCGCCCCGCGGGCCGCCTGCCGTTCGACATACGCCTTGTAGTTCGCGACGGCGTTCGGCTCGACCCGGGCGCCGGCGGTGTCGCGGCCGAGGAGGTTGGACGGGTAGTCGTAGGTGGGCCAGGCGCGATCGACGACCACCCGCGCCCCCAGCAGATCGAGGACCTCGGTCACGCCCGTGAGCCGGAGGCCGTCGGCGGTGGTGCGATTCGACGGGGCGACCTCGCCGAAGTGATCGGGATGGAAGTGCGTGACGACGACGTAGTCGAGCCTCGGTCGCGCCGGCGACGGATGGAATTGACGGACGTAGTCCGCGATCCAGGCGCCGGGCGTCCGGGACCCGTCGGGCCGGGGGTCGGCGTAGGGCGGCGCCGACACGACGGCGCCGGCATCGACGAGCATCGTCGTGCCGTCCGGGAACACGAAGAACGTCGCATTGCCCCGACCGGTGGCGATGTGATGGATGTCGAGCGTCCCGGGGCTCCACGCCGGGAGCGAAGCGGGCGGCTGGCGGCGGGCGGCGGGGCCCGCGACGGCGGCGGCCACGAAGGCACACGCGAGGAGGAGGTGTCGCACCGGAGACGTCGGCAGACGCACGGCGGGCGCGCGTCCGCGGTCCCTCAGCTTGCCACACGCACCGTGACGCCGGAGGCGACGAAGGCATCCGACCGGGACGGCGTCCGGGACGAGATGGCGGTGCCAGGGGCACTCGGCGCCGGCCGCGCGTATGGGAGGATTGGACCGCATGTTCACCGACCCGGCACTGGCCGCCCGCATCGACCGGGCCGAGGGACGCTTCTGCGCCGGCCTCGCGGAGGCCTCGGCCGCCGACGCCACCCGACGCGCGGCCGTGGTGGAGATCGCCGGGGGAGTCGCGATCTTCGCCGGGCCCGGATCGCCCACGAACAAGCTGATCGGCCTGGGCTTCGACGGGCTGCCTGACGCCGGGGCGCTCGACGAGGTCGAACGGCTCTTCGCCGACCGCGGCGCACCGCTCCAGGCCGAGGTGGCCACGCTGGCCGATCCCGCGCTGCACGCGATGCTGGTCGCCCGCGGCTACGAGCCTCGGGGATTCGAGAACGTGCTGGGCCGTCCGCTCGCGATGCCCCCAGAGGTTCCCCTGCCGCCGGGCCTGGCGATCGCACGCGTAGGCGATGAGGATCGGTCGCGGTGGGTGGAGGTGGTGGTCGGGGGGTTCGCCACGCCGGATGCCGGGGGCGTGGGGGGCGACGAGGCGCCGCCGTCCGACGAACTGGCGGCTTGGATGGCGCTCACCCTGCAGGTGCCGGGCTTCGAGTGCGTCCTGGCGCGCGCGGACGGCGAGGCCGCTGGCGGCGCGGCCTTCCGGCTCGACGACGGTCTCGTCCAGTTCTGCGGCGCGGCGACCCTGCCGCGGTTCCGGCGGCGGGGCATCCAGACCACGTTGGTTCGATGGCGGCTGGCGCACGCCGCCGCGCAGGGCGCCACCGCGGCCGTTGTCGTGACCCAACCCGCGTCGAAGTCGCAGCAGAACGCACAGCGCGAGGGGTTCTCGCTGCTCTACGCCCGTCAGCTCCTGGTGAAACAGCCGTAGCCGACCGGCCCGCGCGCCGGCCGGCGTCCTTGACTTGCCCCGGGGCCGGCGCTAGCGTCGGGCGCATGAAAATCAGGCGCACGCGTGGCACGACGCCGTCTTCCACCCCATCGCCCCGCTCGGCCCGCCACGGCCTGACCCGCCGCGACGTCCTCGCGGGCGCGGGTGCCGGCGCCGCAGCCGTGCTGCTGGAGCCGTCGCGTGGCGGCGCGCAGCCGGCGGCGGGCCGTCCCGTGATCTTCACCGACACCACGGTGGTCACGGTCGACGCCGTCCGGGACGACGTGGCGCTCGCGGTGGAAGGCGCGACGATCGCGGCCATCGGTCCGACGGCCGACATTCGCGCCAGGTACCCGCAGGCCGAGATCTACGACGGGCGCGGCAAGGCCCTGTTCCCCGGCCTCATCAACTGCCACGCGCATCTCGCGCAGACCCTCGCCCGCGGCTTCAACGAGGACTTCGGCTTCCCGAACAGCTACCGGCTGCCCGTGCAGCCCACGAGCCTGATCTCGCGCGACGAGGCGACGCTCATGGCCGTCGTCGGCGCGCTCGAGGCGATTCGGACGGGATCGACGTGCGTCGTCGAGAACGTGGGCGGCACGGCGGCCACGGCCTCGGAGCTCGCGAAGACGGGACTCCGGTGGGTGTTCGCCGAATCCGCCACCGACCGCGAGGGCGGCTCGCCGATGTCGCCCGAGATCCTGGCGCGGGGCGAGGCGCCGCGCTTCTCCCCGAAGATGCGCGACGAGGGCCTGCGGCGCATCGCCGACCTCCACGCCGCCTGGCACGGCAGGGAGAACGGCCGGATCTCGGTCTTCCCCGCCGCCGGTCTCGCCGAGAACTCGTCGCCGGAGCTGCTGGCCGCGGTGAAGGCGTTCGCCGACCAGCACGACCTGAACTACACGATCCACCTCTCGCAGAGCCGGGCAGAGGTGGAGTACATGCGCCGGCACCACGGCGTGAGCCCGGTGGGATTCCTCGACCGCCACGGCTTCCTGTCCTCGCGCCTCTTCGCCGCGCACTGCCGCTACGTGGACGACGCCGACATCGCGCTCCTGGCCAAGTCCGGCACGATGGTGACGCACCAGGCCCGGATGGCGGCCAACCGGGGCGTCATCCCCCCGATTCCCGCCCTGCGCGCGGCCGGCGTGCCCATCGCCATGGGCACCGACAACAACACGACGGACCTCTTCGAGGTGCTGCGCATCGCGCTCATCACCGAGCGCGTCCGCCGGGACGACGAGTTCCCGGGCGTGCAGCCCCAGCCCGAGGACATCCTGGCCGACGCCACGCTCGGAAGCGCCCGCGCGGTCCGGCAGCTCTCGACGATCGGATCGCTGGAGATCGGCAAGAAGGCCGACCTGCTCGTGGTGGACACGCAGAAGGCCCACATCGTGCCGGCTGTCCGCATCGTCTCGGCCTGGATCCACAACGGCCAGCCGGGCGACATCGAGTCGGTGATGATCGACGGCCGCTTCGTGATGCGCGACCGGCGGATCACGACCGTGGACGAGGCGGCCATCATCGCCGAGGCCGACAAGGTCGGGAAGCGCGTCTGGGCCCAGGTGCAGAAGGCCGGGCCAATCAAGGTGCCGCGCCTGCCGCGGCCGCGGTAGCCTCTCAGCCGAGTCGGCGGGGTGTTCGGTCGTCGGCTCCGATGAGTCGCGTCGGACACTCGCACCTCCCGGCGACCTGTCCTGCCGTCCAAGGCGCTTCTGGGGACCCCTCTCCCCTGACCTGCGGGTCGCCCGCACTCCCGGTGCGAGTGTCGGATCTCCGCGCGACGACGACTCATAGTCGCCGCCCACCGAACACCCCACCGACTCGGCTGCCGAACGATGGCGTGGCGAGCCTCGTGCTGCCGGACCCGGGCGGAGGTCGAACAATATTTCCCCTCGTCATTACGTCTACATCCCTGTGGGCGCCTTCCGGGCCGCGGGGATGACAGCCGAGCAGGACCGGCGGATCGACGAGATCGTCGCCCGCGAACGCCCGCGGCTGCGCAGCTTCGTCCGGCGGCGGGTGGCCAATCCGGCCGACGTGGACGACGTGCTGCAGGACGTGTTCGCCGAGCTGGTGGAGGCCAACCACCTCCTGATGCCGATCGAGCACGTCACGGCCTGGCTCTTCCGCGTCGCGCGCAACCGCATCGTCGACCTCTTCAGGAAGCGCCGGCCCGAACGGCTCGCCGACGCGCTCGGGACGGGCGAGGAGGACGACCTGGCCCTCGACGACCTGCTGCCGTCGCCCGACGACGGCCCGGACGCGCTCCTGGCGCGGCAGGTGCTCCTGGACGAGATCGTGGCGGCGCTCGATGACCTGCCGGCGCCGCAGCGCGAGGTGTTCGTGGCCCACGAGCTGGACGGACGGAGCTTCAAGGAGATCGCCGCCGAGACCGGCGTCAGCGTGAACACGCTGCTCTCGCGAAAGCACTACGCGGTGCGCAAGCTGCGCGAACGACTGCGGCGCCTCTACGGTGGCCCGCGCACGGAGGCCTGACATGGACCGTCGAATCAAATTCCTGCTGCTGGCACTGGTGGTGCCCCCGCTCTTCCTGCTCTTCATCGCCCTCGGCGGGTGGGTGGTGATGCTGCTGTGGAACTGGCTCCTGCCGGCCCTCTTCGGCGTGAGTCAGGTCACCTTCTGGCAGGCGCTGGGCCTGCTGGCGCTGTCCCGCATCCTGTTCGGCGGCTTCAGTGCCAGGGGATCCGGCGGCTCGCACATGCGGCACCGGATGCGGCAGCGGATGGCCGATCGGATGTCGGAAAAGTGGGACAGCATGACGCCCGAGGAACGCGAGCGCGCCCGCCGGGGCATGCGAGGCCGGTGGGTCTACTGCGCGCCAGGCGAGAGCCCGCCGGCCGGCGGTGTGACGGCGGAGGATCCGTCCAGGCCGTGAGCGGGCCGTTGCGGCGCGGGCATCAGAACTCACCCCAGATGTCGATGGCGAACTGCTGCGCGGTCGCGTGGGGCCCGGTGCCCGACACGTACCGCCCGGGGAAGTACGCGAGGTAGCCGAGCGCAATCGTCGCCCGCCGCGCGAACGGGAACCGCAACAGGAGGGTGGCGTCGATCTCGCGGCCCAGCCGCGACGAGGCGGCCCCCGGCCGGTCGATGTCGGGCGTGAAGATCGCATACCAGTGATCGCGGCGAACCGACAGCGCCTGGTCGTGATAGGTCCACATCAGGGTCGCGGGCCCCGCCAGCTTCGAGGACCCGCCGACGCGGACGTCGCCGATGTTGCGGCCCTGCGACAGCCCCAGGTAGCCGTAGTTGTTGAAGCCCGACGCATACATCGTGTCGAAGAGATGCGTCGTTCCGTCGCCAGGCCGGCCGTCGCCCGACGAGCGGTAGTACCCGACGAACACCGAGTGGTCCGGGGAAAACGAGCGCGTGGCCGTCGCGAAGAGCGCGCCCGCGCGCAGGCGGTCCGTGGACCGGTGGCCCCACTCCACGAGGCCCTCGACGTCGAGGACGAGCCTCGGGCCGCCGATCGGCCGGACCTCCTGCAGCCCGAGCGCGTAGGTGGCGCTCCGGGCCCGGACGCCGGTCTCGCTCGCCGGTCCGCGCGTGCCGATCTGCCGGCCGACGACATAGGCCCTGTGCACCTTCGCTCGAGTCGTGTGCAGGGCCTGGACTCCCCAGAACACCTCGCCGGCGCGGCGCCTGTTCCACGCATACGGCTGGTTGTCCACGGGGCTGGCGACGAACGCGCCCAGGCTCTTGCCCCGGCGGTCCCAGCGCACCGAGATCTGATCGAACGACTTCAGCACCGTGCCGTAGTTGGAGCTGCTGGCCAGTTTGCGCGAGAGGCCCATGTCGATCCCGTCGGCCTGCTCGCGGCCGACCTTCACGAGCACGTCGGCACGCGGCCGCAGCGCCGCGTACGCCTTCACGAAGTCGAGCTGACTCGTGCGCGACGCGTAGGTGGACGACCCGTCCGGGTTGAGGTCCGGCACGCCGTACGAGCGCGAGTCCTGCGCCTGGAGCATCAGCTCGAACCAGCGCTTGCGGACCGCGACGAACGGCTTCACGCGCTGCCAGCCGAAGTCCTGGGCATCGTCGACGGCGCCGTCGAAATCGAAGTCGACCGTCCGGCTGGCCCGGATCCAGTACTCGGCGCCGTAGCGGATGGTGAGCGCGTCGCCGCCATCCGCCGGGGCCGGCGAGGCTCCAGCGGTCTGCGCGGCCGCGGGCAGCGACGCGACGTCGCTCATCGCGCCGACGAGGAGGACCCCGGCCGCCAGGCGACAGGCCGCTCGGCCGATCAAGTCCACGTCCTCGTCACGAGCCCGCCACGGTACTGTCGGCGGGGATCGGAGTCAAGACGCGGCGGCGTCCGCCTGCTGCGGCAGCCACCGGTCGAGATACAGGGACAGTCCGACGAGATCGTGGCCGGCCGCACGGTACGCCACGTGTCCGTCCGGTCGCACCAGGTAGTGGGCGCCGGTCACCGGCGGGACGACGCCAAGCGCGGCCAGGGCCGCGTCGTTCGCCGCGTGACCGTCCGCCGGCAGCACGTGCACGCTCATCGGCCGCCGTGCGGTGACGGCCTCGACGGCCGTGGGCACGGGCGCGTCGCCACACCAGAGCAGGTGGAACGCCGGAGCACGCACGAGCCGCTGCAGCGACGTGTCCGCGCCCTCCGCGTGCAGGGGCAGGTCCGGCAGACGGTCGCCCGCCCTCGGTCCGCACGTGAGCCGCGGCACGCCCTCTCGTACGGCGGGGCTCGACCGGTAGCGGATGCCGAGCTGCGACACCAGGTGGAACCCGCGGCGGCGCACCGACGCGGACGCGGCGGCGACCGGCAGCAGCCGGCGGAGCACCGCGTCGCGCAGGCGCGCGGCGAGGGAGCCGCGAACGATGGCGCGCGTGACGAGGCCGAAGAGACGATCGGTGAAGCGCAGGAGGAATCGTCCCACCGGCCAGCGCTCGTCGTGATACGAATCGAGCAGCGCCTCGGGCGCCAGTCCCCCGCAGACCAGGCCCAGCTTCCAGCCCAGGTTCCACGCGTCCTGGATGCCCGTGTTCATGCCCTGGCCACCCGCGGGGCTGTGGATGTGCGCGGCGTCTCCGGCCAGGAAAAAGGGACCGCGGCGATACGACAGGGCCTGGCGGTGGTGCAGGCGGAAGCGCGTGATCCAGGCAGCGTCGTGGAGCCCGAGCGATCGGCCGGTCGTCGCGGCGGCGAAGGCCTGCAGCGTGGACAGCTCACGGCCGGGATCGGGATCGCGGTCGCCGTCCGTTTCCGGCACGCCGATGGCGATGACGCGCCACGTACGCGGACGTCCGAGCGGGAGCAGCCCGAGGCCGCCGCCGATGCCGGGGAAGACGTGGGCCGCGTCGGTGGCGAGCGCGTCGTCCGCCTCGACGTCCGCGAGCATGAAGCTCTGGGGGTAGTCGCCGCCGTCGAAGGCCACGCCGGCGGCGTGGCGCACGGTGCTGTGCGCGCCGTCGCACCCCACGACATAGCGGGCGGTGACGATCTCGTCACGCTCCGCGTGGGCCAGGCGGCACGTCACTCCGCCGTCGTCCTCGGCCTCGATCGAGGCGCGGCAGCCGCGCGCCACCGTGACGCCACGCGCGTCGAGCCACGAGACCAGGACCGCCTCGGTCTCGGCCTGCGAGACGAACAGCACGAACGGGAACCGCGTGCCCGCGACAGGCCCGTCGGCCAGCGCCAGGACGACCGGCGGACCCGAGCCGGGATACAGCTGCACGCGCAGCGCCCGGCGGCCCCGCGCCACCAGGGGCTCGGCGACGCCGATCGTGTCCAGCACCTCCAGGCTGCGCGCGTGCACGGCCAGGGCGCGCGATTCGGTGTGGCGCGAGGTCAGCGCGTCGACGATCCGGAAGCGGAGGCCCCACCGCTCGAGCTGCACCGCGAGACTCAGGCCGGTGGGGCCGGCGCCGACGATCAGGACGTCGAGGTCGGCCGGCACACCCTCACGATAGTCCTATCCTCTTCGCCGGACGAAGGGCGGCGTGAGGGTGGCGCCGGGGGCGATCCCTTCCTCCGGCTTCGCCAACTGACGCCGTACGATCATCTCCGCCGGACGAAGGGATCACCCCCGGCACCACCCGTGAGGAAATCGGATCAGGGCACCGTGAAGGTGAGGAGCCGGCCGTTCGCGAGCGGAGACAGGACGCACTGGTTGCCCGACCGCAGCAGGAGTTTGTAGGGACCCGACGGCACGGGCGCGCTCACGGACGTGACGGTCCCCGGCAGCACGACACGGTTCACGACCGGCTGGTAGTTGGGCAGGGTCACGTCGTGGATGTCGATCTGGTAGAACGAGATGGGCGGGCCGGGGACACCCGGCGTCTGCGTCCACGAGATCGTCACGTTGTTGCCGTTCACCGCGGCGTTCCAGGTGACGGGCGCTTGCGGTACGCCGGTGCACCCCGGCGAGGAGATCGGTACCTCGTCCGAAGGCGCGCTCTTGCCGTACGGGTTCACGGCGCGCGCCCGGACGTAGTAGTTGCCGGGCGGGACGGTGGCGTTGAAGACGCTGGACGACAGAGGGAACGTGCCGAGGTCCTTGCTGCCCGGCGTGGTGCCGGCTTCCAGCTCGACGTAGTCGTAGGCGCACCCTCCACTGCCGGTCGTCGTCAAGGTGACGTGCTGGCCGTTGATGGCGGCCGTCAGCGTGGGCGGATTCGGCCTGCCGACGCAGGCGGGCGCGATGTCGATCCGGATCCAGTCCGACGGCGAGGCGTTGAAGCTCGACGTCTGCCCGTACACGATGAGCACGTAGTACGTGCCTGGCGGCGGCGCGGCGGCGATGACCTGGCACCCGCCGGGGATGGGCGGGGCGAACAGGGATCCCAGCACGGGACCGCCCGGCGCGAGCGCGCCCAGCAGCGTCATGCCGAACGTGTTCGAGAGGTCCTGCGCGGTGTCGTCGTTGTCGCAATCCACCTCGATGTTGAAGCTGCCTCCCGTCACGGTGGTGATGAGCGACGGAATGGGGTCGCCGATCTGCGCGGCGGCGGGGGTGGCGGCGGCAGCGACGAGCACGGCAACCGCCGCGAGAAGGGCGCGGCGGCGAAGCAGGGAGTCGAGGACCATCGCAGCTCTCCTCCGCCAGGCGCGGCGCCGCGGGAGGCGCCACCGGCGTTCACGAGGACGAGCGGTGGACCCACGGCGGTTTTTCCATGGGGTCGTCGCGCCGGGGAAGGCTGCTATATTCCCCGCATGCCCTCGGCCGGGCTCGGCGGGTCGCCGGACGTCACAACACTGCTGTCCCGCTGGCAGGAGGGCCACGCCGAGGCGCTCGAGGAAGCCGCCGCCGTCGTGCTCCCGGAACTGCGGCAGATCGCCCAGGCGTACCTGCGGCGGGAGCGGCCCGACCACACCCTGCAGCCGACGGCCCTGGTGCACGAGGCGTTCATGCGGCTCGTGGACGCCGGGCAGCTCGCCTTCGACAGCCGGCGGCAGTTCTACGCCCTGGCGGCGCAGTTGATGCGCCGCATCCTGGTGGACCACGCCCGCGCCACCCGCGCGGCCAAGCGGGGGGGCGGCGCGGTCCATGTGTCGGTCGACGACGTCAACCTTCCCACGCCGGCCGACGCGGAGCGCTTCCTGGATCTCCACGACGCGATCGACCGGCTGGCAGCGCTCGACGCCCGCAAGGCCCGCGTGATCGAGCTTCGCTACTTCGGCGGGCTGACGCTCGAGGAGACCGCGGAAGTGCTCGGCGTCGCGGTGGTGACGGCCCACCGCGACCAGCGGTTCGCGGAGGCCTGGCTCGGCGACGCGCTGGGCGCGTGAGGAAACCCGTACGCGGTTTTCGCTGGTGTCCCTGACGGCCCGATGAGCGATCCCCGCCTGGCCCGCGTCGCCGCGCTCTTCGACCGGCTGGCCGATCGGCCGGAGGCGGACTGGGCCGCCGTGCTCGCCGGGGAACCCGACGGGTCGGTGCGGGACGAGGCGCGCGCGCTGCTCGTGCGCGACAGGACGGGCGGCGCGCCGATCGCCGAGACGATCGCCAGGGCCGCCAAGGGGCTGCCCGCACCGTCGGCCGAGGCGCGTCGCCTGGGCCCGTACCGGATCGTCGGCGAGCTCGGCCGGGGCGGCATGGGCGTGGTGTTCGAGGCCGTCCGCGACGATGCGTCGTTCGACAAGCGCGTCGCGATCAAGGTCGCGACCAGCGCCTCGCTGGATCCGGAACTGGTGCGGCGCTTCCTGGACGAGCGTCAGATCCTGGCCCGGCTCGAGCATCCGAACATCGCGCGGCTGCTCGACGGCGGCACCACCCCCGAGGGGACGCCCTACCTCGTGATGGAGCTCGTCGAGGGCACGCCCATCACCGAGGCCGCGCGCCGTGACGGCCTGGGGCTGCGCGACCGGCTGCAGCTCTTCCTGCAGGTCTGCGATGCCGTCGAGTACGCGCACCAGTCGCTCGTCGTGCACCGCGATCTCACACCGCGCAACATCCTGGTGGCGGGCCGATCCGTGCGGCTCCTCGACTTCGGCGTGGCCAAGCTGCTCGACCAGGGGGACGCAGGCATGACGCGCCCTGGCCTGGCGCCCCTCACCCTCGCGTACTGCAGCCCGGAGCAGCTGCGCGGCGAGGCCGTGACGACCCGGACCGACGTCTATGCGCTGGGTCTCCTGCTGTTCGAGCTCCTGACCGGCACCCGGGGGCAGCAGGCCGACACCTCGTCGCGCCTGGCGCTCGAGCGCTCGATCTGCGAGACGCCGGTGCCGTCGCCCAGCGCGATTGTGGCGGCGCGCGGCGATCGCGCCGAGGCCCGGCGTCTCGCGGGCGACCTGGATGCCATCGTCCGCACGGCGACGAGCAAGGCGCCGGAGCGCCGCTACCCGTCGGCGGCCGCGCTCGCCGAGGACGTCCGCCGCCACCTGACGTCCCGGCCCGTCATGGCGCGCGCGGACAGCCGCGCCTACCGGCTCGCGCGTTTCGCCCGCCGCCAGTGGCTGCCGCTGGCGGCCACGGCCGTCGTCATCACGTCGCTCACGGGCGGCATCGTGGTGGCAACGGCGCAGGCCCGGCGCGCCGAGCGCCGCTTCCAGGAAGTTCGGCGGATCGCCAACGCCCTCATGGGCGACGTGCACGACGCGATTCGCGACCTGCCGGCCTCCGCGCCGGCGCAGGCGGTGGTCGTCCGTACGGCGGTCGAGTACCTGGACGGCCTGACGCGCGACGCCGGCGCCGACCCGGCACTAAGGCTCGAGATCGCCGAGGGGTACTTGAAGCTCGGACGCCTGGCGTCGTCGCTGACGCGCACGAGCCTGGGACGCCCCGAGGACGTCGCCGCGTACTACGACAAGGCCGAGGCCCTGCTCGGGCCCCTGGGCGGAGGCGGGTGGGCCGACCGCGCGGGCCCGATCGCCACGCGGCTGCGCGTGCAGCGCGCGGAGTGGCTCTTCGACCAGAGCCGCACGGTGGACGCACAGCGCCTCATGGAAGAGGCGTTGGCCGAGGCCGATCGCGCCGCCGCGCGGCACCCCGACGACCTCGCCACCATGCGCGCCCACCTCGAGGTCCTCACCGTCCTCCTCGCCAGCTTCGACACGAGCCCCGCCGCCGTCCGCGAGGGCGATCGCATCGTGACGATCGCCGAGGAGGTGGCCCGCCGCCTCCCCGGCGATGCCGACGCGCGACTCGGCGTGGGCGTCGCGCACTCGCTCGCCGGCAAGATGGCCGCGAGCCGAGGCGACAACGCGGCCGCCATCGCCCACTACCGCCGCAACGCCGAGATCCAGGAGGCCCTGGTCCGCGAGCAGCCGGAGAACCTCACCGCCCGCCGCAGCGTGATGCTCGCCTGGAGCACGATGGCCGACCTGGCGCTGGGGCCGCTGGGCACTGGCTCGTGGACGGGGGCAGGCGGACCGCCGCGGCCGCTGGATCCCGAGAGCCGCCGACAGGCGCTCGACGCGGCCAACCGGATGGTCGCCGAGGCCGAGTGGATCCGGGCGCGTAACGCCGGCGACGACTCCGCCGCCTACGACCACGCGATGGCGCTGGGCCGGCGCGCGCCGGCCCATCCACCCGGCGATCCTGCGGCCCTCGCCGACCTGGACGCAGGCATCGCCACGCTGGAACGCCTGGAACCGAAACAGCCGGAGCGCGCGCTGCGATTCCTGATGGAGTTCCGGGGAAGCCGGGTGGAGCGGCTCCGCCAGGCGGGCCGGTTCGCGGAAGCCGAAGAGGAATGGACCCGCCTGAACGCCGCATTCCACCGGGCCGAAGCCGCCAACCCCGAGAGCTACGTTCCGCGCCGCCAGATGATTCCGCCCCTGCAGAACCGCGCCGAGCACTACGCCGCCCAGGGCGACCGCGCGCGGGCGCTCGCCTTCGCGCGGCAGGCGGAGCAATTCGCGGCCGACGTGGCGGCCAAGGCTGATCAATACGCGCGCGCGCCAGGCTGGCCGCCGAGAGTCCGGGCCTGGACCTCCACGCTCTACGGCCGCCTGGGCGATGTCGATGCGGCACGCCGTGCCCGCGAGGAGAGCGTGGAGATGTGGCGGGCGGTGGCGGCCCGCACCGACGTGCCGGCCGATCTCGTCGAGGAAGCGCGGCGGGCGCTGGCCGACGCTGGAGGCGAAGCACCCGGCCGCTGAACGGTCTCGCCCGATCGCGCTTCCAGGCTCCCGGGGGGCACTCTGCCGAGCGACGCCCCTGCGCCGGGGCGCGAAATCCGCGCACTGAGTCCGTCCAACTCCGGTGATCGGGTAGTATCGGCGCACTCGAACAGCTGACCTGGATGGCGGCCCCGCCTCGACGCCCGGACCGGCGACGACGGCGATCGGCACGTCTGCCCGCGCCCCCGACTGGCAATGGCCGCTGACACGCTGGGACTCGTGGTGGAGCACGTGGCCGATCGCGTGCCCGTGGACTGGGCCTCCGTGGAGGGGCGGCTCAGCTCGGCCCTGGACCGCGCGCAGCTCGAAGGCCTCCGCATCCTCGACGCACTCGCGGGCGCCTGCGCCGCACTGCCCGTCGTCAGCGGCGTCCTTCCGGCCTCCCCAGCTTCGGCCCCGCCGGTCGAGGCCGTGTCGTGGGGGCGGTATCGCATCCGGAAGGAAGTCGGCAGCGGCAGCTACGGCCGGGTCTTCCACGCCCACGATCCCGAACTCGACATGGAGGTCGCGATCAAGGTGCTGCACCGCCACGTCGGCGATGCCGATCTCAGGGCGCGCCTCGTGCGCGAAGGCCGGGCCCTGGCGCGCGTCCGGAACGACCACGTCGTGCGGGTGCTGGGGCTGGAGTCCTTCGAGGAACAGCTGGGCCTCTGCATGGAGTTCGTGCACGGCGACACGCTGGACGCCGTCGTGCGGGCGCACGGGACGCTGACACCCGACGAGGCGCGGCTGGTGGGCCGCGACGTGTGCCAGGCGCTGGCCAGCGTGCACCGCGAGGGCTTCCTGCACCGGGACGTGAAGGCCAGGAACGTGATGCGCGACCGGATGGGCCGGATCGTGCTGATGGACTTCGGGACCGGCATCAGCGTGGACGATGCCGACCGTGTGGACGCGCGGTTCACGGCGGGCACGCCGATGTACATGGCCCCCGAGGTGCTGGCGGGCCAGGCGCCGTCAGTGGCGGCCGACATCTACAGCGTGGGCGTGCTGCTCTACTACCTGGTGACCGGCGCCTATCCGGTCGAAGGGCGATCGCTGCCTGAACTGTCGGCCGCGCACATGACGGGACGACAGGTCGCCTTGCGCGAGCGGCGTCCCTCGGCACCTTCCGGCTTCGCGGCTGTCGTCGAGCGCGCGTTGGCCCGGAAGCCCGAGGACCGCTGGCCGAGCACGGCGGCGCTGCTGGATGCGCTCGACCGAGGCCAAGAGGACCCCTGGTGGACGATCGTCGCCCGGCGCGCGGCCATCGCCGTTGCGTGGGTCGGAGGCATCGGCGGCGGGGTGATCGCGGTTGGAGCGATCACGTCGAAGTACTTCAACACGTTCGTCCTCGGTCGGGCCGGCTTCGTCCACGAATCGATGTGGGACTGGTTCCGGTTCGGCGCGATGTCGTTCACGGCGCCGCTCGTGCTGTGTCTGCTCATCATCCTGGGCTGGAGCGTGACGCTGGCCGTGCTCCGGGCCGCGGCCAGGAACGTGCCAACCGCGGCCCGAGCCATGGACACCGGCCGCCGATTCGGCGCCCGCCTCGGCTTCGATGACGTGTCGTCGCTGTCGGCGTGGGCGCTGGTCGCCGCCGCGGCGTTCCTGGGCGTCGTGTGGTGGAGCCAGCTGCCCATGCTGGAGTGGATCATGGGACTCATGAACGGACACCAGTTGTCCGAGGGACCCGCCGCCTCACTCGCGTTCCTGGGACCCGGTGGATTCACCGCCCGCGAGGATTATCGGGTGTGGTTCACCTGGAGCACGCTCATCGCGTTGGTCGTGTGGCTCCCCGTGCTGCGCCTCTCGAAGACGCATAGCGTCCCCGTTAATCGGTTGATGCTCCTCGGTGGTGCCGGCGTCTTCACGCTGTCCTTGCTGCTGATGGCACTGCCGTTTCGGGCGTTCTCCCAGCGCGACTTGGAGACCGCAACGTGGCAGGGGCAGTCATGCTTCGTGCTGGGCGAGCGGGAGCAGGACGTGCTCGTCTTCTGCCCAGAACGTGTTCCGCCGCGGTCGGTCACGGTCCCCCGGTCATCCTCCGACTTGCAACGGCACGGGCTTCCCCGCGACGTCTTCGAAAGAATCGATCAAGCCAAGTGAGGTATCACATGCGCAATCTGTCCCGCGGATCTCTCCGCCGGCTGGGCCTGGCCGTACTGACGTGTGTCGCCGTGCAGTTGACCGCGCCGGCACCGGCCTTCGCGTGGTTCGGGCTGCTCGACAAATGGAGCGGGCCAGGCGGCTTCTGGGGCCGGCTATACGAAGTTCGAGTGATCTGTTTCGGCCCGTCAAGCACGGTGCCCGAGCTCGAAGCCGCCCTCGCGCGGGCTCGGCAATCGTTTGAACGAGTGAGCGCTTCTTCAATCGATCTACTGCCATCCGATGTCGACAGTGTCGCAACCGATTGGAATTCATTCGCGAGCTTTCTCGAACAGTCCACGCAGCGCTGGCAGGGCGATACGCAGGCCGCGAATCGACTCCAGGCGCTGATCGACCAGCATCTTCGGCAGCCTTTCGACCGCATCAGGCAGAACTACAGCCGGCCAGGACTGCGCCTGTCGAACAATGACAGCAACATGGTCCGGACCAATTTCGTGCAGTTCGAATCCGCTTTCGAGCTCGCTGCGGCCGCGATCCACATTCTCAAGGTCCAAGTCTTCGCCGCCGGCGCGACCGGCATGTTTTGGTCGCTGTGCGACGAGAACGTCGAGCGACGCGTCTCCATCGAAATCAACGTCGACGACTGGAGCGGCTACAGGAATGCCAACAACGAGGCGTTCTCAGGAGGCGAGCGCATTCGATTCATCACGGTCGCGCCGTCCCTGACGTGGAACCCCATTCCTAGCAAGAAGGCGGACGTCGTCGACCTTGGCATCAGCGGCGGGTACTATGCTTTTTCTTCCAAAGGATTCGACTCCGTCCAGGGCTTCGTCGTCGAGCCACTGCGAGTCGAGCTTCACGCGCCAACGCTTTGGTCGAAGTATCCGCGGACTGACGTCAGACGCCTAGTCTCGATGTTCACGTACAGGTTCGCCCTCAAGACGATTCCGACTGGATTTTCCGCCGACGCCTTTGCCCCAGGAAGCCACGATGGCCGGATTCCAGCAGAGTTGGTGCCCATGCATGGATTGTTCTTCAATCTCAACTCGCTGCTCTCAAGACCACGCAAGAAGTCGGGAAGGAAGTCGGCGTCACCGTAGCAAGGCAAAGCTTTCGGCAGCGGTCGCGCTCAATCGGGCACTGACTCGATCGTCTGGCCCAGTCGCTTCATCGCCCTCGTCACCGTCATCCTCGCCGCATCCGCCGACGGCTTGCCGAGCGCCACGGCGAGCTCCGCGTAGCTGTAGAGCAGCATGAATCGGCAGACGATGGCTTCGGCGTCCTCGGGATCCAGCCTGGCCAGCGCGGCTTCCAGGCGCTCGACGTTCTCCTTGCCGACGGCCTGCTCGAGCGGGGAGGGCTCCCGCGCGGGCAGCGCTTCGGGAACCTCCACGCGCTGGACGCGGCCCTCCGATGAGCGCAGGAGGTCCACCACCTTGTTCCTGAGCGCCGCCCGCAGGTACGCCTGAAGCGCGCCCTCGCCCCGCGCCTCGAAGCGGTGCAGGGATCGCAGGGCCGCGATCACGGTCTCCTGCACCAGGTCCCCGGTGTCCAGCGGTCCGCGCAGGTGAGGCGGAATCAGGCCGTGCGCGTAGCGGCGCAGCGGCGGCAGGCACCGCTCCAAGAGGCGGTTGAGCGCATCGTCGTCACCGTCTCGCGCGCGCTGCAGCAGATGGGCGGTCGCCTCGGGGTCGAACGGCGGGACCAGCGAGCCCGAGGAGAGCGGGTCGTCGGCCGGAAGCATGCCGACAGATGATACCGCCCGTCCCCGCGGGGCCTCCGGCGGCCCAGCCGTGCGCCGCGGCGCGGTACGGCCCAGCCTCTCGACGCCCGGCGACGGGCGCAGCCTGGAGCCCGACACCTCTGGTATCGTGGCCCGCGCGGCCACCCCGGCCGCACCACGGCAGCCTTGCCGGCTGCGTTCGACGCTGGGGAACCTCGATGCGCTCACCGATCCTCGCTGCCGTCACGTCCTCGGCCCTCGCCTCCCTGCTCGTCACGGCCACGCCCGCGCTCGCCGCGACGTGCGACGAGCTGGCGCGGCTGACGGTCAAGGACGGCGCCATCCAGTCCGCACGGCTCGTACCGGCGGGGCCGTTCACGCCGCCAGGATCGAGCAGCGGCCGCTCGCTTGGCGACCTGCCGCCCTTCTGCCGGGTCGAGGGGACGCTGACCCCGACGGTGGTTTCGACGATCCGCTTCGAGGTGTGGCTGCCGGCGTCGGGCTGGAACGGCCGGCTGCAGGTCGTGGGCAACGGCGGCCTGGCGGGATCCATCAGCTACGGGGCGATGGCCGAGGCCCTCAAGGACGGCTTCGCGACGGCCAGCACCGATACCGGCCACACCACCGCGGAGCCGGCGAGCTGGCTCGAGAACCGCGAGCGGCTCATCGACTACAGCTCGCGCGGCCTGCACCTGACCACCGTCGAGGCCAAGGCGGTCGTGAACGCGTTCTACGCGAAGCTCCCGGAGTTCTCGTACTTCACGGGCTGCTCGAACGGCGGCAAGCAGGGGCTGATGGAGGCCCAGCGCTACCCCGAGGACTTCGACGGCATCCTCGCCGGCCATGCCGCGAACTACTGGACGCACCAGATGGCCAGCGAGGTGTGGAACGGCCAGGTCACGAGCTCGCCGGAAACGAATCTCCCGAAGGAAGCGTTGCAGCTCGTCCAGGACGCGGCCGTCGCGGCGTGCGACCTCGTGGACGGCGCGAAGGATGGCCTCGTGGGCGACGCGAGCCGCTGCACGTTCGATCCGGGCGTGCTGCAATGCCGCGGGGGCGCCACGGCCGGCTGCCTCACGCCCGCGCAGGTGGAGGCGGTCCGAGGCGTCTATCGCGGACCGACCAGCCGCAGCGGCAAAACGCTCTATCCGGGCCTGTATCCCAGCGGGGAGATGGGCTGGGCCAGCGGCGTGGTCATCAATCGCCAGGACACGTCGGGCGTGAGCTCCCACGACTTCTGGCGCTACGCCTTCTTCCACGATCCCGGGTGGAAGTTCCGCACGTTCGACGTGGACCGCGACCTGCCCGAAGCCGTGTCGTCGCTGGCGCCCATCACCGACGCCGTCAACCCGGACCTCTCGGCGTTCAAGCGGCTGGGGCACAAGCTGGTCTACTACCACGGCGACGCGGACCCGCTCATTCCCGCGAAGAATGGCGTGAACTACTACGAGAGCGTCGTGGCCGCCCAGAAGGGCCTCGCGCCCACGCAGACGTTCTTCCGGGCCTACATGGTGCCGGGCCTGTACCACTGCTCCGGCGGGCCGGGCCCGACCGCGTTCGGCACCGCGGGCAAGGCGCCCGAGGGGCAGCGCGACGCCGATCACGACATCTTCAAGGCGCTGCAGCGATGGGTGGAACAGGGGCAGGCGCCGTCGCGCATCATCGCCACGAAATACGTGGACGGCGATGCCGCGAAGGGCGTGGCGCTCCAGCGTCCGCTGTGCACCTACCCGGAGGTGGCGATGTACAGCGGCTCGGGCGACATGAACGACGCCGCGAACTTCGCGTGCCGGGCCCCGGCGCCGCGGCGATAGCGGCGGCCGCGTCCTCGCGCGGCCCCGGCGGACGCGCCTACTTGGTCAGGCGGGCGCCTTCGACGATGACGGCGTAGGCGTAGCCGGCGCCGAAGTCCTTGTCGATCGTGACGGGACCCGACACCGTCACGACGTCGCCGACGCTCACGTGATCGGGGCTGGTGACCGCCAGGTCGTGCGTGCCCGCGTCGAGCGCGCCGCTGCCGTCCTGCACGTGGTACCAGTTCGTGCCCATGATCTCGTAGTTCGCCTTCACGACTTTGCCGCGCACCACGACGGGCGTGCCCGACAGGCTGGTGCGCTGCTGCCACACCTGCACGACCGTCAGGCCCCCGGGGGCGGGCGGCACCCGCGCGATGAGCGCGTCGGTCTCGGCCTTCGGCGATCCGCCGGCGGACCCGTGGCTGCTCATCATCGGCTGGGAGTCGTTCGGCGTCCGTCCCACGGAGTCCGCCTCGGCGTTCGACGCCACGGCCAGGCCGTTCAGGGTCACGCCGCTCACGAAGTGGATGACGGGGAAGTCGCGATTGAGCGTGCGGCTGTGGAAGTTGTCCATCGTGACCGACACGGTGGCCGCGAGCGTGACGCCCTTCTCGATGGGCATCTCGGCGGCGGCCACCCAGGTGTCGGCGCCGCCGGCACCACGAAGGCGCGCGTAGGTGTACCCGCCGGAGTCGATGGTCTCGACGACCTCCCCGGACACGGTCTGGACGGCGCCGGCGGCGCCGTGCGGCGACGCCTGGGCGGCATCGGGGGCCGCGGCGGGCGACGACGCCGGGGCGGCGGCGCCGGCGGCCTGCGCGGGCGTCTGGCCGGTGCCGCACGCGGCGGTGGCGAGGAGGAGAACGGCGACGAGGGCTCGATTGACCACGACTGAGACTCCAGGGTGAACGGGAGGTGCCATCAACGATACCCCGGGCGGCGTCGCCACGCCGGGCCGGGATCGACGTTCACGGAAGGCCGGCGGACGGCCACGGACGAAACGCCACGAGCGCGTCGGTGCTGACGAGCAGCGTGTCGAGGCCGTCGGCGCGGCGGGCCGTCAGCAGGCGGGGCGCCGACGCGAACACTTCGTCGTAGATCACGTGCCGTTGACGCGACACGATCTGCAGACGCCAGCGATGGGTGTCGCGAGGCGCGCCGGCGACGAGTGCCAGATGGGGATCCCCACCGCGTTCGAAGCGCACCACGCAGGCATCCGCCACCGACATGTCGTCCACCGCCCACTCGAAGGCGGTCGCTCCGTCCAGCGTCAGCAGCCGAAGCGTCCGGCCGCCCACGATCAGGTGACGCCCTCCGGCCCAGTCCGCCACGCCCAGCGGCAGGCCGTCGCCGACCGGGACGCGCCCCAGCGGGGCGCCATCCGCCGCCAGGACGTCCGCGCCGGACGAGTGCGCGGCCACGAGCCATGCGGGATCCCGGTCCGACGGCGGGGCCGCCGCGACGACGTGGGCCATCGACGCGGCGCGGCGCCACACCTCGCGGCCGGAGGCGTCCAGCCGCACCACGGCGTGCACGGTCGAGGCGTAGAGTTCGGCGTCGCCGTCGCCGTCGAGGTCCGCCGGCACGAGCGCCGACGGCGGCAGGTCGGGATCGGGGTGGTACTGCCACAGGAGGGTGCCGTCGAGTCCGTGCACCTGGGTGTCCTGGAACCCGCCGCCGGTGTCCACCACCACGACACGTCCGCCGACACGGGCGAGGCGCGAGAACCAGTTCCAGCGACGGCTCGCGCCCTCGAGCGGCAGGCTGCCGGCGTCGGCCAGTGACTCGGCCGCGAGCAGTCGCACCCGCGTCGGCTCCACGAGGGCGATTTCGTCGCCGGGGGCGCCGTCCAGCGCGCCGGTCTGACGCCATCCCGGCCGGTCGTCCAGCACCACGCGGTCGAAACTTGACGCGCCCGTGACCACACGGGGGTCGCCGATGCGCTCGAGCGCGCGGCGCCGCGCGTACACGGTCGTCGGGAAGAGGTCCGGCCGCGCGAGGCCGATGGCGACCAGGGCGAGTGCGGCCAGCGCGGCGGCGGCCGTCACGACGGCGAGTCCGCGGCGGCCGCGGCGGCGGGCCCAGCCGATTGCCGCGCCGGCCAGTGCGCCGGCCGGCAGCGCGGCCACCAGGACGAGCGCGGGCGAGAAGACGAGGGCGATGGCGGCGGTCGATCCGCGCGGGAAGACGAAGACCGACAGCCGGATGCCGACGTCGACCGCCAGCGCGGCCGCGCCGGCGCCCGCGACGGTCCACGCGTCACCAAGACGCGGACCGATGACGAGGAGCGCCGCGTAGGGCACCAGCGCCCAGGCGATGAAGGCGAGCAGCGCCGGCGACCAGTCGCCGAGCAGGCTCGTCGCGACGACGAGCGCCCCGCCTGCGGCGGCGACGCTCCGGGCGACGCGGACGTGATGACCAGAGGACGCGGGCATGGCGGGCCCACTTCTCGTCTCGGCACGACCGGCCGAGTCGTGTAGCCCGGGCCGGACGGACGGCCCGGTCCACGCGTGAGCCCGCGGGCCGGCCTCAGGTCGCGGCGATCGCCGACGCGACGGCGTAGGTCACGGCCGGATTGCGGACGTCGCCGTGGCTCGTGATGAGCCCGCCGGAGCCGTCCAGGTCGTGCACGATGCCCGTCGAGAGCGCGTAGGCCGCGCCGGGCGTGTGGAGGGCCTCGCGAAAGTGCTCGGCCGTCTTCTGCGTGCCGTTGCGGCCGATGCCGCCGTACTTGTCGTGTTCGTCGCCGATGGCGTTCACGTTGTCGTCGGCCAGCCGCGAGGCCACGGCATAGACGGTGCCGACCACCGTGTCCTGCATCGAATAGGTGGAGATGAGCGGCCCCCGCACCACCTTCTTCCCGAGCACGTCGCGGAAGAACCCCGGGCGGCCGTCGCCGTTGTCGGCCGCGAACCCGTAATGCGAGAAGGCGGCCTCGAGGAGCGACAGCGAATCCGGCTGGAGCATCGGGGCGGCCGACAGCGCCTTCGCGCACGCGGCCGACAGGCGTCCGCCCAGGCTGTGGCCGACGACGTGCACCCGCAGGGCGGGTGCCGCGGCCTTCAGCTCCCGGATGACGGGGGCGAGGCCCTTGATGCCGACCGTGCCCGAGCGGTTCTTCATCAGGTACCACGTGGTGAGGTTGAGGAACGTCCCCACCTTGCCGAAGACGGACGCGAAGAACCCGCCGATGCCCAGCACGCCGCCATCGCCCGCGCCGCCGGTCGCACCGCCGACCGAGGTCACGCCGCCGTCGCCGTCGTCGGGGGGCGCCGTCGGCAGCAGGATGGGCGTGTCGAGCTTCGCCAGGACGTCGGACCCGGCCTGCGCGCGAATCGCGGTCAGGCCGTCGTCGTCGTTCGCCGGCGGCGTGCCGGCCAGGGTGAGCAGCGTGTCGACGAGCTCGTCCTGTGCCTGGCGGCTGTGCTCGATGGTGTCGAGGAGACCGAGCGCCTTCGTCACCGCCGCCTTCTCGTCAGCCGTGGCGTCGTCGTCGAGGAGATCGCGCAGCTGCGCCTCGACGGCCGCGCGTTCGGCCGCGCCGTCGGCGCCGTCGAGCCCCTGGACGCCGCCCTGCTTGTCCTGCGCGTTCTCGGCGAACGCCTTCGACGGCCAGAAGACGCCCGCGACCACGAAGCGGCGGCCGTTCAGCGCCGCCAGCTCGGGCCGGGCCAGGTGCGCGCGGAAGTTCGTCAGGAACTCCTCGTAGAGCGTGCTGGCGTCGTGCTCGCTGTTCCTGAAGCCGTGGGCGATGGTGACGAGGTCCGTGGCGCCCGACGCGGTGACGTGCGCCTTCAGGGCGTCGAACTCGGCCGGCGTCTTGCGCGCGCCGCCGCCGTCGAAGTGGAGGGGGAAGACGTCGAATCCTGCGACCTTGGTCATCGTGACTCCTTGGCGGCGCGGGGGCCGCTCACACGAGCTGGAGCATCCGCATGAGATCGAGCAGGCCGGCGCCCTGCACGTAGCGCTCGCGCTGCAGATCGATGGCGCCCTGCAGCAGGATCTCCTTCACGCGTTCGGGCTGGCCGATGAACTCGCGCCGGACCGACAGGAACGCCGCGATCGCGCCGGAGACGTGCGGCGCCGCCATGCTCGTGCCGGTCTGCTCGAGGTAGAGCACGTCGGCGGGGCTGCCATCGGGCGTCTCGAGGCCGGCGAACCGCTGCCGCTCCTTGCCGGCCGCGCACGACCAGATGCGCTCGCCCGGCGCCAGGAGGTCCGGCTTGCGGCGGCCGTCGCCGGTCGGGCCCCGCGACGAGAAGTACGACACGCCGTACAGATGGGGGCTGTCGCGGTGCGTGGATCCGACGGTGACGGCGAGCTCGGCGTTGCCGGGGTCCATGATGCTGGCGTCGGCGTAGCGGGATTCGGTCCGGCCGCCGGCGACGACGAAGGTCGGGTAGCCCGAGTTGCCGGCGGACACCACCACCGCCACGCCGGACTTCACGAGCCGGTTCACCTCGACGCACAGCGGGCTCTGGCCGCAGCCGAACCAGCGCGCGTCGAAGTCGTAGCCCAGGCTCATGTTCACCCCGTGGATCAGCAGCCGCTTGCCGTGCTGGTTCCACGCCTGGATCTGGTCGATCGCGCGCAGCAGCCAGCTCACCTTGCCCTGCCCGGCCTTCTGCTTCACGTCCGGCTTGTCGGGCACGGCGGGGTCGGGCAGCGTGCGATCCGCGACCACCTTCAGGCTGAGGAGACGGCAGCGTGGCGCCACGCCCGAGATCCGGGCCAGCGACTGCAGCGAGAGGTCGCTCTGATCCGTCAGCTCGTTGCGCATCTCGGTGCCCACGACGGGCTCGGGGTCGCCCGACGCGCTCTCCCAGGACCCGGCGATGATGCCGGCCACGTGCGTGCCGTGGCCGAGACGGTCCACCGTGGCGCCGTCGGCCGTGGGCTCGCCCGCCGCGTCCAGGCCGTCGGGCGTGAAGTCCAGATGGCCCAGGGGCTTGTCGACGCGGAGCGTGTCCACCTTCGGCGGCCGCCGCTCGTCCGGCTTGAAGTGGGGATGGCCGGCGTCGATCCCGCTGTCGAGCACCGCCCACACGATGCCGTCGCCGAGCGCCTGGAAGGCGCGCTGGGCGGCGTCGGCCTTCACGGTGGTGAGGGTCCGCGTCAGCGTGGTCTCGACGTCGCTGTCCTCCCAGATGCGATAGACGACCGAGGCCGTCCGGCCCTTGGCCATGAGCGCCCGCGCCTCGTCGGCCAGGTCGAGGATGCGCCGGCCGGACAGCCGGCCGAAGACGTAGTGCGACGTGCTGGCCCAGCCCGGCACCTTCCAGTCGCGTGCGCGCGCCTCCACCTGGCGGAGCGCCGCATCGATGCCGCCCTCGAAGAACTCGTTGAGGCAGATGATGATGTCGAACGAGCCCCCCGGGTCGGCCTGCACCTTCGACAGGAGCGGCTCGGTGACGACCGACCGCATCATGTCGAGGCGAAACTGCTCGGGGTCGCGGATGCGCTCGCCCGGGGCCGGACGGGGGCCTGGCGCGGCGGCGGCCGGCGCGCGGCGCCGTGGGCGGGCGGGTCGTCTGGCTGGGGAACGCGGCGTTCGACGCTTGGCCATGTGAGTGCTCCGGAACGCGGCGCGCTGGCACGCCGCCTCCGTGCTCCGTGAGGAAGGACGGCCCAGGGGCGATCGATTCGCCGCTGTCGAGACTCTAACGCGCGCCGGTGAGGGCGTCCATCGGGCGGCGGCGCTTGCGGTAACATCCGCCCGCGGTCGGACGCGCCGGCGCGGACACCGCCATCACAGCCATGACGACGGCCGAGGCACGCTACGACTACATCGTCGTGGGATCGGGCGCCGGCGGCGGGACGCTCGCGGCCAGGCTGGCCGAAACCGGCTACCGCGTGCTCGTCCTCGAGGCCGGCGGCGATCCCCGCCAGGTGCGGGGCGGCGATCCGCTGGATCCCGGTCCCGACCGCCTGCCCGACGACTACGACGTCCCGGCCTTCCACGCACTGGCGTCCGAGAACCAGGCGTTGGCGTGGAACTTCTACGTCAAGCACCACGACGACGAGACGGCCAACCGCCGCGACCCGAAGTACGTCGCGCGCGGCGGCCCGGATCACGACGGCATCCTGTATCCACGCGCGGCGGCGCTGGGCGGGTGCACGGCCCACAACGCCATGATCTGGGTGTATCCGCACGACGAGGACTGGGACCGCATCGCGCGGCTGACGAACGACGCCTCGTGGTCGGCGGCGTCCATGCGGACGTACTTCGAGAAGATCGAGAACTGCCGCCACCGCCCCATCCACCGCGTCCTGTCACGGCTGGGGCTGCGCGTCACCGGCCACGGCTGGCACGGCTGGCTTCCGACCGAGCACGCGGTCCCGGCCGAGGCGTTCACCGACACGGCGCTCAGGCGCGTGGTCATCGAGGCGAGCCTGGCCGCCATGCGCGCGACGCCCGGCTGGTGGGACCGCGTCCGCTGGTTCTTCACGGGCTGGTTCGACCCGAACGACGCGCGGCTCGTCCGGGAGCGGTCGATCGGCCTCCGCTACGTGCCGCTCACGACCGATCGGCACCGGCGCACCGGCACGCGCGAGCGCCTGCTCCAGGCCAGGGCGTCCACCAACGGCCGGCTGACGATCCAGCTCGACACGCTCGTCACGCGTGTCCTGCTCGACGAGCACCAGCGGGCGTACGGGGTCGAGTACCGCCGCGGCGCCCGGCTCTACCGCGCCCATCCCGCTCCGGCCGACGCCGAAGGCGAGCCCGGCCGGGCCCTCGCCGACCGCGAGGTCATCCTGGCCGGGGGCGCGTTCAACACGCCGCAGCTGTTGATGCTCTCGGGCATCGGGCCGGCCGGGGAGCTGAGCCGGCACGGCATTCCGGTGCGGAAGGCACTGGAGGGCGTGGGCCGGCGCCTCCAGGACCGCTACGAGGTGAGCGTCGTCTCCGAGATGGGGTTCGACGAGTGGCAGATCTACCGCGGCGCGACGTTCAGTCGCGGCGACGCCGCGTACGAGCGCTGGGCCGGCAGGGGCAAGGGCCTCTATGCGACCAACGGCGCCGTCCTGACGCTGTTCACGCGGTCGAGCGTGGCCGGAGCCGAGCCGGACCTGTTCGTCATGGCGATGGTGGCCCGGTTCGACGGCTACGCCCCGAACTACTCGGCCGGGCTCAGGGACCACAAGAACGTCCTGTCGTGGGTCGTACTGAAGGCGCACACCGGGAACGCCGCCGGGACGGTCACCCTGGCCAGCGCGGATCCGCGCGACCCGCCACGCATCAACTTCCGCCAGTGGGTCGAAGGCGGGGACCACGACCTCGCGGCCGTCGCCGAGGGCGTCCGGTTCGTCCGCGGGCTGAACGACCGCCTCCGCGCGCGCGGTCACACCCTCACCGAAGTGCTGCCGGGTCCGCAGGTGGCCGACGACGCGGCCGTGGCGGACCACGTGCGGTTCAACGCCTGGGGCCACCACGCCTGCGGCACCTGCGCCATCGGCGCCGAGGACCGGGGCGGCGTCGTGGACGGCCGCTTCCGGGTGCACGGCGTCCGGGGCCTGCGGGTGGTCGACGCCTCCGTCTTCCCCACGATTCCTGGATTTTTCATCGCCAGCGCCGTCTACATGATCGGGGAAAAGGCGGCCGACGCGGTTCTCGCCGACGCGAGCGCGACCGGTTGCTGACGGACCGCTGCGGCGGTCCGATCAAATTGACTTCACGCGAGCAATTCGCCCAAGATGCGCGACTGCGGCTCCCCCCGCATGTCCTGTCCTCTCCGTCTGGAGGTTCGAACATGGCCGTTGACGTCAAGTCGCTGTTCTCGAAGACCAAGGAACAGCTGGACGAGCTTTTCCGCGACGCCGAAGCGGGGCCGATCCCGAATGGCAAGGCGAAGGGGACCGCCCTCATCGTGCCCGGCACCGCGGTGAGCGACGAGCTGGCCGAGGTCGTCAACCTGTTCGTGTGGAAGGGCAAGAGCTTCGACGCCGAGCACGGGACTCTGCGCAACCGCATCTCGGTCCTCGGCTTCAATGCCATCGTCGCGTCGGTCTACCACGGCAAGAGCCTGCTCGACGACAAGCCGTGCGTGGTGCTCGACTATTCCAAGACCTCGCTCGTCGCGAAGTGGATCCGTGACGAGATTCGTCTGATTTCGCCGCATTTGTACCTCGGGCGGGTGTACTGGGACAACAAGCCCATCCTGCACTTCGCCCTCGAAGTCGACTGACGCCGTGCCGGCACGGCGCGGCTGGCCCCCGACGGGCCGGTCGCCGGTTCGGAGGGCGCCCCGGGGCGCCCCGGCGTCAGCCCGTCGCGGCGCTCTATGGCAGAGCCGCCGCCAAGTGAGGTGTCATCGTGAGCCGATCCACGTTCCGGATGGTCGCCCTCCTCGGCCTCGCCGCCCTCGTCCTGGGCGGTGCGCTGGTGTACCGCTGGTGGTTCACCCCCAGTCCGCTCATCGGCGTCATCCTGGACGAGGCCCGGCGGGCCACGCCGCCGCGCCTGGCGGCGAGCTTCCCCGCGGCCGGCGAGGATTACTTCCATGACATGGACCGGACCAAGGACGGCCCCGTCGACCTGACCCCGGACGAGGTCCAGGGCCGCAACACGTGGATCGTCTGGTCCGCCGGCAACGACGTCATGTGGGACCGGCTGGGGGACAACAGCGTCGGCGCCCTCGACTTCCTGAAGGTGCTCTCGTCGCACCCGTCACAGCGCTACAGCCGGCAGTGCGATCCGGCGCGCCTGGCCGCCGGGCAGTGCGAGAACCGCTGGGAGTATTTCGGGCTCGTCAACGAGCCGTGCTTCGAGAAGGCGACCGCCCCGGATCCCGATCGCTTCGGCCTGTGGCTGGACCGGCGCAAGGCCGACTGCCCGGCCGATCCGTTCGAGAACACGGAGAAGTATCCGGGCGTCAAGCTCGGGGCCCGCGGCACGGTCGTCAACGGCAAGACGCTCGAGGTGGGCTCCTACTACGGCTACGCCACGGGCATCGTCGGCTTCCGGCTGTTCCCGAACCCGGATTTCGACGAGGCGGCGGCCAAGCGGTGGGACGCCGACCGCTTCTACACGGACCCGGCCTACTACAACGACAAGACCCTGGTGCGCCCCTACCGCGTCGGCATGTCGTGCGGGCTCTGCCACGTCGGCCCGAATCCCATCAACCCGCCGGCCGATCCGAACAACCCCGAGTGGGCGAACCTCAGCTCCAACGTCGGCGCGCAGTATTTCTGGACGGACCGGATCTTCTACCAGGCCGCCGACTACAACAGCTTCGCGTTCCAGCTGTTCCACTCCTCGCGGCCGGGCTCGCTCGATACGTCGTTCGTCTCCACCGACAACATCAACAACCCCCGGACCATGAACGCCGTCTACGGCCTGCTGCCGCGGCTGCTGAACGCGCAGCGGTGGGGCAAGGAGACGCTGAGCGGCGGCGGCCTGAACAACAAGCAGTTCAACGACTACCTGCAGGACGGCCCGCTGGCGGCGCTCTTCACCCCTCCGGCCACCGTATGGACGCCCCGCGTCCTCAAGGACGGCTCCGACTCGGTCGGCGCGATGGGCGCGCTCAACCGCGTGTACCTGAACATCGGCGCCTTCAGCGAGGAATGGCTCAGCCACTTCAATCCGCTGGTCGGCGGCCGGCCCATCTCGCCCATCGAGATCGCGGTGGCGCGCAAGAACTCGGCGCTCTACGAGGCCACCGAGGCGCAGACCTTCAACACGGCGAAGTTCTTCCTGAAGACCACCGCGCCCCACAAGCTGGCCGATGCCCCTGGCGGCGCCACCTACCTGACGAGCGACGAGCGCGTGCTCACGCGCGGCAAGACGGCCTTCGCCGAGAACTGCGCGCGCTGCCATTCGTCCAAGCTGCCCGAGATGGCCGCCACCCTCATGCCGGACGGCTGCGTCGGGCCGGACTACCTCTCCTGCTGGAACCGGTACTGGGACGCCACCCAGACGCCGCAGTTCAAGGCGGAGATGACGAAGATGGTGATGGCGCCCGACTTCCTCGACGACAACTTCCTGTCCACCGAGGCGCGGATCCCCGTCACCCTGCTCGAGACCAACGCGTGCAGCCCGCTCGCCACCAACGCCATCGCCGGCAACATCTGGGACAACTTCTCCTCGCAGTCCTACAAGGACCTGCCGTCGGTGGGCGAGATCACGTGGTACCACCCGTACACGGGCGAGGCGAAGAAGTACACGATGCCGGCGGGCGGCCGCGGCTACACCCGGCCCGCGTCGCTCATCAGCCTGTGGTCCACGGCGCCCTTCCTGCTCAACAACACCGTCGGCCACTTCGAGTCGAGCCCCTCGGTGGAGGCGCGGATGCGCTCCTTCGACGACTCGATCCGGCAGATGCTCTGGCCCGAGCGGCGTGACAAGGACTCGCTGCTCGGCGACGCGATTCCGGGCGTGATCGACCGCGTGGGCGATCGCGCGCCGGCCGGCTACGACAACGAGCCCGCCTATGTCACCGTGCCGGCCGGGTACCTGCCGGAGTTCATGCAGCGCACGCTCCGTCTCCGACAGGCGCTCTTCCCCGCGCTCTTCACGGAGGAGGGGCTGCGCCTCGGGCCCATTCCGCAGGGCACGCCGATTGGCCTCCTCGCCAACCTGAACCTGCTCTCCGAGGACCGGAGCGACGCGGCGCGCGCGGCCCAGTTCGAGAAAGTGAGCACGCTCACGGTGCAGCTGCTGGAGCGGCTGGCCAAGCTGGGCCGGAACCCCACCAGCGAGCAGGCGAAGGTGGCCTTCGCCGACCTCGTGGACCCGATGCTCGAGCTGAGCAAGTGCCCGGACCTCATCGTGAACCGCGGCCACACGTTCGGCAGCCAGCTCTCGGACCAGGACAAGAACGCGCTCATCGAGTACCTGAAGACGTTCTAGGCCCGACCACGCCGTCACGCGTCCCGGAGGCATCGTGCCACCCGTCACCACGAGCCGTTCGGCCCCTCCGGCCAACACCGGATCGGCGCTGCTGAACCTGGTCAGCGACCTGTCGATGTCGCTCGTCCACGCGTTCAGCCGCGTGGATCCGTTCATCCGCCCGGCCTTCGACCTCCTCCTGCGCGACGCGGTGGCCCGGGGCGTCACGTCGCTCATCAACGCCGGCCGCGCCGACGAGCACCTGGCGCTGGCCGAGGAGCGGCCGCTGCCCGACGAGGAGGCGCACCTCCAGTCGATCATCGACAGCTTCACCCAGCAGATGACGCTGCTCTGGAAGCCCGGCGGCTTCGAGCGCGGCGGCAACACCAAGACGCACGGCATGGTGCGCGGCGAATTCACCGTGCACGACGGGCTGCCGGATCGTCTGCGCCGCGGCATCTTCGCGGAGCCGAAGACCTACCGCTGCTGGGTGCGCTTCTCGGGGCCGGGCCCCTACTGGACGCCGGACATCGAGGACGTCGGCTTCATGAGCATCAGCATCAAGCTGCTGGGCGTCCCCGGGCCGAAGCTGATGGACGAGGAGCGCTTCACGCAGGACTTCACCTGCGTGTCGACGCCCACCTTCGTCACGCGCGACACCAAGGCGAACGCGCACCTGCAGAAGTGGAGCGTGAAGAACGCGCAGCTCTTCCACTTCGTGAACCTCACCGCCCCGCACGTGCTCGACCTGGTGATGCAGGGCCTGTGGATCAAGACCCAGTCGAGCCCGTTCGAGGCGCCCTATTTCAGCGGCGTGCCGTACCTGCTGGGGCCGGGCCAGGCGATGCAGTATTCGGTGTGGCCCACGGCCACGACGCGGACGCCCATCCCGCGCCTGCCCTTCCGGCCGCCCGACGACTACCTGCGTCAGGCCATGGTGGCGGCGCTGGCGAAGGACGACGTCACGCTGGACTTCCGCGTGCAGCTGCAGACCGATCCGCATCTCATGCCCATCGAGAACAACGGCGTGCTCTGGCCGGAGCGGTTGTCGCCCAGGGTGTCGGTCGCCACCCTGCGCCTCCCGAAGCAGACGTTCGACTCGCCGGCCCAGATCGACTTCGCCCGCCGCCTGTCCTACAACCCGTGGCACGCGATTCCCGATCACCGCCCCCTCGGCAACCAGAGCCGCGCGCGCCGCCGCATGTACTGGGAGCTGTCGCAGCTGCGGCACCGCATGAACGCGGTCCCGCACTACGAGCCCACCGGCGACGAGACGTTCGAGTAGCAATCCCCGAGCGCGATGACCCCCCAGTCGCAGGTCTACGTCACGGCGCCCATCACGCCCGGCAGGGAGCCGGAGGTCCAGCGGCTGCTGGCGTCGATGAACGAACGCCCGGGACAGGTGCGGGCCGACAATCCGCTCTTCCCGTTCTCGGCCTTCGACACGATCCACTTCGCGCGGTGGCTGGTCGTGGACGACCAGACGCTGGAGGACACGGCCATCGACGGGCCGCGCGTGCAGCGGCCGCCGTCGCTCGCCTTCGCGGCCGAGATCGACGGCGAGCCCGGCCCGTTCTTCGCCGAGATGGCGGCCAAGGCCGGCCCCGGCCTCCACGCGCTCTTCGAATGCTGCGACGGCTTCGCCCCGGGCGGTGACCTGGCGGGCTGGCTGCGCGCCCACCACATCCAGGCCGCCGCAGGCTACGTGAACTGGGTGGGACGCACGGTCCGGCAGGTGAAGGAGGAGGAGGCCCTCTACCAGGCCGTGCGCTCGTACCTGCGCGAGCCGGCCCCGCGTCCGGCCGGACTCACGGCCTCGAGCATCCACGCCGAGGTGCGGGCCCGGGTGTGGGCCGACGTGGCGGCGGGCCGGCTCACGCTCACCCCCGAGGCGCCGACGCCCCTCGGCTGGAAGCTGCGGTCGCTGGCCCACGCCGTGCTGTGGCCGATCGCCCTCGTCGTCCTCTCGCCCGTGCTCGTGCCGCTCGCCGCCGCGTTCGTCCTGATCATCCGGCGCCGCGAGCCCACCGAGCCCGAGATCTGCCCGCGGACCGACCCGGCCCACGTCGCGCGCCTGGCCGAGGTCGAGGACCACGACGTGACCAACTCGTTCAGCGCGATGGGCAGCCTGAAGCGGGGCGTCGTCCGGCGCTGGGCCACCATCGCCCTCCTGTGGGCCATCAACTTCGCCGCCCGCCACGTCTTCACGAAGGGCCGCCTGGCGCGGGTGCGCACGATCCACTTCGCCCGCTGGGTGTTCCTGGACGGGAAGACGCGCGTGATCTTCCTGAGCAACTACGACGACAGCCTCGAGAGCTACATGGACGACTTCATCAACAAGGTGGGCTTCGGCCTGAACCTGTCGTTCTGTCACGGCGTCGGCTATCCGCGCACGCGCTGGCTCGTCTTCGAGGGCAGCGGCAACGAACGCAAGTTCAAGGAGTACCTGCGCCGGCATCAGATCCCGACCCAGGTCTGGTACAAGGCCTACCCGGGGTTGACCGCCGTGGACCTCGAACGGCACGCGCGCGTCAGGAAGGGACTCGAATCGGCCTCGCTGGGCGGCCACGAGGCCGCGGCATGGGCGGAGCTGCTGTGACGGCCGTGGACTACGCCGACGTGCAGGGGCTGGTGCGATTCGGCTACCGCCACCTGAAGGCGGCGCGGTACCTGCTGCTGGGAATTCGCGACCGGCACGCGGCGCAGGCCTGGCTGGCCGCGGCGCCCGTGACCTCGGCGGAGTACCGCCAGCCACCGCCGCCCGATGCGCTGCACGTCGCGCTGACGGCCACAGGCCTTCAGGCGCTCGGCGTGCCCGCCACGCTCGCGGCGCAGTTCTCGCCGGAGTTCCTGGGCGGCATGACCGACGTCAACCGGACGCGGCGCCTCGGCGACACCGGCGCCAACGCTCCCGCGCACTGGCGCTGGGGCGGACCGGCGTCGACGCCGCACGTGCTGGTGATGTGCTTCGCGCGGGACGACGCCGGGCTGGACGCGGCGGTCGCCAGGACGACTGGGGGCGACTTCGTCCGCGCGTTTGACGTGCAGCACACGCTCGACACCTCGGACCAGGACGGCGTCGAGCCGTTCGGGTTCGTCGACGGCCTGAGCCAGCCGTCGATCGACTGGGAACAGACGACCGACCCCTCGTCGCGCATGCTCGACTACAGCGACCGCGCCGCGCTCGGCGAGTTCCTGCTCGGCTACGCGAACGAGTACGGCAAGTTCACGGACCGGCCGCTCGTCGCGCCCGCCGCCGCCAGCGCGGACCTGCCGGACGCCGGGGACGAGCCGGCGATGAAGGACGTGGGCCGGAACGGCACCTATCTCGTCATGCGGCAGCTCGTGCAGGACGTGCGCGCCTTCTGGCGATTCGTGCACGGCGCCGCCGACGGCGACCCGGAGGCGGCGGACCGGCTGGCCGCGGCCTTCGTCGGGCGGACGCGCGACGGCGAACCGCTCGTCGCTCCCGACGCGCGGGGCCCGGGCCAGAACGACTTCACCTTCGACGGCGATCCCCGCGGGGCCGTCTGCCCCATGGGCGCGCACATCCGCCGGTCGAATCCGCGGAATACCGACTACCCGGGCCGCCCCACGGGCCTGCGCAAGCTGCTCGCGGCGCTGGGCGGCTCGTCCAAGGGCTTCCGCGACGACCTCATCGCGCCGGTCCGGTTCCATCGCATCCTGCGCCGCGGCCGCGAGTACGGCCCCTCGATCGAACCGGCCGACGCCCTGCATCCCGCGCCGGCCGGCGACGCCGAACGCGGCCTCCACTTCATCTGTCTCAACGCGAACCTCAGCCGCCAGTTCGAGTTCCTCCAGAACGCCTGGCTCATGAACACGACCTTCGCCGATCTCCGCGGCGAGACCGACCCGCTCGTGGGCACGCGCGAAAGCGTGCCCGGCTGTCCCGCGACCGGCGGGTTCTCGTGGCCGCAAGACGGCGGGCCGGCTCGTCGGGTGGACGGGCTCCCGCAGTTCGTCACCGTGAAAGGCGGCGAGTACTTCTTTCTCCCCGGCCTTCGCGCGCTGCGCTATCTTTCGAGAATCGGAGGGTGACACCAGTGACCGACGGCTGGGCCGCATGGCTCCTGCTCGGCGGTGTGCTCGCGGCGTCCGCTCCGGGACACGCCACGCCGACACCGCATCCCTCGGCCGCCTTCGGACAGGCGGCGTCCTTCAAGCGGCCCTGGTACCAGGCCTACGACGAGGGCGTGCGAGCCGTCCAGCAAGGCGACTGGCAGACGGCCATCGCGGCACTCGAGGAAGCCAGGCGCACGGGTCCGGCGCCCGGGCGGCGCGTGCTCTTCCAGGGCGACCGCGTGGACGTCTTCAATCCCGACTACTACCTGGGCCTCGCCTACAACGCCACGAAGCGCTTCGCGGAAGCCGACGCCGCGTTCACGCGGGTGAGCAACGACAAGCTGGTCGTCCGGGGCGATCGTCTCTTCGACGAGTTGCAGAAGCAGGCGTCCGTCGCCACCTATGAGCGTGCGATGGCCGAGGGCGCGCGCGCGTTGAGCGCCGGACGCCTCGGCGACGCGGAGAAGATCGCGACCGGGGTCCTGGGGTCGGCCGTGAGCGACGGCCGCGCGAGCGACCTCCTGCAGCGCATCAAGGACGCGAGCCAGTCGAAGTCGGGCTATCCGGTGGAGACGACCGTCGCGCAGCAGCCGCCGCAGCCACAGCCGCCGGTGCCGGACCCGAAGGCCGACGTGCCCTACCCCGATACGCGGCCACCCGTGAACCAGACCGCGACCACACTGCCGGAGACGCGCCCGACGACCACGCCCGCCATCCCGCCAGGGCAGGGCAACAACCCGCTCGACCGCGCCAAGACTCCAAACGGACGCGCGCCCGGCGCCATGCCCACTGAGCGGATCCCGTCGCAGCCGATGAACGCGGACACGGTGGCGCTGAACGGCGCGACCGCGTACTACCAGGGCAACTACCAGGACGCGATCCGCATCCTGGCGCCGGCGCTGCAGACGCGGGCCCCCTCCCGCGTCGCCGCCTTCTACCTGGCGTGCGCGCAGGCCGCGCTCGTGGCGCGCGGGCAGGCCGACGCCTCGACACTCGACGACGCCCGCCAGGCGTTCGCGACGGCCCGGGGCAGCGCCATCGAGCCCCATCTCAGGTACATCTCGCCGCGCGTGCTCCAGCTGCTCGGCGACGTGCCGGCGACGGCGCGATGAGCGGGCGCGCCCGGCGGGCGGCCCGGCCGCGCCTGCCACGCCGCCGTCGATCGTTGGCGATCGCGTGGGTGCTGGCGGCGTCGGCCGCGATCGTCGCCGCACCGGCGGCCGCGCAGACCAGCCTGCAGGTGCCCTTGCAGTTCGACTTCCTCAATCCAGGCGCGAAGAGCCTCGCCATGGGCGGCGCGTTCACGGGCGTGGCCGACGACGCCACCGCCACGCTCGCGAATCCCGCCGGCCTCGTGCAGCTCAGCCTCCGCGAGATCTCCGTGGAGGGCCGGTTCACCAGCACGCGCACGCCGTTTCTCGCCGGGGGCCGGCTGTCGGGCACGCCGTTCGACGAAGGGATCGACACGGTGGGAGGGCCGGTCTTCGGCACGTCGACCGATCGGCGCGCCGGCCCCTCCTTTCTCTCGGTCGTGCTCCCGTTCCGCGGGAACCGGTGGGTGGTGGCCGGGTATCGACACGAGCTGGTCCGCGTGGACCAGGAGTTCTTCTCGACGGGCGTCTTCCAGCAGGATCCGGGGGAGCTCACCTCGCGCCGCGACCGGCCGCAGCGCGGAGAGCGCGCCGTGTCGGTGACGACGTACGGCGGCGCGGTGGCGTACGTGCCGCGGCCGGACGTCGCGATCGGCGTCGGCCTGGCCGCCCATCGCTTCTCCATCGACTCGGTCTTCACGCGGTACGACACGCAGGGCTTCCTCGGCGCCCCGAACCTGTCGCAGGTGGAGGGGCGCTCGACCCAGCACGGGGACGACGTCGGCGTCTCGCCGAGCGTCGGCGTGTTCGTGGGAGCGGCCCGGCGCACGCGGGCGGGCCTGCTCTACCGCCACGGCCCGTCGTTCGAGTTCCGGACCGTCGACGGCCTGGCGCCCGAAAGGACGGTCACCTTCCGCGTCCCCCACACCCTGGCCCTCGGCGTGTCACACCGGCCCAGGCCCACCGTGATCCTGGCCGCCGACGTGACGGCCGTCCGCTACGCCCGGGTGGAAGACGAGTTCGTCACCGACCAGGCGCGGGGCGTGGGCCGCGCCGACGACTTCCACATCGCCAACGGCGTCGAGGCGCACGTGGGCGGGCAGTACCTGGCGCTGGCGTGGCGCTGGGCGCCGAAGTTCCGGCTCGGCGCGTGGTACGACCCGAACCACGCCGTCACGTTCGAGCCGACCGCCACGCCTCCCGACGCCGACCAGCGCACGTTCGACGAGCGCCTGAGGGTGGCGCTGTCGAAGGGCAGGAACCGCGTCCACGGCACCGGCGGCCTCGGGCTGTCGTTCAGTCCGCGGGTGGAGTGGAACGTGGGCGTGGACGTCGCGTCCGGAAGCTACGTGATCTCGACCTCGATCATCCTGCGCGAGAGCAACCGCTGAGGAGGACGTCATGACCGGATTCACGCGTACTACGGCCCCCCTCGCATTCGTCGCGGCCCTCGGCTGGGGCGCGGCGGCCTGCGGCGGCGGATCGACCACCGGACCCACGACGAACCCGCCAGCCACCGGGGTGACCCTCGCCTCGCTGGCGCCCGCGCCGGCCACGACCGCCGGCTGCGGCCCCGTCCAGATCACGGCGACGCTCAGCGGCGCGGCGCCGGCGGCCGGCGCGACGGTGACCCTCACGAGCGGCTCGGCGGCCGTCGCCGTGCAGAACATCACGATTGCCGGCGGCGCCACGACCGGATCGGCCCCGGTGACGCCCCAGACCGCCACGGCCTCGACGCCCGTGACCATCACCGGAACGCTCGCCGCCGGCACGGGCACCGCGGCCTCGTCGCAGTCCACCACCGTCACCCTCGGGCCGCCCTTCGCGAACTTCTCCGTGAACGGCACGGCCCGGGGCGCCGACGCGTGCCAGCTGCAGAACTCGGGCGGCCAGGTGGACTGCACGTTCAACGGCGCGACGTCGGTCGGGGCGGCGAGGTGGAGCTGGGCCTGGGACGTCGGCCCGAACAGCGGCGCCGCCGACACCACGACGCCCACGCTGCAGCCGACGACGGGCTGCGGCCTCTTCACCAACGCGCCCGTGCAGGGCACGACCGGCAACACGTTCGTCCAGATGATCGTGCGCCTCACGGTGCAGGACGCCGGGGGCACGAGGAGCTGCGTGACCAGGAACGCCAACGTTCGCGTATTCTCGGGGGGATTCTGCGGCGGCTTCTGACGACGCCTTCCCTCGCGCCGGCATGATCTTCATCAGCTACTCCCGCACGCCGCACGAGAAGGCGCTCGCGACGCTCCTCGAGAAGTGCCTCACGTCGGCGGGGCTGGAGGTGTGGCGCGACACGACGCAGATCCAGGTCGGCGAGGAGTTCGCGAAGGAGATCGAGGAGGGGATCGCGAAGGCCGCCTGGGTGATCTTCCTCGTCTCGAACTCGTGGCTCGACAGCGCCTGGTGCCAGAACGAGCTGATGCTCGCCGTGGCCCACCACGGCGGCGTGAGCCGCTGCCTGCCCGTGCTGCGCGCCCCGGCCGACCGGATCGGCCGCCGGCTGCCGGTGCCGTTCCGCCAGCTGAACTTCACCACCTGGCTCGAAGCCGAGGCGGACCCGTGCGCCCGCCTCTGTGAGCTCTACGCCCGCGTCAGCGGACAGACGATTCCGGCCGACCAGTGGTCCGCGCGTGGCCGGGAGCTCTTCGACGCCGCTGGCGTCGCGGCGCCGGCCGGGCCCGGGGCCGCGCAGCCTCCGGCCGATCCGCCGTCGTTCAACTGCGACCGCGCGGCGCAGTGGTCCACGGTGTCGGCGCTGCTCGGCAGCGGCCGCCACGAGCTGGCGGTGGTCCGCGGGCCGTCGGGCGAGTATCACGAGCACTTCCTGAACCGCGTCACGCGCGCGCTCCCGCCGGCGCCGGAACGCGCGATCGTGCCCGTCATCTGGCAGCGGCGACCGGTGGGCCGGGACGACTTCCTGCGCGCCCTGACCGACAGCCTCGGCGCGGGCGACCCGTCGCAGCTCGGCGACCACGTGGCCCAGCGGCTCGCGCAGCGCCACCTCGTGCTCGTGCACGGCTGCATCCGCGGCGACTTCGAGGACGACGACCTCGAGCAGTACTACGGGGCGTGGATTCCCGCGCTCGTGGCCGGTGTGCGCGGCCCCTTCCAGGTGAAGTGCATCCAGGCGCTCGAGTGGCGCCACGAGGCGCTCTTCAAACGGCTGCTCGGGTGGGGCGCCGCCAACGACGACGACAACGCGAGCGCGGCCGAGCGGCTCGTCTCGCACATCGAGAAGGCGCAGCAGAGCCTGACCGTGGTGCGGCTGCGGGAGCTCGAGCCGATCACGCCACGCGAGCTCCAGGAGTTCTGCGACACGTGGGTGCCCGCCCCGCATCGCGAGCTCCTCTTGAAGGAAGTCCGCCAGTTCCGGACCTCGGAGGAAATCCTCCGGGGCATCGACAAGTACCTCCTCAACGCGAGGGCCCATGAGCAGCAGTCCGCAGGAGTGGAAGCGATATCGCGGTGACGGCGCGTCGCCCGGGGGCGACGCGGCGCGAACGCGCGGCGAGGCCGGCCGCTACCTGGCCGACGAGGACCTCGTCACCGCCGTCAACGCGGCCCTGGCCGTGCAGCGGCCGCTCTTGGTCACGGGCGAGCCGGGCTGCGGGAAGACGATGCTGGCATGGTCGGTGGCCGCCGAACTCGGGCTCGGGGAGGTGCTGGCGTTCCACACGCGCAGCGACCACCAGGCCCGGGACGTCCTCTACTCGATCGACCACCTGCAGCGCTTCTACCACGCGCAGATCGGCGACCAGCGCGCGGCCGACCCCGCGAGCTACGTGCGCTGGCAGGCGCTGGGCGAAGCCATCAAGTCGGCCGGCGAGCGCGTGGTACTCATCGACGAGGTGGACAAGGCGCCGCGGGACTTCCCGAACGACCTGCTCGACGAGATCGACCGCATGGAGTTCACGGTGCCCGAGTTCGGCTGGCACTTCAAGGCCGAGGACGGCGCCCGGCCGATCGTCATCATCACCAGCAACAGCGAACGCCAGCTGCCGGATCCGTTCCTGCGGCGGTGCGTGTATCACTACATTCCGTTCCCGGCCAAGGCGCGGCTCCAGCAGATCGTGACCGAACGCCTCGGCACGGCCGGCGCGCCCGAGGCCCTGGTGCGGGTCGCGCTCGACCGCTTCTACGCGCTGCGCGAGGTGCCGGGCATGGAGAAGAAGCCCGCGACGGCGGAGCTCCTCATGTGGGTGCGCGTGCTCACGCGTGCCGGCGTGGACGCCGCGACGCTCGAGCGCGCGCCGCTCGGGGACCTGCCGCTCAAGAGCACCATGGTCAAGACCGAGCACGATCGCCGCCTGCTCGAACGCCAATAGCCAGGGATTCCCGCGCCGCACGTGCCACCGTCGCCGCCGTTCTCCGACCTGCTCGAGCAGCTCCGGGCCAAGGGCCTCCCCCTCGGCGTCCGCGAGCACCTCGCGTTCGCGGAGCTGTGGACGCGCATGGACGGCGCGACGTCCGCGGAACTCCGCGTGGCGGCCGGGGCGCTGCTGGGCCGCTCTCGGGAGGAGGTGCGGCTCGTCGTCGAGACCTTCGACGCGCTGTACGGCGCCGCGGAACAGGCGGCCCCGCCGCTGCCGCCGCCCCCGCCGCCGCGGTGGCGCCGGGCGCTCCTCCTGTTCCGCCGCTCGATCCTGGCGCGCTGGCTGGCGAGCCTGGCGCTCGTCGCCATCGGCGTCCTGGGACTGTGGGCACGCGACCAGCTCCGGCCCGAGATCCCGGCGCTGCCGCCGACCCCGGTTTCCGGCTGGCTGCCACCGTGGCCGGCCCTGCAATCCCTGGCGCCGGAACCGTTCGAGGCGCTGCCGCCCACGCCGCCCGCACCGCCCGAGCCACCCCGGTCGACGACCTGGCCGGCGGCGGCGGCCACCCTGCTCGTGGCGGGCGTCGGCACGCTGCTCCTGGTCCAGGGCCCGCGGGTGCGCGCGGCGAGCCGGCGGCACCTGGAACGTTCCTGGAAGCGCGCACGGGCAGCGATGCCGGGCCCGACCACGTTCGAGCTGGCGCCGCAGGACGCGCCGGTCTGGTTCGACCGCCGCGATCTGGAGGACGCGGCGACGCTGCTGGCCCGTGCGTTCACGGCGGGCGGCGTGAGCCAGCGCCTGAACGTGGCGCGCACGCTGACGACCACCATCGGGCGGGGCGGCATGCCCACGTTCGTCTTCGAGTCCTCGACGGCCACGGGCTCGCTGCTGGTGCTCGAGGACATCGCCCCCGAGATGACGGTGTGGCGCAGCAAGGTCGAGGCGCTTCTGACGGCGCTCCGGCGCCAGGGCGTCCGAGTGGATCGGTGGGTGTTCGACGGCACGCCGGCCAGGGTGGCGCGCGATCCGATCGGCGAACGCGTCCCGCTGGATCACCTCGTCAAGCACCTGAACGCGAACGGCGTGCTCGTCATCGGCGCGGGGAGCGGCCTGGCCTCGGAGGCGCGGCCCACGGGCCCGGACTGGCGGGAGGCCCTCGCGCAGTGGACGCGGCGGAGCTGGCTGAACCCCGTCGTGTCGCCCGCGGCGTGGCGGCCGGCGCTCGTCGACCTGCCCGTGAACGTCTGGCCCCTCACCGGGCGCGGCGTCCTGGAGGCGGCCGCGGACCTGGCGGTGGACCCGGAAGGACGCCGGCGGCGGCGCGCGCTGGCCGAGGGCTTCGACGACCGCGTCCTGGCCGACGACGTCGAGCGGCTGAAGCGCCTCGTGGCGGTGGCGGGCCATCCCAGCCTCGACCTGATCGAGGTGCTGCGTCAGCGCTTCATCCCCGACGCGCCCGAGGACACGGTGCTCGCCGTGCTGGCCGACGCCGAGCACGGGTCACCCGGGCACGTGCGGTTGCCGGCGGCCGAGGTGAACCGGCTCGTGGCCGCCGAGCGCCGGGAGAATCCGCAGCGCGAGCGCGCGGTTCGCGAGTACGTCGTGGAGCTCCTCCGCCGGCAGGCGCCGCCCGACGGGTCCGTGGCGCACCTGCGATGGCGCCTCGCGGACGCCTCGCAGCGGGCGGCGCTGTCGGAGCTTGGCGTGGCGAGGGGGGAGACGGCGGCGGCGACGCTCCGGGAGCTGGCGGCTGGCCCGATCTGGGAGGAAGTGCAGGAGACCGCGAGCGGCCTGGCCGGGGTGGTGAGCCCCGAGGCGTTCGGGCCGCGCGCCAGGGGCGGCGAACTCGTGGGACCGACGCGGACGGCCGGCGGCGCGCTCGCGGACGTCCGGAGCCGCGGCTGGGTGTTCCCGCGGCTGGTGGAGCTCGTCATCGCCGCCGCCGCGGCGCTGGCCATCACCGGCGGCCTCTACCGTCTGGGCGTCTTCGAGGGCGACGTCATCCCGAACGTGGCGGCCGCCTATCGCGCGACATACTCGGACGCCAACGCCACGAGCGACGTGGCGGGCACGCTCACGGTGTCGCGCGCGCTGGACGGGATGCCCGGCCGGGTGCAGCTGTACCGCGACGGTCAGGCCTTCCGGGATCCGCTCGACGTGCCGGAGGGCGCGCCAGTGGAGATGCCGCTGGCGCCGGCGGACACCGGGCACTACTACCAGGCGCAGGCCCGCCTGGCGGCCGGGAACCACGCGCTCAGCGACGCCGTCTGGGTGCCCCCGGCGCGGCGCCTGGTCCCGGTGAGCGTGGACGCGCTGCCCTGGGCAGAGCTGCGCGTGGTGGATGCGCGCACCGGGCAGCCGGCGGCCGGCGACACGTTCACGACGCCGGTGGTGGTGAACCTGCCGGAGGGCGCCTACACCCTGGAGTTCCGCCATCCCGACTACGGCGCGACCACGCTGCCGCTGACGATCTCACCGGGGGAGACGCCGCCGGACGTGCGGGTGACGATGCCGGGCTTCGACCCGGCGGCGACGGCCCGGCAGCTGTTCCGGCCGGCGGCCGCGCGCTGAGCCCGGTCCGCCGAGGGGGTCGAGGCGCCCGGCGCGCCGGACGGTCAATCGGCGGGGGTCAGTCCGCCGGCTCGTACATCGCCTCGAACCTGGCCTTCGAGACAGCGTAGGGATCCCCGCCGTCCGCCTCGTTGAAGACCAGGTAGTCGCCGGCCGCGTACTGGGTCGTGCCTTCCTTGGTCGTGACCTTGCCCGTCGACGTCGCCGCCTCGGCCCAGACCGGCGTCGTCTTCAGGTAGCTGCCGCCGCTCACGTGCCGATAGGTCCGCGCGAACGTGTCGCCGTCCACGGTGTAGACGTCGCCGTCGTTGTTCACGATCCAGTCGCCGCGCTTGCATCGCTGCGTGGCGCCCCACTTCTCGTAGGCGAAGCCGGCCGTCTCCAGATCGAGCTGCACGGCGACGACGGACTGGTCCCGACGCTTCCTGTACTTCCGCCGGCTCGCGGCCATGGTCAGGCCCCCTCGTCAGCCAGCCCCGTGAGCTGGTCGAGAATCACCGACAGCGCCGCGCGGACCTGCGGGTCGGCGGTCTGGCTCAGGGAACCGCGGAGGGTGTCGAGCGTGGAGGCGAGCCGCCACGTGGCGGCGCCTTCCTGGTCCACCTGCGCGGCAAGCTCCTGGGCCTTTTTGACGTCCCCGGCGCGGAACGCCGCGCCGAGCAGCGTCGGCCGGAGCCATTCGTCGTGTTCGCCGCGCGCGAGCGCGCGCTGGCACTCGACCACGACGAGCTGATCGACGAACGCCGCGCGATCCACGTCACCGGGGCCGCCCCGCGCCCGGAGCAGCAGCGGCAGGTTGTTCGAGCAGTAGTACTCGTTCAGGTCGAGGTCCATCCCCCGCCCGTAGTGCTCGATGGCCTTGTTGAGGAAGCGCCGCTCGTCGCCCGACGGCTGCGCGCCGCCGCGCGCCTGGCGATCGCGCTGGGCCGCGCTCCAGAGACGGCGGTAGCGCCCGCCGATGAGCCCGTGGCGTTCGGGGGTCTCGCCGTGCTCCTTGATGATCTGCTCGAGCGCGGCGATGGCGGCCGCGGCGTCGCCCGCCTTGCCGGTGTTGGCGCGGGCCAGCTGCGCCTGCTCGCGCATGAACGGCAGCCGGCGGGTGGCGTCGGGCAGACGCTCGATGACCTCGCTCACGGCGGACCAGCCCACCCAGTCGCGCGCCAGCATCAGGAGCTCGGAGGCGATCTCGGGAATGGAGAGCGTGGACGGCGCGACGTCGGCCAGCAGCGCGTTGACCAGGGCCTCGCGGTCGGCGCGCGGCGCCAGGCGCACGGCGCCCATCCGCGCCTGCAGGTCGCTGGCGGCCTCGGCCTGCTCCTGGCCCAGACGGTAGGGACTGTCGTCGCCCGTCCCCGAGATGAACTCGTGCCACGGCGTGAGGGACTGGGCGACCGCCGGGATGCGCGCCTCGAGCGCCGCCCGGGCGGCGGCGGCCAGGGCGTCAGGGACGTGGCCGTCGGGCATGGGATAGCGGACGGATCGGAACTGGTCGATATCGAAGAGCTGGCGCGACCAGTCGGCCGAGACCAGGACGCACCCGCGGTCCCGGGCCGCCTGCCGGAGGCCGACCTCGTAGTACACGTTGCCGTTCGGCAGCGTGACGTCGGCAAGGACGAGGTGGGCGTAGGCCAGCCGCTCCAGCATGTCCTTGACGATGACCGACCCGGCCTCCGCGTCGGCCCGGATGGGCAGGTAGCCGAGCGTCACGAGGGTGGGGCGGAACACCTTGTCCCACAAGGCGTCGCAGTCCAGTTCCCCGGGCGCGTCCTCGCGGTGGGTGCCTTCCACCTTCCGCCGCCTGAACGGCATCACCATGAAGCACACGGGGAGGGGTCCCCCCGTGCGACGGGCCGCATCGGCCTGGCCGGTGCTCACGACGACCGTCCTTTCCCGCCGCGACGCGGCGCTGCGCTGCGCCCGGAGTCGCGACCTCTTTCTGGACCTTACACCGCCTCGGGAGGAACCACCCGGGATTCCGGCAGCCCGGCCGTAGGTGGGTGTCCCCCCTCCCGCCTGGGGGGGCCCGGCCTGGGGGCCAGGCCGGGGGGCTTGGGACCGAGAAGACGATCGGTGACAATGCGCCGGCGGCCCGGCGGGACGCCTCGCTCCGCGGGGCCGCCAACGATGCGAAAAACGGGTGCTCGACGGCAGTATTACAGATGGGTACACCCGTTTGCCACGTGCTATACCATCTGGGCGATAATTTGAGGCCCTTAGCCTTTTTTCAGGTTTGCTGCGCCGGCATCCCACTCACCCGCCGGTGCGTTTGAGTCAGAAGGAGTCGACGATGAGCGGATCGATGATTCGATTCGGGCAGGCCGCGCTCGGCTTGTTCGTCTTCTCCGGTGTGGCCCACGCGGCCGCGCCAGAGAAACAGGTCACCTTCTCCAAGGACGTCGCACCAATCTTCCAGGCCAAGTGCCAGTCGTGCCACGAGCCCGGGTCCATCGCCCCGATGTCGCTCGTGACGTACCGCGACTCGCGCCCCTGGGCCAAGTCGATCAAGTCGCGTGTCGAGTCGCGCCAGATGCCGCCCTGGCACATCGACCGCAGCGTCGGCGTGCAGCACTTCAAGAACGACATGTCGCTCAGCGACGAGCAGATCGCGACGATCGTCGCGTGGGTCGATCAGGGCGCGCCGGAAGGCAACCCGGCCGACTTCAAGGCCAAGCCGGTATCGCAGGGCCTCTACTGGCAGGCCGAACGTGACGGCTTCGGACCGCCGGACCTCGTGATCCAGGCCCCGATGCAGACGATGCCGGCCGAGCACCAGGACGTGTGGTGGCGCCCGGTCAGCGACATCCCGGTCACCGAGCCCCGCTGGGTCAAGATGGTCGAGATTCGGCCCCGCAACCTGGCCGGCCGCAAGGTCCTGCACCACTCCATCGCGTACCACATCCTGTCGCCCGAGAACGTCGCCTCCGTGAACCAGGGCATCCTGCGTCCCGGCTCGCCCGCGGCCGCCGACGCCGCCGACCTGATCAACCGCCGTCCGCAGCTGATGGAATGGGCGATCGGCAAGGGCTACGACCGGTACATGGAAGGCACCGGCAAGCTGATCATGCCCGGCGAGAAGATCTCGTGGGATCAGCACATTCACGCCGCCGGCGAGGACATCACCAGCGCCTCCGAGATCGGCCTGTGGCTGTACCCGAAAGGCCAGGAGCCGACGAAGCGCAGCTATCTCGTGGGCTTCACCGGCCTGAAGAACGGCACGCAGGGCCTCGACATTCCGCCCAACTCGATCGTCTACACCGAGGGCTTCAACGTGCTGAAGGAGAACACCCTCATCACGAACTTCCAGCCCCACTTCCACCTGCGCGGCAAGGCGATGCAGGTGGAGGCGATCCTGCCCGACGGCCGCACCGAGCCGATCAGCTACGTGTCGGACTTCAACTTCAACTGGATGACGAACTACATCTACACGGACGATGCCTCGCCGGTGTTCCCGAAGGGCACGATCATCCACGTGACCGCGTACTACGACAACACGCGGGCCAACAAGAACAACCCCGATCCGGATCAGTGGGTGGGCTACGGCGACCGCACCGTGGACGAGATGGCCCACGCCTGGATGAACGTCGTCTACCTGTCCGACGACGAATACAACGCTCTCGTGGCCAAGCGAAAGGCCGCGAAGGCTGCGACGACCGAAGCCGAGCGCCAGCGCTAGGTCGCACAAGGAGATCCGACGATGACCGCGTTCCGTGCCCTTCGCTTCGTGCTGGCCGGCACCACGGTGCTGATGCTGGCGGGCGTGGGCATCTTCGCCCAGACACAACCGATGCTGCCGAGCGCCCCCAAGAAGGCGTTCGGCGCATCCATCTCGCCCGCGTGGGACGGCTGGTATCACAACGAGGACGGCAGCTACACGTTCCTCATGGGGTACTACAGCCGCAACACGAAGGTCGAGGTCGACGTCCCGATCGGCCCGGACAACCACTTCGAACCGGGAGAACCCGACCGGGGCCAGCCCACGCACTTCTACCCTGGCCGCAACTTCGGCATGTTCTCGATCAAGGTGCCGAAGGGGTACCCGCCCACCGAGCGCATCTGGTGGGTGCTGACGGTGAACGGCGTCACGCAGCGCATTCCGATGCACCTGCAGTCCGACTTCACCATCACTCCGTTCGAGGCCTCGGAGGAGAGCCCGGGCGGGCATTACAACAAGCCGGCCGTGCTGCGGTTCTCGGAGAACGGCCCGGCGATCCAGGGCCCGGTGGCCTCGCTGCAGAACGCGGTCTCGAAGGAGGCCGTCGCCGGCACGCCGATGACGCTGGACTTCTGGGTCGAGGACGACGCCCTGTGGTCGAACGGCTCGAACGCGCCGTCCAGCCGCGAGGAAGACCTCGTCGAGATGGTGATCGGCAAGTACCGCGGCCCCGGTGACGTCACCGTGGGCAACGGACACCACAAGCTCACAACCCTGAAGGGCGGCAAGCGCGCCGAGCCGTACGCGGCCAAGGGGTCCACGACGCTGACCTTCAGCGAGCCCGGGGACTACCAGATCCACGTGACGGCGAACGACCTGTCCGGCCCCGGCGGCGGCGCCACTGGCTGCTGCTGGACCACGGGTCTCGTGAAGGTGGCGGTCAAGGCCGCGACCACGAAGTAACACAGGAATATCGACGCCCCGCGACTCTACGCGGCGGCCGAGGGCGCATCGGGCGCCGTCGTCCGCCGCGTTTTTTCGTACCTGGACCACGACCGCGGCGCCCGTCGTGAGCCATGCGAGAATGCGCGGCATGATCAGGACCCTGGCCGCGCTCGTCCTGCTGCTCGTCCTCCTGCCCCAGGCCCTGCCCGTCGCCGCGCCCGACGACGGACAGCGCGTGCTCTCGATCGACCACTACGTGCGCGTCACCTCCGAGGTGCCGTCGATGCGGGGCCAGCTCGCCCAGATCTACGTGCGCGAGCGGGTGTCCGCCGGCGTCGCGCTGCGCGGCGCCCCGGCCCGGGATCGCGTCGTGCTGTTCATCCACGGCGCGGGCACGCCCGCCGAGGTGGCGTTCGACGTGCCCGCCGGCACACACAGCTGGATGGCCTACCTGGCGGCCGCCGGGTTCGACGTGTTCTCGATGGACACGAGCGGCTACGGCCGCTCCACGCGTCCGGCGGCCATGAACGACCCGTGCAACCTCGCCGAGGCCCAGCAGGCGCAGTTCGTCCCGAGCCTGATCCCGGCGCCGTGCCGGCCCACCTATCCCGGCCAGGTGACGACGCTCGGGTCCGACTGGCACGACATCGACGCGGTGGTGAACCACATCCGGGCCCTTCGCCACGTGGACAAGGTGAGCCTCGTCGCGTGGTCGCTGGGCGGGCCGCGGGCGGGAGGCTACGCCGCCCAGCATCCCGACAAGGTGCTGAAGATGGTGCTCCTCGCGCCCGCCTACAACCGGACGGCTGCCGCCGCGCCGCCGGCGCTCCCGAATCCCGGCGTCGTCTTCAACACGCAGTCGCGGTCCGAGTTCGTCGCGAACTGGGACCGGCAGGTGGGCTGTCCCAACCAGTACGACCCGGCCGTGCGCGACGCGGTGTGGGACGAGATGCTCGCCTCCGATCCCGTGGGGGCCACGTGGGGCACCGGCGTCAGGCGCGCGCCGTCGACGACGACGTGGGGCTGGAACCAGGCCGCCATCGCCGGCACCACGATCCCGACGCTGATGATCGCGGGCGTCCACGACAAGCAGGTGCCGCCCGACCGCGTGCGCGCCGTCTACGACGACCTCGGCGCCCCGGAGAAGGTGCTGGTCGACCTGGCGTGCTCGTCGCACAACGCCATGTGGGAATCGAATCACCTGCTGATGTTCAAGGCCTCGCTCGACTGGCTGACGCGCGGCGAGGTGTCGGGGCAGACGTCCGGCATCGTCAAGCTCGGGTACGAGGGCTCGCACTGATGCCCGACACCGTACCGGCAGGCACCCCGGCCTGGCACGCCCGGGGGCTGATGTTCGAGAACTGCACGTGCCAGGTCGTGTGCCCGGGCCACATGCATTTCAGCCAGGCGTGCACGCACGAGCGGTGTCTCGGCTACTGGGCCATCCGCATCGATGACGGGCGCTACGGCGACGTGCCGCTCGATGGCCTGCGGGCGTTCGTCGCCTTCGACTCGCCCCAGCGCATGATGGACGGCGGGTGGACCGAAGTGGTCGTCATCGACGAGTCCGCGTCCCCCGATCAGCGACGGGCGCTCGACGCCATCCTGCGCGGCCGGGCCGGCGGCCCCTGGGAAGTGCTGGCCCGCTTCGTGGCGCGATGGCTCGACACGCGCTACCTGCCCGTGGCCTTCGAGGACGGCGGCACGACGCATCGCGCGACCATCCCCGGCGTGGCGACGACCTCGGTATCGAACATCAGGGGCCGCGACCGGTCGCAGCCGGTGACCTTCGAGAACATCTTCAACCAGATCCACGGCTCGACCCAGGTCATCGCCACCGGGTCGAGCGACTACGACGACGGCGTGATCCGCTTCCACACCGAGAAGACGCACGGACTGCACTCGCGCTTCGAGTGGACCGTCGCGTGATGCGGGCGGCCGCCACCCGCGGCCTGCCCGTCGCCGCCGCCGTCGTCGCCACGGCCGCGGCCTGGGCCGCGCTGGCCGGATCGTCGCTGGGCCCGCCGCATCAGCACGCCAGCGAAAGCGGCGTGTCCGCATTCGGTCTGGCCGTGCTCATGTGGCAGGCCATGGCCGTCGCCATGATGACGCCCACCGTCGTCCCGTGGGTGTCGGCGTACGTGACGTTCGTGTCCTCGGGCCGGACCTCACCGTGGCAGGCGGGCGCGTCCTTCGCGAGCGGCTACTTCGTGGCCTGGCTCGCCTACAGCGCCGCAATGGCCGGCCTGCAGGTGCTCGCCGGTCACGTCGAATCGGTGCGCGCGGCCCTCGCCTCGCCCGCCTTCGGGGGTGCGGCGCTCCTCGCCGCCGGCCTCTACCAGTTCGTGCCATCGAAGGCCGCCTGCCTGACGCACTGCCGCAACCCGCTCGGCTTCTTTCTGGCCCGATGGCGGAGCGGCCCGCCTGGCGGATTCCGCCTCGGCCTCGCGCACGGCGCGTACTGTCTCGGCTGCTGCTGGCTGCTCATGGGGACGGCGCTGGTGCTCGGCCTGATGAACCTCGCCTGGATGGCCGTGGTGACGGCGATCGTCGTCGTCGAGCAGCTGGCGCCGTGGGGCGTCGCCTTCGGCCGGGCCGCAGGCCTGGGGCTCGCCGCCTGGGGGATGTGGCTCATGGCCGGCCCCTGGCTGGCCGGCTGAGACGAGCCCGCGCGACCGCGCGGCCCGCGAGCGCCGGCGCCTCACGCCCGCCCTGCGGAGCGATCCCCGTGCTGACGCCGTGGTGGATCGGCGCGACGTCCCGGCCGGCACCGCACCGGCCATCAGATGCCGACGGACACTCCCGCGCGGTGCCGACCGGCTACGGTACCTGGAGCCTCAGCGCGTTCGCGCCGTAGGTCGGGGTGTAGGTCTGCCCATGTCCGTCGATCACGGCGAAGCTGCCGGTGCGCGACCCATAGGTCACGACGTCGAAGGCGTTGCCCGCCGACGGGACGAAGCCGTTCACGAGCGTCACGTCGAGCGTGCCGCCCAGTGTGGCGCCCGCCGTCGCCAGCACGTCGTACTGGCCGGCGCCGGTGCCGCCGAGGCGCAGCTGCACGGTACCGGTGTTGCTGAACGCAACGCAGCTGCCGACGGTGAAGGTGCCGGTGGCCCCGGACCTGCGCAGGAGTCCCGCGTTCGCGAACGTCGGACTGCCGCAGTTCGACGACGTGAGCTGCAAGCCGGCTTGCACGTCCAAGCTGCCCGTGGCGGCATTGGCGACGGCGGCGTTGCCTTGCAGGAAGATCGTGCCGCCGGTCCAGGCCACGGTGCCCCGATTCGTCAAGGGCGCGCCGTCGAACACCTTCTGGTTCGCCGTGGAGATCGTGAGCGTCCACGGGGCGTTCACTTCGATCCCGCCGGCGTTTCCGATGAGGCCGGCCTGCCAGGTCATCGGGGCGTCGAGCACGATGGTGCCGGTGCCCGACGTGTTTCCGGTCTGCACGACGGGTACGGTCATGGACACGGGCGTGTTGACGACGGTCGTGCCGTTCAGGGCGACCGTGCCGGCCCCGCTGAACGTGGTGCCCGACTCGAGGCGCATCAGGTTCAGATTCATCGTCGTGCCGGGACCCACGTCGAGGAGGCCGGCGTTCACGGCATTCACCGACGTCGCCACGACGAACGACCCGGTCTGCAACTCGAGAATGCTGTCGTTCGTGAACAGGACACAGCTCACGACCTGGAACGCGCCCGAACCCGCCGTCTTCCTGACGAGCCCGGCATTGGTGAACGACGGCGCGCCGCAGTTGCTCGAGTTGAGCGTGAGGTTGCCCTGCACCTCCCACACTCCGGAGGTGGTGTTGGTCACGGCGGCGCCGCCCTGCAGTACAGATCGCCGCCGCTCCATGCCACCGTGCTGTGGTTCACGAGCGGCGCGGCGTTCAGCACCTTCTGACTGGTAGTCGAGATGGTCAACGTGCGACCCGCCGCCACGTCGAGGCCACCGGCCACCTCCAGGACGCCCGAGGTCCACGACATCGGCGCCGCCAGCGTCAGGGCGCCCGAGCCCGTCACCGTCCCGGTGAGCGTCGTCGGCAGCGAGAGCGTGACCGGCGCCGTCACCGTCGTCGTCCCGTTCATGCCCAGCGCGCCGCTCCCGCCGAACGTCGTTCCGGCCCCGAGCGTCACCAGGTGCAGGTTGAACGTCGTCCCGGTGCCCGCCTGCAGGTGTCCAAGGTTCTGCAGCGCGACGGCGGCCGCCACCGTCAACTGCCCGCTCTGCAGCTCGATCGTGCCCGTGTTGGTCATCGCCACGCAGCTCACGATCTGGAACGACCCGGCGCCGCTCGTCTTCCGCAGCAGCCCCGCGTTGCCGAACGTCGGCGATCCGCAGTTGGTCGAGTTCAGCGTCAGGTCGCCCTGCACGTTCCACGCGCCGCCGGTCGCGTTGGCGACGGCGGCACCGCCTTGCAGGTACAGGTCCCCGCCGCTCCACGTCACCGTTCCGGCATTCGCCAGCGGCGCGTTGTTCAGCACCTTCTGGCTCGTCGTGGGCAGCGTCAGCGCCTGGCCCGCCGGCACGGCAAGCCCACCGGCGACGTCCACGATGCCCGACGACCACGTCATCGGCGCCGCCAGCGTCAGGGCGCCCGGACCCGTCACGGTGCCCGTCAGCGTCGTCGGCAGCGAGAGCGTCACCGGTGCCGTCACGGTCGTGGTCCCGTTCATGGCCAGCGAGCCGCTCCCGCCGAACGACGTCCCGGCCCCGAGCGTCACCAGATGCAGGTTGAACGTGGTGCCGGGCCCGGCTTCAAGATGCCCGAGGTTGTTCAGCGGCACGCTGGTCGCCACCGAGAACTGGCCGCTCTGCAGCTCGATCGTGCCCGTGTTCGTCATCGCCACACAGCTCACGATCTGAAACGTGCCGGCGCCGCTCGTCTTCCGCAGCAACCCGGCGTTGCCGAACGTCGGCGATCCACAGTTGGTCGAGTTCAACGTCAGGTCGCCCTGCACGTTCCACACGCCGCCGGCCGCGTTGGTGACGGGCGTGTTGCCCTGGAGGTACAGGCTCCCGCCGCTCCACGTCACCGTCCCATGGTTCTCGAGCGGCGCGCCGTTCAGGGCCTTCTGACTGGTGGTCGAGATCGTCAGCGTCTGCCCATCGGGCACGTTCAGCCCACCCGTCACTTCGAAGATGCCCGACGACCACGTCATCGGCGCCGCCAGCGTCAGGGCGCCCGGACCCGTCACGGTGCCCGTCAGCGTCGTCGGCAGCGAGAGCGTCACCGGCGCCGTCACGGTCGTGGTCCCGTTCATGCCCAGCGCCCCGCTCCCGCCGAACGTCGTCCCGGCCCCGAGCGTCACCAGGTGCAGGTTGAACGTCGTCCCCGGGCCCGCCTCCAGGTGCCCGACGTTCTGCAGGACCACGCTGGCCGCCACCGTCAACTGTCCGCTCTGCAGCTCGATCGTGCCCGTGTTGGTCATCGCCACGCAGCTCGCGATCTGGAACGATCCGGCCCCGCTGGTCTTCCGCAGCAGCCCCGCATTGCTGAACGTCGGCGATCCGCAGTTGGTCGAGTGCAGCGTCAAGTCGCCCTGCACGTTCCACACCGCGCCCGCTGCGTTGGTGATTGCCGTGTTGCCCTGGAGGTACACGTCGCCGCCCGTCCACGTGACCGTGCCCAGGTTCGAGACGGCGGGGCCGTCGAGCACCTTCTGGCTCGTCGTCGTGAGGTTGAACACCTGGCCCGGCAGCACGGTGAGGGTGGACGTCCCCACGATGCCGGAGGACCACGTGGAGACGCCCCCGAGACTGGCGGATCCTCCGCTGAGCGTGCCCGCCAGGGCGAGGCCGCCTGCGAAGGTCGCGTGGCCGGTGAAGGCGAAGGCCGTGTTCACGACGACCGCCTCGGTGGCGAGCACCGCGGCGATCGCGGTGGTCGGCTGGTTCACGGTCACCGTGTAGTGGCCCGCCGGCCGATCGATGAGGACGACCGACCCCGCCGGCGGCACGACGCCGCCGCTCCAGTTCGCGGGCGTGTCCCACGTGCCGCTGGCATCCACCGCCCATTCGACGATCGGCGCTCCCACACCCACCAGCGCGCGTCCGGGACCGAACGCGCCGCCGCTGGCCGTGATGACGGCCCCGCCCACCCCACCCCCCGTGACCGGAATCGCCACGCCGAGCTGCCCGGGCGGAATCGTCACCGTGGTCGGCACCGACGCCACCGAGGGATCGGAGCTCGTGAGCGTGATCGTCGGATAGACGCCCGATCCCGCGTAGGCCGCCGGCAGGGACAGCGTCAGCGTGCCGCCGCCGCCGGGCGTGAGCGCGAGCGGACTCGGCGACAACACCAGGCTGGGAGGATCGGTGCTGATCACCACGGTATCGGGCGCGCTCGTGAGCACGCCGTCGCCCACCACGAGCTGGACCACGTAGTCGCCGGCCACGTCGGCCGTGAACGTCGGCGCGGGACTGGCCGAGTTCGACAGCGCGGCCGCGCTGCCCGCGGGCATCGAGAGGAAGGTCCACGAGAAGGTCGTCGTGCCGACGCTGCCGCTGCCCGACAGCTGCGCGAGCGCGCCGGGACCCGACAGCACCTGGTCCGGGCCCGCGTTGGCCACGAGCAGCGGCGGCGTCAGCGGCACGCTCACCGTCACGGGCGCGCTGCTGGTCGTGCCGTCGTTCACGATGAGCTGCGCCACGTACGGCCCGTTCCGATCGATGTCGAACGACGGCGTTGGCGACGTGGGATTCGAGAGCGCCGCCGCGCTCCCCGCCGGCGTCGCGATGAGCGCCCAGGCGTACGTGAGGGGATCGCCATCCGGGTCGAACGACCCGGTGCCGTCGAGTGTGATGGTGGTGCCCACCGTGCTGCCGATCGCGGCCACCGCCACCGGAGGCGCCAGCGGGTTGAAGACGGCCATGGTCGCGGGCGCACTCTCGGCCTGTCCGTCGTCCACGACGAGCTGCGCCACGTACACGCCCGGCTGGTCCACCAGCAGGTTGGGCATCACGGTCCGCGGATCCGACAGCGTCGCGGCACTGCCCGCGGGCCGCGAGACGAGGGCCCAGCGATAGGCCAGGGCATCCCCGTCCGGATCGCTCGACGGGCTGCCGTCCAGCACGGCCACCTGGCCCACGGGCACGCTGTAGCCGGAACGCGTCCGCGCGACGGGAGCGGCGTTGCCGGTCACGATCGCAACGGTCGCCGGTGCGGCCTCCGCCATGCCGTCGGCCACGATCAGCTGCGCGACGTAGAGGCCGGGGCGGTCCACGCTGAAGGCCGGAGCCACGGCGCCGGGATCCGACAGCGTCGCCGCGCTCCCGGCGGGTACCGTCGTCAGCGCCCACCGGTAGGCCAGGACGTCGCCGTCCACATCGGTCGACGCACTGCCGTCGAGCGACACCGTGGTGCCGACCGCCGCGTGCGCCGGCCCCTGGGGCCGGCCGACCGGCGCGGAGTTCGCGGTGTCGATCACGACCTCGGCCGGACGGCTCGCCGCCGCGCCGTCCGAGACGACCAGGCGCACCACGTAACGCCCCCGGCGATCGGGCACGAACGCCGTCTCGAGGCCGCGCCGAACCGACAGGCTCGCGCGCGATCCCGACGGGGCCGATCGGATCGCCCACGCGTAGTGCAGGGCATCGCCGTCCGCGTCGGTCGATCCGAGCCCCGACAGGCGCACCGGCTCTCCCACCCGCGCCGTCTGGTCGGGCCCGGCGTCGGCGTGCGGCGCGGAGTTCGCGGTGTCGATCGTCACCGCGGCGGCGGCGCTCGTGGCCACGCCGTCGTGCACCACGAGACCCACGACGTAGGTGCCGGCCACGTCGACGATCAGCGACGGCGCCGGCGACGCCGTGTCGGACACCGTGGCCTGGCTCGCGGCCGGACGCCGCACGACGGCCCAGCGGTACGTGAGTCGATCGCCGTCCGCGTCGGTCGATCGCGTGCCATCAAGCGTGACGGTGGTTCCGACGACGGCCGTTCGATCGGAGCCGGCGTCGGCCACCGGACGGCGATTGGCGCCGGGATGACGGTCGGGCGCGGGGCGCGCGACGGTGCCCGGCGGCGGACCGGTCAGAGCCTGGGCGGCCAGCGAGGCGCCAGCCACGAACACCATCAGCGCGGACTGCAGACTCCGGGGGAGAGACATGCCCGACTCCACTCGTGGAAACGGCACGCCACTCCCCTATCGGCGCCGGGGACTGGCGGTCGACGTGTTGCTGGGAAAGAGCGCCATAGTGTCGAGGTAGCGCCAGCTCACGGTCAATCGAAAATCGCGGAAATTCGGATGTCTTGGCACAGCCAGACTCCTGGCGGACCGCCGGTCACCCGCCGGATTGAGACGGCCGCGGACGCGGAGTTCCGCGCACGGGATCGGGGACGCCCCGCGCGACGGACTGCTACACTCCTCGCCGTTCCAGCCACCAGGAGGACCCGCGATGACCCGCACGCCGTCGCTCCACACGCTCGGCCTGGCCGTCCTGGCCGGCCACCTCGCCGCCGCCGGCGCCGCCGCTCAGAGTCCCGCGCTCGACATGGCCGTGTTCGCGTCGAAGGTCCAGCCGATCTTCACGGCGAAGCGCGACGGGCTCATGACGTGCGCCACGTGCCACACGGGCAAAGTCGGCACGGCCTTCCGGCTGCAGCCGCTCGCCGAGGGCGCGTCGTCCTGGTCCGCGGACGACACGAAGAAGAACTTCGACATGGTGAGGCGGCTGGTGAAGCCCGGCGTCCCGATGGAGAGCCGCCTCCTGACGCATCCGCTCGATCGCGCCGCGGGCGGGGATGCCTTCCACGGCGGCGGCAAGCACTGGCTCACCCAGACCAATCCGGAATGGCAGGCGATGTCCGCCTGGGTCCGCGGGTCCGCCACGTTCCCGACCGCGGCGCCGGCGGGCCTGCCGGCCGGCACCGCCGTTCGCATCGTCCAGACCAACGCAGCCGGCGACGGCGCGCACCTCATCGACCCGGCGACGAATCGCGTCACGCAGATTCTCAAGGGCGTGGAGATTCCCCACGGCGTGACCAGCGCACCGGACGGCTCGCGGCTCTACATCTCGAACGAGGTGCGCGAGACGCTCGACGTCGTCGCGATGCCCTCGCTGGCCATCACGGCGCGGGTCCCGCTCAGCGGACGGCCGAACAACGTCGCGGTCTCGAAGGACGGCCGCAAGGTGTACGTCGCGATTGCGCAGGCCCCGGGCGCGGTCGACGTGATCGACACCGTCGCCCTGAAGCACGTGAAGACCGTCCCGACGAAGGGCGGCATCCACAACGTGTACGTCACGCCGGACGGAAAGTGGGCCGTGGCCGGCTCGATCCCGGAGAAGACGATCAGCATCATCGACACGGCCACCGACACGCTGTCGCGCACGATCCCGTTGTCGGCCGGGATCCGGCCGATGGCGTTCACGACGAAGCCTGACGGCTCCACCGACCGCATCATCGTGCAGCTCTCGGACTTCCACGGCTTCGTGGCCGTGGACTTCGCGAGTGGCAAGGAGACGGCCCGCGTCGAGCACCCGGCCATCGAGGGCGAGCACCCGCACACCGACGGCCTGCAGGGCGCGCCCGCGCACGGTCTGGCCGTGTCACCCGACGGCACGCGGCTGTGGTCCACGAGCAAGGTCTACGGCTACGCCTACGTGCACAGCCTTCCGGACCTGAAAGAAGTGGGCCGCGTGTTCGTCGGCCAGCATCCCGAGTGGGTCACCTTCACCCCGGACGGCAAGTACCTCTACGTGGCGGCGGCCGGCGACAACATGGTCTTCGTCGTCGATGCGGTGGCCCTCAAGGAAGTGGCGCGGATCCCGGTCGGCAACGTGCCGAAGCGGAACACCACGGCCGTCCTGCGCGTACCGGCGTCGTAGCGCTGCCCGCACGGGCTCGGGATGGCGCCTCCGGATCGGCCGCCGCGCCTCACGGCGCCACGCGCTCGAACGACAGGGCCTGGAGCGTGGGCGGCGTGGTGGGCGCGAGCAGCACCGAGCCCCGCACGCGGCCGGTCGCGCACGTCCAGGTGAAGTCGCCGGACAAGGCGCCGGTCGGCCGCACGGGCGCGGTGGTGTCGCACGCGCCGGCCGCAGCCTTCACCGCCGCGAGGTGGCGGGCCCAGTGCGCGGCATCGCGATCCATCAGGACGTTCACGGCCAGGACGTCGCCGGCCGCCGAAATCGAGCCGGCCCCGTAGATCGCGGCCGCCCACCGGTAGGCGGCGGCGAGCGGCCCGCTCACGGCAGCGGCGGGCGCCACCAGGTCGCCGGCGTGAAGGAGCTCGACGGCGGCGTCCCAGACGGGTGTCCGCGGACCCGAGTACGTCCGGTTGGCGAACGCGAAGATGCCGACGCCGTAGTCCGGCAGCAGGAGCACGTGCGACCCGTAGCCGGGATAGCCGCCGCCGTGGCTCAACGTGAGGCCGAGCTCGCAGTCGGCGGCCGCGTAGAAGCCCATGGCGTAGGTGGACGCCTCGCGGCAGGCGTCGCGTCCGGTGGACCCGGGCCGGAGACGCACGGCCGGATAGTTCGCGCCCTGGGCCAGCTCGCGCACGCTGGAGCGGCGGACGGGGCCCGTCTCGGCGCCGTTCCTGGCGGGCCAGGCCTGGAGCAGGAACGCGATCCACTTCGCATAGTCGTTCGCGCTCGTCTGGATGCCGCCCATCGCGCCAAAGGCGCCGTGCGCCATCGTGGGCTCGAGCGTCCAGCGGTCGTCCTCCCAGCGGTAGCCGAGCGCTCGACGCTCCGCCGGGGCGGAGGTGACGTGATGGCTGGTGGACGTCATGCCCAGGGGCCGGAGCAGCGTCTGCTGCACGAACTCGTCGTACGGCTGGCCCGAGACGTTCGCGATGATGCGGCCGAGGAGGGCGTACCCGAGGTTGGAGTACTCCATCGCCGTCGCTGGGGGCCTGGTGAACGGCACGCCGCCGGACAGGAACTTCGTGAAGTCGGCCTCGGGCAGCGGCGTCTGCCGGTCGCCCCACGGATCGTCGGTGACGAAGCCGGCGGTGTGGGTGAGCAGCTCGCGCACGCGGATCTTCGGTGAGTCGTCGGTGGGATAGTGCAGGGCCTTCAGCTCGGGCACGTAGGTCTCGGCCGGCGCGTCGAGCGCCAGCTTGCCGTCGTCGCGCAGCTTCAGGACGGACAGGGCAGTGAACGCCTTGGTCATGGACGCGATGCGGAACAGCGTGTCCGGCGTGACAGGCCGCTTCGACTCGACATCCTGGATGCCGGCGCCCTTCACGTGCACCAGCCGCCCGTCCTTGACGATGCCCCAGACCATCCCGGGGATGTGCGCGTCGAGGCGGTAGGCCTCCATGGCGCGGTCCACGGCGGCGAGCGTGGCCGGGGCCTGGGCGGTCGCCACCGCCGGCGTCAGGAGCGCGAGTGCGGCGGCGGCGGAGATGGCCGGGCAGCGGAGACACTGGACGACGGTCATGGGAACCTCCGGACGCTCGCCCTCGGGGCAGCGTCGGCACTCATTCGCGGGACCTCCCGGCCGGCGCCGGGAAGGAGAAGAACGTGGCGGCCGTGGGCGTGCCCCCGAGCGCACGATAGAACGCCAGGGCGTGCGTGTCCTCGTTCTCCGCCGGGACGAAGACGTCGTCGATCCCCTGCGACAGGGCCAGCGCGCGCACCTCCTCGACGAGGCGCCGGCCGATGCCGTGGCGTTGGCGGTCGGGCACGACCGCCAGGTCGTAGATGAAGAGCGCGCGGGTCTCCGACGTGGTCATGGGCAGCACGTGCGCGGTCAGGCCGCCCACCACGGCCGGGCCGTCCACGGCCGCCAGCGCCCAGAAGTCCTCGCGCTCCAGCAGGCGGGCCAGATAGTCGTCGCCGAGCGGTTCGGCGTCGGTTTCGAACACCGCGGCCATGGTGAGGAACGTCTCACGCGCCAGTGCGGCATCGGCTGGGGTCAGCCGGGTGATGTGCGCGGTCATGGTCCTGGCGCGACCTCCTGGCCACGAGCTCGCCTCACCGGGGTTCCCCAGGCGCGGCCTCGGCGTCCGCGCCGTCGAGCGCGCGGAGCAAGGCATCGGCCTCGGCCCACTCGTGTTCGCTGAACACCCGCACGCCTTGCCGTCGCAGGAGCGCGGTCGTGACGCCAGGCCGGTCCACACGCGTGCCGGAAAAGGTGCCGTCGTAGGAGTACGACGATCCGCAGGAAGGACTGCCCTCCTTGAGCACGGCCACGCGGATGTGCTCGTCTCGCGCGCGCTGGAGCGCGTGCGTGGCCCCATGCACGAAGGCCGTGGTGACGTCGTCGCCGTTCACGGCGATGACGCGGGCGGACGCGGCGAGGACGGCATCGCCGCCGGCGCCGGCTTCGACCTCCGCGGGCGGCCTCGGGACGGCGAGCCCACCGGCCACCTCCGGGCAGACCGCCACGACCCGGCCCTCGGCAACCCACCGGGCCAGCGTGCCGTCGTCGGCCTTCTTGTCGCGGCCGTCGTAGCGGACGGCGTGGCCGAGGAGGCACGCGCTGACGAGCACCCGCTCCATCGTCAGGAAGCTCCCGGGCCGCGATCGAGAATGGGCAGGTACTGCCGCCACGGACCGACGGCCTGGCGATAGCGCTTGGCCATCACCCGCGCCGTCTGCGCCAGGTGGCCCAGGTCGTGCGCCACCCACGTGGCGAGCAACTGCCGGAGCGTGACGGTCCCGAGGGCCGGATGCTCGCCCCGCAGGTCGAGCTGGGCGCCCGTCAGCTGCCAGCCGCGGAGCGTGGCCACGTTCGCGGCCCGGAGGTCGTCGAATTCGTCGAGGAGCTGCGCCAGCGTCTTGCCGGCGCTCTCGCGCTGCTGGGCGAACCGGTCGTACGGCTCGAAGCGACGGGTGGGGCCCTGACCGAGGATGATGCGGGCGCGCGGAATCCAGTCCGTCCGCTCGCCGTGGATCAGGTGGCCGACGTTGTCGAAGGCACTGAACGTCTCCGGGCCTTCGTCGGCGCTCGTCCACGCGTCCGGCAGGCCGGCCAGGAGCGCCCGGAAGGTGGCCGGCGTCCGCTCGAGCACGGCCAGTCCCTCCTGCGGATCGAAGCGCGTCGTGTCGTCGGTCATCGTGTCCCCATGGCGACCCGTCAGGGCAGGCGCTCGAAGCCGCCGGCCGTCGCGCGCGCGATGCCGTCCCTGCCGGTCGTCTTCGCATGGTAGAGCGCGGCGTCGGCCTGCGACAGCAGATCCTGCGCCGTGCCGTCGTCGGCCCGGATCGTGGCGACGCCAATGCTCAGGGTGACGGGCACGTCGCCTCCGGCGTCGTCATGGTGCCTGAGGGCCGCCAGCGTGTGTCGAATCCGCTGCGCCGCCTCGAGCGCTCCCCCGGGGTCGGTCTCGGGCAGCAGCACGGCCAGCTCTTCGCCGCCGTAGCGGGCGGCGGCATCGGATCCCCGGAGCTGGCCGAGCAACGCACGGCCGACGGCCGCGAGGACGCGGTCGCCGGTGAGGTGGCCGTGGGTGTCGTTCACGGTCTTGAAGTGGTCGATGTCGATCATCAGCAGGGACACGTCCCGGCCGCGTCGCCGAGCCCGTGACCACTCCTCGTCGAGCCGCGCCATGAGCAGGCGCCGGTTCGCGAGCCCGGTGAGCGCGTCGGTGTGCGCCAGGCGCTCCAGCTCGCGGTTCAACTCGTGGAGCGCCGCCTGCGCGGCGACGAGCCGATCCTGGGCCTCGCGCTCGGCGGTGACGTCGCGCAGCACGAGCACGCGCCCTGCGAGATCGCCGTCACCGGAGGCGACGGGCGACATCCGCGCCTCGATCCGGCGGTCGTGGCCCAGACGGACCTCCCGCGTCTCGCCGGAGCGCAGATCGCCGACGGCCGGCAGCAGCTCCCCGAGCCCGCGGCCGATGATGGCTGCCGCGGGTTGGCCGATGAGCGCGCGGGCGGCCGGATTCGCGTCCACGATGCGACCGGCCTGGTCGGTCACCAGTACGCCATCGATCAAGCCCTCGACGGTGACGCTCCTCGCCACGGGCGCCAGGTCCAGATAGTTGTGACGGAGCACCGCCCACGCGATGGCGGCGAAGCTGACGGCGAAGGCGCTCGGCGTGGGGTCGAGCGGCAGGGACGCGCCCCTCGTGAGCTGGAGAAGATTCCCGCCGAGCACGACCATCGGACCGCCGATGGCCAGCGCCAGCTGGGGACGGTAGTGCGGTGAGGCCGCGAACTTCATCCCCAGCAGCACCGTGCCCCCGATGGCCAGGGCGTAGCTGTACACCGTGTGGACCGAGAACCACGGCCCGTAGACGATGGCGGCCCGGGCCTGCCCGGGGATGGGGTCGAACTGGCGCCAGATGAGCGCGTGCGTGTCGTTCGTGGCCACGAGCAGCAGCGTGATCGCGGGCACGACGAACAGGGCCGACGCCAGGGGGCGCAGCCAGCGCGGCGGCAGCGTGAAGGCGCCCGCGAGCAGCACGTAGCAGACGGGCGCCGTCGTGATCCCCAGATACTGCAGTTTCGCGGCCAGCATCCGCACTCCGGGGCGGCCGACGAGGACCCAGACGGATTGTCCGGCGCACCACCAGGCCACCGCGAGGCCGAGCGCGATCATGTACGGCCAGGTCGGACGCGGCCGCCGCTGCCACGCCAGCCAGGCGATCGCGAGGCTCGCGCCGACGCCCACGAGCGATGGCAGCGCGAGCAGTCCGAGGCTCGGCATCGCGACGAAGTGTAGCGCGGTGAGGTGCGCCGTGGCGGCCAACGAGCCAGCTTACGGCGCGCGCATCGAGAGCCCGGTCATGCCGCCGTCGTAGTCCGGCGCATACAGGGCGACGTGCGGTTTCCCCCAGTAACCCAGCTCCCAGGTGGCGCCACTCGGCTTCGCGACGGCGTTGAGTGCCTGCAGCAACGTGCCGCCACGGAACCGGACGTCGATCGGGGTATCGATCGAGACCGCCGGCGCCCGCAGTGGAGCCGGGGAGGCATAGGACGTCCGTGCGTCCGCGTGGTCGAGATAGAGTGACGGCCTTGCGGCCGCGAGGAGCGCGTGCAGTGCGAGATGCGGGGGCTCGTGCCGGAGGTCGAATGGCGCGACCGGGCGGTCCAGGACGTTCCCGGGCTCCGACCATGCCGTGTCCGGGCGTATCACCACGACATCCTCGACGAGCCGCCACGAGAACGCCGGCCGCTGCTGCACGACGTAGTCGAAGGCCTGGCGCGGGGTCCATCCGTCCATCGTGAGCACCTGGCCGGCAGCGCTCCGGCTCCGCCCGTCCGGCGCGCAGTTGCGCGCGTGTTCGAATCCCACCCTGACGCCCGAGAACCTCGCGACGTGCTCCACGGTGCGCCAGATGTCGCAGTCGGCGGCGTCGAGGCCATGGACGCGCAGTTCGCCGACCGGTACGTCGATCGACGAGGCTTGGCCGGCCGGAAGGACCCCGACACTGCCGGCCGCGAGGACGAGCCACGCCAGACGCATCGGAGCGTACCCGGCCGGACCTTAGCACGAAACCGTCCGGCCTGATACCTTTGCCGGGGCGCCGTCTCGACGGGGTTCGCCGGGCGGCGCCGATCGGAGCATCGCCATGTCGCCTCGCACGTCGTTCGCCCTCGTCCTCGCCATCCTCTCCGCGGCCTGCGGCCAGTCTCAGGCGCCGGCTGCTGCCGACGCCGCCGATCTCGTGATCCTGAACGGACGCGTCCACGTCTCCGACGAGGCGAACACCTCGACCGAGGCCGTCGCCGTGAAGGGCAACACCATCCTGCGGTTCGGCACGACGGACGAGATCAAGGCGCTGGCCGGCCCCGCCACCCGCGTCATCGACGCGAAGGGCGCCACCGTGTCGCCGGGCTTCAACGACTCGCACGTGCACTTCATCGAGGGCGGCTTCGCGCTGGGGCAGGTGGACCTCGCGGGCCTGACCACGCTGGACGAGGTGCAGTCGGCCATCCGCGCGTTCGCGGCGAAGCAGCCGGCCGATGTGTGGATTCGCGGCCGCGGCTGGCTGTACACGCCCTTTCCGGGCGCCAGTCCCACCACGGCCCAGCTGGATGCCGTCGTCCCGGATCGGCCCGCGGTCATGGAGTGCTACGACGGCCACAGCATCTGGGTGAACTCGGCGGTGCTGAAGCTGGCGGGCATCACCAAGTCCACCAGGGACCCGGTGAACGGCGTCATCGTCCGCGACCCGAGGACCGGGGAGCCCACGGGACATCTCAAGGAGGCCGCCCAGGGGCTCGTGGACGCCGTCATGCCCAAGGAGACGCCCGACGATCGCCGGGCCGCGCTCCGGGCCGCCGTCGCCGAGGCGAACCGGCTCGGCGTCACGAGCATCCAGAACGCCGGCACCAGCCTGGCCGACATGGCGCTCTACGACGAGGTGCGGCACGCCGGCCAGCTCACGGTGCGGGCGTACCTGGCCACCCGCGGCGTGCCCGGCATCAGCGAGGCGGATGCCGACGTGATGGACGCCGCCTGGAAGCAGTACGGCGACGACCCCACCGTACGCACGGGCATCGTGAAGATGTTCGCCGACGGCGTGATCGAGGCGAAGACGGCGGCGATGCTGGCGCCCTACGTGGGCACCAGGAGCGCCGGCACGCCGAACATGACGGCCGAGGAGATGAACCGCATCGTCGCCATGTTCGACAGGCGCGGCTGGCAGATCCAGATCCACGCCATCGGCGACCGGGCCATCCGGATGTCGCTGGACGCGTTCGAGGCCGCGGCCAAGGCCAACCCGGCGCCCGCGCGGGGCCGGCGCCATCGCCTGGAGCACATCGAGGCCATCGCGGCCGAAGACATCCCGCGCTTCGGCCAGCTCGGCGTCATCGCGTCGCAGCAGCCGTGGCACGTCCCGCTGGGCGACGTGAACCAGGCCGTGCCGAAGGGCCCGTGGCCCGACGCGATCGGTCCCGAGCGCACGACCCGCGCCTGGGCCTGGGGCAGCATCATGCGGGCGGGGGGCCGGCTGACCTTCGGCAGCGACTGGCCCGTGGCGCCGCTCGAGGCCGGCCAGGGCATCTGGCTGGCGTCCACGCGCGTGAAGGCCGAGGGCGCCGAGGACCAGCGCCTGTCCATCGACGACACGCTGGCCGGCTACACGCGCTGGGCCGCGTACGCGTCGTTCGACGAGCAACGGAAGGGCACGCTCGAGCCCGGCAAGCTGGCCGACATCGTGGTGCTGACCACGGACATCACGGCCGCGCCGATCCCGTCGAAGTCCGACGTGGCCGTGGCCTACACGATCTTCGACGGCAAGGTCGTCTTCGAGCGGAGGTAGCGCAACGGATCGACGGGCGCGAGCACGCGCCCTCGCCGTCAGATCCTGTCCCGTGTCACGGCGCCGGCAATGGTGGCTGCCGTGTCACGTCCGCGGACCGTCCCACATCGGCGGAGCGTCCAAACCGTGTGCGGATTCTGGTCACGGGCGCCAACGGCTATGTCGGCGGCCGGCTCGTGCCCCAGGTGCTGGCGCGCGGTCATGCGGTGCGTTGCATGGTCCGCGATCCGGCGCGCGTGCAGGGACGCCCGTGGGCGGCCGAGGTGGAGGTCGTGCGGGGCGATGTGCTCGAACCGGCCTCGCTCGTGCCGGCGCTGACCGGAGTCGAGGTCGCCTACTACCTCGTGCACAGCCTGGGGGCCGGTCCCGACTTCCACGATCGCGACATCCGGGCCGCGCGGGCGTTCGGCGAGGCGGCCGCGGCGGCCGGCGTGGCGCGCATCATCTATCTCGGCGGGCTGGGTGATGCCACCGGCGAGCTCTCCGAGCACCTGCGCTCACGCCAGGACACCGGCAGCGCGCTCGCCGGCGCGGGGGTGCCCGTGACGGAGTTCCGGGCCGCCGTGATCGTGGGATCGGGCTCGGTGTCGTTCGAGATGATTCGCTACCTCACCGAGCGCGTGCCGGTGATGGTCTGCCCGAGCTGGGTGTACACGAAGATCCAGCCGATCGCGATTCGTGACGTCCTGGCGTATCTGATCGAGGCCCTCAGCACGCCGGCCTCGACGGGGCAGATCGTCGAAATCGGCGGCCGCGATGTGCTCACCTACGGCCAGATGATGACGGGCTACGCCAGGGAGCGCGGCCTCAGGCGGTGCCTGCTGCCCGTGCCGTTCCTGACGCCGCGGCTGTCGTCCTACTGGGTCCATCTCGTCACGCCCGTGCCCGCGGCCATCGCCCGGCCCCTCATCGAGGGCCTGCGCAACGAGGTCGTCGTGCGCGACGCGAACGCCCGCGCGGTGTTCCCGGGCATCGTGCCGATCGGCTACGTGGAGGCCGTGCGGCTGGCGCTCTCGAAGTTCGACGCCAAGAACGTCGAGACCGCGTGGTCGGACGCCCTCGCCTCGAGCCATCTCGCCTCCGAGCCCGTCGTGCTCACGACGCAGGACGGCATGATGTTGGAGCGGCGCCAGATCACGGTGCACGCGCCGCCGGAGTGCGCCTTCGAGGTGTTCAGCGGTCTTGGCGGCGCCACCGGGTGGCTGAGCCTGAACTGGGCCTGGCAGCTGCGCGGGTTCCTCGACCGCCTGGTGGGCGGGGTGGGCATGCGGCGGGGCCGCCGGCATCCCCACCAGCTGAGGGTCGGCGATGCGGTGGACTTCTGGCGGGTCGAAGCCGTCGAGCCCGGCCGGCTGGTGCGGCTGCGGGCGGAGATGAAGGTGCCCGGCCGGGCCTGGCTGGAATTCCAGGCACGCGCGCAGGACGACGGCACGACGCTCATCACCCAGACGGCGTTCTTCGCGCCGCACGGGCTGTTCGGCCTCGTCTATTGGTACGGCATCTACCCGATACACGGCCTGGTGTTCGGCGGCATGATTCGCGAGATCGCGCGGCGCGCCGAGGCGCGTGTGGTGCTCGAGACCCGGGCGGACGGGCAGCCCGGGTAATCGCGCGCTGGCCCCTTCGCGCGCGCCGACCGCCTGGGGACGTGCTCCTACTTCGCGCCGAGCGGCCGCAGTTCCTTCCAGCGCTCGATGAAGGCCACCGCGGCGTTCACCGAGGCGTCGGTTTCCTCGCGGCCGCGTTCGGCGGTGGCCGCCTTCACGTCGAGCGCGCTCCACACGCCCGTCTCGGTCATCTCGCGCGTCGACGTGCCCTTGCCCGTCTTCTCGGACTTGAGCGCCTCGGCCAGGAAGACCCGGGTGGCCGTCGGATCGCCGGCCACGACGTCCGGCAGCATCTTCTGGAGATGCGGCGGCAGCGTGAGCGGCGCCGTGCGGCCGGCTCCGAGGTTCACGAGGGAGGGGGTGAGGTAGAGCGACCGCGAGGTCTCGCTGACGCCGGCATGCCGATCGAACGCGCGTGGTTCCTGCCGGGGTGCCCGGGTGAGGAAGGGCTGGGCGGCGGCATCGAGTTCCACGGCGATGCCTGGCGTCTCCTGGTTGATGCGGTCCACGACGTATTGGGCGATGGCGGCGTTTCCCGCGTGGCTGTTCAGAATCAGGAACCGCTTGAAGCCCTGGGCGATGAGACTCTGGGCGGCCTGGAAGAACACGAGCTGGATGGTCTCGGCGGGCAGGGAGATGGTGCCAGCGAAGGCCGAGTGATAGGGCGAGTTGCCCGGGAACAGGATGGGCGCCACGAGCACGTCGGTCTTCTGCGCGATGAGCTTGGCCCGTTCGAGGCCGCTCAGGAAGTCGGTGCCGATGGGCCCCTGCAGCCCGTGCTGCTCGAGCGAGGCCATCGGCAGGATCACCATGTCGGTGCGCGTCAGCAGGTCGCGCACTTCAGGCGAGGTCATGTGGGGCAGGTAGTTCTTGACCTTCTGCTCGTGCCACAGCGGGTTGGCTGGCGCGGGCGGCTGAGCGAACAGCGGCCGGGCCGACACGACCGACAGGGCGACCACCACGGCGAGACGGATTCGAGTCATGGATCGCTCCTCAGGCGGCAGCGACGTGCCGCCGGTTACCTGCTCCGCGCGGCCGTCATCGTGATCTCGAGGCGAGCTCCGCGCGCCAGCTCCTTCACGGCCACGGTGGAGCGCGTCGGGTAGTCGCCATTCGGGAAGTACGACCGGTAGAGCTCGTTGAATCTGGCGTAGTCGCCCATGTCGGCCAGGTAGGCCGTGACGGCCACGACGTCGCCCAGCGACATGTCGGCCGCGGCGAGCACCATCTGCACGTTGGTCATGATCTGCTTCATTTCCGGCTCGAGACCTCCGGCCACGAGCTGGCCCGAGACAGGATCGCCCCCGGTGCTGCCGGACAGATAGAGCGTGTCTCCAACGAGGATGCCGGGCACGAGCGGCGACGGCGTGGGCTTGTAGTTGCCGGGCTGAATCACGCGGCGCAGCGGCGCGGGGGCCCTGCTCTGCTGGCCGGCCGCGTAGCCGGCGGCCGCGATCACGAGGGCCGCGGTCATCGTCAGCAGTGAACCCCGCGAGGCGGTCGATCGAGTGAACGGGTTCATCGTGTCTCCCCTGGAAGGTTGGTGGCCGAAGTCTTCAGCGGCCGCGCGCCGCCGCCGCGCCGCCGAAGTAGAGGACATTCGGCGCCTCGGACCGCGCCAGCGCGATGTCGAGGCGGCCGTCCTCGTCGACGTCCGCCACGGCGATGCCGTAGGCGGTGCCCCTGTCGTCGCCGAACGGCACGGGCGTGAACTGGCGGCCGGAGCCGTCGTTGAAGAACACGGCGGGACGTGCCTCGATGTAGCCCACGACCAGGTCGGTCGTGCCGTTGCCGTCGAGGTCGGCGAGCGCCAGCGCGTACGGCGACGTGTCCCCGAGCCCGATCGGCACGGCCGCAGACACGCGCCCGCCGATCTCACCGAAGTAGACGGCTACGCCCGTCTTCTCGTCGATCGTCACGAGATCCAGCCGGCCGTCCCCGTTCAGGTCGGCCGCGGCCGACATGCGGATATGGGCGGTGGCAGGCCCGAACGCCAGCCGCGCCGACGCCGGGAAGGTGCCGTTCCCGGCGTTGACGTAGACGTGGCTCTGGCCGCCGTCGCGGTGGGGTACGACCAGGTCCACCAGGCCGTCCCCGGTGATGTCGGCGGCCGCGATCGTCGTCGCCGACTCGGCGGAGAACCGCACGCAGTTCCCGTCGAACCGCCCACGGCCCCGGTTGAGACAGATGTAGTTCGCCCCGGGTGTCCTGCCGGTACGGTTCGCCACGATGATGTCGGGCAGGCCGTCGGCGTTCACGTCGGCGATGGTGGCGTTGCGGGTCGACCACTCCGGCCGGCCGTACTGCGATCCCGGCTGGAAGTGTCCAGTGCCGTCGTTGAGGTACACCAGTTTCGGGTCCGGGTCGTCGTTGCTGATGACGACATCCAGGTCGCCGTCGCGGTCGAGGTCGACGAGATGGCCGGAGTAGGACCGGTCGGACGCGCGGCCCAGGTCGAAGGCCGCTGGAAAGCCGCCACGACCGTCGCCGATCAGCACACGGTCCACGAGGGGCCAGTGGCGCCCCTTGGCCAGCACGATGTCGGCGTGTCCGTCGCCGTTGAGGTCGCCGATGCTGACGTTGGCCGAGGTCTCGCTCGTGGTTTCGAGCAGTACCGCGCGGTCGAAGGCGGGCAGCGGCCGCGGCGCCGGAGGCGCCGGCGGCGCCCCGTCGAAGTAGTCGACGATCTGGCGGGCGAGGTGGCCGATCCGGTCCTCGGTGTCGCCGTACGGGCCGGTGATGCCGTTGACGAAGACCGAGATCACGATCGTGCCCGACCGCGCCGTCACAAGTCCCACGTCGTTGGCGATGACCCCGCTGTCGCCCGTCTTGTGGGCCACGGGCACGGTCAGGAAGTGCGGCAGGCGCCGGCTGCCGGCCTGCTGCCGGCTCAGGATCGCCTTCATGGCGGAGGCACTCGCGTTCGAGGTGAGCGTGGCGCCCTCGATGGCCTCGAGCAGCCGGCCGGTCTCGTGCGGCGTCATGTCGCCCAGCCAGTACGCGGGGTCCTCCACGGTGAGGCGGTTGCGGAGGCCGGCCAGCCTCCGGCGGTTCGCGGGATCGCGCATCGTGGCGACCCACGCCGCGCGCGGCCCCGTGAAGAGGTCGGCATAGAGATCGAAGAGGGGGTTGTCCTGCGACGCGTACTGCAGCCCCGTGGTTTCCTCCGGCGTCAGCGCCGCGAAGGCCGGGTCGATGAGCGCGAGCAGCTTCTGGCGGTATTCATGCCCGCGATTCATCATCCGCGTGCGGGTGAAACCGCTCCTCGCGAGCCACGCGTTCAGGGCCGCGACGCCACCGACGCGCTGCACCATCAGATCGGTAGCCGTGTTGTCGCTGGTGATCACCATCTCGGTGAGCAGGTCACGCAACGTCGGCGTGCCGCCGGGATCGTGGAACTGGAAGATGCCGCTGCCGTCGCGAAGGTCGGCGCGGCGGATCTCCACCCGTTCACCGAGGTCGAGCGCCTTCTCGTCGGCGAGCTGGAAGGCGCGAATCAGGATGGGGATCTTGATGACGCTGGCGCTGCTGAACGACTCGTCGCCGCGGACCGATGCCTCCTCGCCAGTGCCCAGGTGCTTGACGTAGACGCCGGTTCTGGCCGGAAACCGCGCCAGCTCGGACTCCAGCAGCCGCGTCAGGCCGCTCGGCGGCGCCTGCGCCGACAGCCCGACGGTCAGCGGCAAGGACAGGAGGGCGGCAATCCTTCGCGGGTGCATCATCGGCGGGCTCGTGGTGAATGCGCGTATGACGGCGGATGCGCTGACGATGGTAGCGACTCGCGCGCGGTGACGGAACCCCCTCGATCGGTTCGCAGGGAGGGTACCACGCGGCTCGCCGTCCGGGGCGTGGTCGGCTACCCGATGAAGGGGTCCGCCAGCCAATCGAGGGCCATGTGGGCGATCCACGCGGACCAGAGGCTTCCGGTCCGCTTCACGAGCCAGCACCACAGCAGGCCGAAGACCGCGATGAACGCCTGGAACGCCAGCGGGTACTGCACGTGGGTGGCGCCGAACGCCACGCTCGACAGCACCGCCGCGGGCCAGGCGCCGAGGACCGCCGTCAACGCCGCCAGCAGGAATCCCCGGTAGACGAACTCTTCGTAGAAGTTCGAGAACAGGTTGGCTGCCGCGAGCCAGAGGTCGACGCGCGGCGGATGGATCGCTCCGGGTTGCGTCGCCGCGAAGACCGCGAACGTCGCGCCGGCCGTCACGGCGCCTCCGGCGAGGCCCCACACGAGGGCGCCTCTCGTGACGCCGAACGGCATCGCCTCGAGCCATCCCACGCGAATCAACCCGAGCCACAGGAGCAGGCACGTCAGCGCGCTGAGCGTGGAATAGAGAAAGACGTGCGGAATGAGGATCCAGACGCCCCGGTAGGCGGGATTCCCAAATGACGCGAGCACCGCATCGCGAAGCCACGCCGTCGGTTGGAAGCCGACAGCGTACGCGGTCGCCGCGCACAGCAGCAGAACGGCCTTCCTGGTCACATCGTGCTCCTGACGCCGCGTGCCCGGTCCGCGGACCATCAGGTCCGCGACGCGGTCACTTGATGCCGATCACCATGGAATCCGGCCCGACGAGCGGCTCGACCCGCGTGCTGGTGAAGCCGGCGTCGCGCATCCAGCTCATGCAGTCGGCGCCGGTGTAGTCGAACCCGCCGGGCGTCTCGATGAGCATGTTCAGGCTCATCATGAGGCCGAAGGCGTTCTTCGAGCGGTCGTCGTCGATGATCGACTCGTACACGATGAAGGCGCCGCCGGCGGGGACGGCCTCGAAGGCCTTCGCGACCAGCATGCGCTTGGTCGGCAGATCCCAGTCGTGCAGGATGTGGCCCATCATCACGACGTCGGCCTTCGGCAGCGGCACCTCGAAGAAGCTGCCCGGCGCGAAGGTCACACGGTCGCCGACACCCACCTGCGCCACGTACTCCTCGAAAATCGGCGCCACCTCCGGCAGGTCGAAGCCCCGCCCCGTCAGGTGCGGGTTGGCCCGCGCCACCTGCGCCGCCAGGTCGCCCTGGGCGGTGCCGACGTCCACGAAGGTGCGGTAGTCCTTCCACGGGAAGGCGTTCGCAATCGCCATGTTGGCGCCGTGGCTGATGCCGGTCATGGCGGCCAGGAACTCCTTGAGCCGGGCCGGATCCGCATAGAGGGTCTCGAACATCCCGGGGCCGCCGCCCTTCAACTCGTTCTGCGGCTGGCCCGTCCGCAGGGCTTCCGTGAGATGCCCCCAGAACGGGTAGAGCCGGTGGTTGGCCATCTCGAGGACGCCGCCCACATAGGAGGGCTTGCGCCGATCCAGGAACAGGTTCGTCTCGACCGTGTTCGCGTAGCGGTCGCCGTCGCGCGTCAGGAATCCGAGCGCGGCCAGGGTGTCGAGGAAGTCGCGGGCGGAGCGCGCGTGGAGGCCGATCCGGCCGCGCAGCGCCTCGAACGACTCGGCGCCGGCAGACAGTTCCGTGAACACGCCCATTTCGATGGCGCTGAGGAGGGTCTTGGAGGCCCAGAACGCCAGGCCGGTCTGGAGGATCCGTTCGGGAGAGATGTGAGTGCTCATGGGGGACGGCGGCGAATGCTAGCACGGCCGTCGACCCACGGAGTTGGAGCATGTGCTATAAGCGTCGAGACTTTCCGGGCCCTCCAAATCTATGTGGACGCACAACTACGAACCTCTCGGCGGCAGCCTTGCGCTCTCGGCGCCGGTGGCCGCGCTTCCGATCATCGTGCTCTTCCTGATGCTGGGCGTCTGGCGGGCGCCCACCTGGAAGGCCGCGCTCAGCGGGCTCGCCGCGGCCTTCGTCGTGGCGGTGGGCGTCTACGGCATGCCGCTGAACCTGGCGGTCGTCTCCACGATCTACGGCGCCGCCTACGGGCTCTTCCCCATCGCCTGGATCGTGTTCGCGTCGATCATGCTCTACCGGCTCGCGGTCGACACGGGTAAGTTCGAGATCATCAAGGACTCGGTCGGCAGCCTCACTGACGATCGACGCCTGCAGGCGATGTTCATCGCCTTCTCGTTCGGGGCCTTCATCGAAGGCGCGGCCGGCTTCGGCGCGCCGGTGGCGGTCTCGGGCGCGATGCTCGCGGGCCTCGGCTTCAACCCGTTCTATGCGGCCGGCATCTGCCTGCTGGCCAATACCGCGCCGGTGGCGTTCGGGTCGATCGGGATTCCCGTCGTGACGCTGTCGGCGGTGACGGGCCTGCCGGCGCTCCCACTCTCGGCGATGGTCGGCCGGATGTGCGCGCTCATCTCGGTCATCATCCCCGGCTACCTGATCGTCGTGATGGCCGGCTGGGCGAAGGCGGCGGAAGTACTGCCGGCCATCATCGCGTGCGGCGTCTCGTTCGCGGGCATGCAGCTCTTCGTCTCGAACGTCATGGGCCCGGAGCTCACCGACATCCTGAGCTCGCTCACGTGCATCGTCGTGATGGTGGCGGTGCTGAAGCTGTGGAAGCCGAAGAACATCATGCGGCTCGAGGGCGACCAGCCGGCGTCGGTGACGATGCTGAAGCACACGGGCGGCGAGCTCGTCTCGGCCTGGATGCCGTACCTGCTCCTGGTGCTCTTCGTACTGGCCTGGGGCGAGCCGTCGATCAAGGTCCAGATCGACCGCTTCACCGACGGGCTGATGCCGTCGTTCTTCCCCAAGGCCGCCACCGGCCTGAACGGCATCGAGGTGTGGGGCCTGCACAACGCCATCACGCGCGTGCCGCCGGTCACGGCAGCGCCGTCGCCCTACGGCGCGGTCTTCACCCTGAACTGGCTCAGCGCGTCGGGCACGGCGTGTTTCCTGGCCACCATCGTGGCGGCGATGTTCCTCAAGGTGTCGCCTGGCCGGTTCGTGGGCATCTACAAGGCCACGTTCGGCCAGCTGAAGCTCGCGATGCTGACGATCGCGTCGATGCTCGGCCTCGCGTACCTCATGAACTACTCGGGGATGACCTCCACGCTCGGCCTGGCGCTGGCGGCGACCGGCGTGGTCTTCCCGTTCTTCAGCGCCGTGGTGGGCTGGCTCGGGGTGTTCCTGACCGGCAGCGACACCTCCGCCAACGCGCTCTTCGGGAACCTGCAGGTGGTGACCGCGAACGCGCTCGGCCTGAATCCCGTGCTCACGGCGTCGGTGAACTCGGCGGCGGGCGTGATGGGCAAGATGATCTCGGTGCAGTCGATCGCCGTGGCCGTCGCGGCCACGGGCATGACGTCGGACGACGAGAGCCGGCTGTTCCGGTTCACCATCAAGCACAGCGTGATGCTGATGATGGTGATGGGCGTGGTGGCGATGCTGTACGCCTACGTCGTCCCCGGCTGGGTGCCGGTGGCGCCGCCGAAGTGACCGCTAGGCTCAGGGCACGACGCTGAAGGCGTCCACCCCCGGGCCCAGCCCGTCGTCGGCCAGGACTCCTCGAAGTCGATGGAGACGCTGGTCGGACAGCCGAAGCGTGGGTGGTACGACGCGCTGAACCTGAACGGGCCGCGGTCGAGGATGGCCGACAGCTCGTCGAACGTCGCGTCGATCGTCTCGAACCGCCTGCGAGCGTGAGCACGACGACCGCGTCCGCGACGATCCTCGCCTCCAGCCCCATCTCCCGGCCTCGTCTCCGTACCGCGCCCCGCGCGGGCGCGCACCTGGAGGGAGTTTCGACCGGGAGCCCTCCGGACTTGAGAGGCTGGACCGCGAACGGCCGGGCTACTTCTCCCGCGGGCTGTGCAGACCGGCGCTCGGCGAGACGTAAGTACCGGTGCGCAGCTGTCGCGTCATCGTGGCCAGGCTCAGAGCGGCGTGCTCCACCTGCGTGAAGAGGTCCGTGTCGGCGTCGAGGTCCGCGTGACTGGTCGCGTACGGCCGGTACCAACCGATCCACGTGTCGAGCGCGGCCGCCGGACCCGCCTGCACCATCCCGATGTCGGTGAGCCAGTCCACGAGCATCCGGCGCAGGTTCTCGGGGCCCGCCGCATCGCCGTGGGCCACGACGGCGAACGCGCGCCCGGCCAGGTGTTTCGGATAGTCCCAGCCCGCCAGCTCCACCTCCTTGGCGAGCGCCGGATCCTTGCCGTGCGTGGTGGTCGGGTCGGGATTCCCGCCATCGGCGCAGACCAGGCGGTCGATCATGAGCTTCAGGCTCGCCGGCGCCTGGTACCAGTGCACGGGACACAGCAGGAAGACGCCGTGCGCCGCGGTCCACCGCGGGTAGATCTCGGCCATCCAGTCGCCGGCCTGGCCGAGCGCGTGGTTGGGATAGCAGGAGCACGGCCAGTGGCACAGGGGCTGCGCCGTGGAGACGCACGCCTTGCACGGGTAGATCACCTTCAGGGGCTCGTCGGCGAGATCCGACACGTTCAGGACGTCCACCTCGTGCCCGGGCAGGCGGTCCAGCGTCTGGCGCGCGTGCTCCGCGAGGCGGTGCGTCTTGGAGATCTCCCCGGGACAGGTGTGCTGGCTCCGCGTCGAGCCGTTGACCAGCAGGATGCGCGTCGGCGACGCCGCGTCCTTCTGGCGGGCCTCGGCGGCCTGGATGGCGGCGCGGGCGGCCAGCCACTCGTCGGCGAGCGCGTAGCCGGGATCCGCGAACCCGGGGCCGGCCGGCGAGGTCCGGGGCGACTTGCGGTACACGCTGTACCCGTCCCAGGCCTTCTCGAACACCTGCTCGAGCGCCGGCGCGACGGCCTCGAACGCGGGATCGTAGAAGCGCGCCATGAAGCGCGTCCGGAACTCGTCCTTCGTCAGGGGCACGTACTCGGCATCGCGTCGCACGTCGCTCATCGCCGGCCCTCGTGTGGCACGTTCATCACGGCATTGAAGATGATCCGGAACGTCCCGAACGGCTGGCCCCGCCACTGCGGACGGAAGCCCAGGAGCACCACGCGGCCCTCCCCGACGGGAAGCGCGACGGCGGCGGCCTTCCCCTGCAGGTACTTCTCGCCCACGAGGTAGCCGGACAGCAGGGGCGACCCCGCTGCCTCGTAGCGGGCCAGGACCTCGCCGGCGAAGCCCTCCTGCGGATCGAAGACCGGGCTCCCGTCCACGAAGACGGCCGCGCGATCCGGCATGCCCGCCATCACGGGGTGGGCCGTGTCCACGTCCACCTGCACGATGGACCCGCCGGTGAAGAAGTCCTGGCGCTTCACGCCGGCGACGGCGTTCTTGAGGGGAAGGTGCAGCTGATCGATGGCGAAGAGCGCGCTCCTGTTGAAGCAGACGAGGGTGCCGCCCCGGCGCACGAACGCATCCAGCGCCCGCACGCCCTCGGTGCCCAGGCCGCCCACGTACTGCGGCGGCACCGCCCCCTGCGCGTAGCCGTCCATCAGGCCCCGCGCCTCGTCGGCGATGAGGACCACGTCCACGCGATCCGAGAGCGGCGTGGCGGCGTGGAAGTCGGCGGGCGTGAGGTTCACGAACGCGAACCCGTACTGCTCGAGCACCCAGCGCGTCCAGCCCTCGTCCATGCTGGGCATCCACGGGCGGTACAGGCCGATCCGCGACGCCTTCACGTCGGGGCCCGCGGCGCTCGCCGCGCGCTCCGCCTGGAGGGCCAGCGACGACACGATGTCGGCGAGTTCCGGCTCGCGCAGGCCCGACAGCGCATAACGGGCGCCCTTGCCCGCCGCGCCTGCCACGTACCGGACCGTCCCGCCGGACTTCCACGCGCGGTTCACGGCGCGGAAGCTGTTGTTCTGGGCAGGGTCGACGAGCAGCACCGGGCCCGTGCCCGTGGCCTTCCCCGCCGGAGGCACGATCGCGGCGGCGACCGGGTTCGCGTCGAACCCCAGGCCGGGCAGGCTGTCGAAGGGTGAGCGATCCACGGTGCCCGTGACGTAGGGCGTCGGCGCGGCTGTCGCGGTGGGCGTCCCGCCCAGGGGCGAGAGGGCCGCCTTCGCCTCGGGCGAGAGCGGCGTCGTGGCAGCCGACACGCGCACGCCCATCTGGTACGGGAGCGTCCAGCCCGCGGCGTCGTAGGGCTGTTCGAGCGGGCCGTCCGGCGACTCGCGGAGCTCCGGATACGTCTGGGCTTCGAGCACCTGGCGCGCCGTTTCCGCGAACTCCTGGTCCATGGGGATCACCCAGCTGCCGGCGTCGTAGGACACGCCGTCGATGGCGGCCGCCGTCGTCATCTGGGACACGCGCACGCCCTGGAACGCGAGCCGGCGAAGCAGCTCCACCGCGGCCACCGGGTCGCGCTGCTGCTGCGGCACCACGAAGGCGTAGGGCGGACCGTTCCTGAACTGTTCGATCTGCCGGCGGCCCGCCCGGTACCGGTTCAGCAGCAGCGATTCCTTGTAGCGCGCGGCCCAGTCGAGCACCGAGAGCGACGCCGTCTCCATGTACTCGACCGCGTCGCGCAGGCGCCACCAGCCGCCCGTCCACGGGCTGCTGTAGAGGCTCTGCGGCCGCAGGTCGCGCATGTCGGCCGGGAAGTCGTTCAGCGTGTAGAAGCGCGGCGTCGCGTACTGGTAGAGCGCCGTCTCGGTCCAGAACGAGGCGATGTTCTGCAGCATGGGCTTGTAGTCGATGTAGCCCGGGTACCAGGCGTCGAACCCCGTGCCCATGTGCGTGGCGCCCACCTGGCCGCGCTCCTCGAGGCCTTTTGCGATCGCCATGCCGATCATGTTGACCTCGCGCGACAGCAGGTACGGCACGCGCGTCGCGATCGGCTCGGCGAAGGGCGGCAGCCAGATGCGGGTCGGGAACGGCGACGACTGGTGGTGCACGTGAATCACCTGCGGCTCCCAGTCGCGCCAGGCGTGCTCCATCACGCGCGACTCGATCATGTTCAGCATGTAGCCGTCGCGGTTGTTGTCGTGGCCGACGTACTCCTGGTACAGCTTCGGGAGCGGCGCCACCTCGAACAGCGTGCCGACGTTCGACCGGTACCACTCGGCCACCATCGTCTGGCCGTCCGGGTTGATGGTGGGCCACAGGAGCAGCACCACGTTGTCGAGCACGAGCTTCGTGTCCGGCTCGTCGGCGTGCGAGAGCAGGTCGTAGGCGAGCTGCGGCGTGTGCTGAGGCCCGGCCACCTCGGTGGCGTGCAGGCCGCCGTCGATGTGCACGAAGGCCTTCCCCTCGCGCGCCAGCGCCCGTGCCTCGGTCTCGCTCAGCCCGTCGGGATGCGCCAGCCGCTGCGCGATCTCCCGGAGGCGGCTGATGTTCTTCAGGTTCTGCGGGGACGAGATGAGCGCCAGGTGGTAGGTGCGTCCCTGCGTGGACGCGCCCGCCGTGAGCATCGTCATCCGGTCCGACGCCGCGTCGAGCTTCTGGAAGTAGCCGACGACGTCCTCGTAGGTGGCCAGCTTGTAGTCCGCGCCGGGACGGAACCCCAGTACCGATTCTGGCGTGGGGAGCGCCGCCCCTTGCGTCCGGACCACAGGCGCGCCGCCGCCGAGCACCACCGCGGCCAGCACGGCCAGCCAGATCACGCGTTTCAGGACCATGCCGAGCGTTATAGCACGCGGTCTCCGGGCACGCCGGCGCGGGCCGGATGGTGACAACGCAGGCTGGGAGGGCCGGACGAGGGGACGAGTCGCCGGGACCCGAATCCGTGCAACGGAGCCCGCCGACCGCCTACACTGCTGGACAAGGAGATTCCCCGATGACGTGCGGTGTCCGGTATGTCCGGGCCAGCGCCTGGCTGGCCGTGTGCGCGACCGTTCTCGCCTCGCCCCACCTCGTCGCCGCGCAGGGGGCCGCCGCCCCGGCGACGCGGCCGGTCCTCACCGCCGACGACTACGCCCATGCCGAGACCTTCCTGGCGGCATCGGCGAACCCGCTCGTGGTGGGCGGCACCGTGAACGCCCGGTGGCTGGACGACGACCGGTTCACCTACAGGAGCTCCACCGGTGACGGCGGCGAGTTCTACGTGGTGGACCCGGTCAGGAAGACCCGCACGCTGGCCTTCGATCACCAGCGGCTGGCCGCGGCGCTCGCCACCGCCTCCGGGGACAAGGTGGATCCGGCGAAGCTGCCGTTCCAGTCGATCGATCTCTCGGCCGACGGTGCCTCGGTGAGCTTCGACGTGGGCCGCAAGCGCTACACCTGCGACGTGAAGGGCGCCGCGTGCACGGGCACCGACGCCACGCGCGACCCGAACGCGGTCCTGTCGCCCGACGGCACGCGCGCCGTGTTCATCAAGGACTGGAACCTGTGGGTGCGCGACATCGCCTCGAAAGTCGAGCGGCCGCTCACGACCGACGGCGTCGAGCACTTCGGCTACGCCACCGACAACGCCGGCTGGACGCACAGCGACCGCGCGATCGTGCTCTGGTCGCCGGACTCCAAGAAGGTGGCCACCTACCAGCAGGACGACCGACAGGTGGGCGACATGTACCTGGTGGAGACCACGGTCGGCCACCCCGTCCTGCACGCGTGGAAGTATCCGCTGCCCGGCGACGAGCACGTGTCCATGCTGCACCGCGTGGTCATCGACACCGACACCGGCGCGGTCGTCCGCTTCAAGATGGCGCCGGACTTCCACCGGGCGATGCTGGGCGACGACTTCGACACCGACGACATGAAGTGGAGCCCGGACGCGGCCCGGCTGGCGTTCGTGTCCACGAACCGCGACCACAAGACGGCCACGGTGCGCGTGGCCGACGCGGCGACGGGCGATGTCCGCACGGTGTTCGAGGAGTCGGAGCGGACGCACTTCGAGGCGCCGGCGGGCTGGCGCGTGCTCTGGGCCACGAACGAGATCCTGTGGAACTCGCAGCGCGACGACTGGAGCCACCTGTATCTTTACGACCTGAACTCGGGCCGCCTGAAGCACCAGGTCACGTCGGGGCCCGGTCCTGTGACGCGTATCGTGCACCTGGACGAGAAGGCCCGCGTCCTGTACTTCGCCGCGAACGGCCGCGAGCCCGGGCAGGATCCGTACTTCAGCCACCTGTACCGAATCGGCCTCGACGGCAAGGGCTACCGGCTCCTCACGCCGGCCGAGGGGCATCACGGCGTGCAGATGGCGCCGTCCGGCACGTTCGTCATCGACAGCACGTCGGCGCCGGACATGGCGCCGGAGGTGGTGCTGCGGGACGCGGCGGGCGCGGTCGTGATGCCGATCGAGAAGGCCGACATCACGAAGCTCGTGGCGGCGGGCTGGAAGCCGCCCACGCGGTTCACCGTCAAGGCGCGCGACGGCAAGACGGACCTGTACGGACTCCTCTTCCGGCCCACGAACTTCGACGCCTCGAAGAAGTACCCCATCATCAACTACGCCTATCCGGGACCGCAGACCGGCTCGGTCGGCAGCCGGGCCTTCATGGCGGCGAGAAACGACCACCAGGCGCTGGCGGAGCTGGGCTTCGTGGTGATCGCCTTGGACGGGATGGGCACCCCCGGCCGATCCAAGTCGTTCCACGACACCTGGTACGGCGCCATGGGCCGCGACAACACGCTGCCGGACCAGGTGGAGGGCATGAAGCAGCTGGCCGCGCGCTTCCCGTGGATCGACCTCGACCGGGCCGCGATGTGGGGGCATTCCGGCGGCGGGTTCATCACGGCCGACGCGATGTTCCGCTACCCCGACTTCTTCAAGGTGGGCATCTCGGAGTCGGGCAACCACGACCAGCGCCTGTACGAGGACGACTGGGGCGAGCGGTACCAGGGCCTGCTGCACCGGCTGGGCGGCGAGCACAAGGGCACGGGCGACGAGCCGCGCGACACCTACGAGGCGGAGGCCAACCAGACGATCGCCAGGAACCTGAAGGGCAAGCTCCTGCTGATGCACGGCATGATGGACGACAACGTCCCGCCGCAGAACACCTACCTGGTGATGGACGCCCTCATCAAGGCGAACAAGGACTTCGATCTCATCCTGCTGCCCAACCAGCGCCACGGCTACGGACCCGATGCCCCGTACGTGATGCGCCGGCGCTGGGACTACTTCGTGCGCAACCTGCTGGGCGCCGAACCGCCGAAGGAATACGAGATGAAGGGCGCGAGGGCGGCGGCCCGTCCGGGCACGCAGTAGCGGGCGCGCGCGGCCGGGACCGGCCGCGGGGCGTGTGCGAGAATCCTGGGGACCCGTGAGTTCCCCGTTTCGCGCCCTGCGGTCCCGCAACTACCGGCTGTTCTTCATCGGCCAGGGCATCTCGCTCATCGGCTCGTGGATGACCCGGCTGGCCACGTCGTGGCTGGTCTACCGCCTGACCGACTCCGCGTTCCTCCTCGGACTCGTCGCGTTCGCCGGGCAGGCGCCGTCGCTCGTGCTGCCGCCGCTGGCCGGGGTGTGGGTGGACCGGTGGGATCGCCACAAGGTGCTCGTCACCCTGCAGATCCTGGCGATGCTGCAGTCCCTGGCGATGGCCGGCCTCACGCTGAGCGGGCTCATCACCGTGCCCTGGATCATCGGTCTCGCCCTCTTCCAGGGATTCATCAGCGCGGTGGAGATTCCCACGCGGCAGTCGTTCGTCGTCCGGATGATCGACGACCGGGCAGACCTGAGCAACGCGATCGCGCTCAACTCCTCCAACTTCAACAGCGCCCGCCTGATCGGCCCGGCCATCGCCGGCGGGCTCGTGGCCGCCGTCGGCGAGGGCTACTGCTTCCTCATCGACGGACTGAGCTACCTGGCCGTCATCTGGGGCCTGCTGGCGATGAAGCTGACGCCCGACGACCGGCCCCGGACGACGCGGCACGTCTGGCACGAGCTGTCGGAGGGCTGGCAGTACCTCGTCCAGGCCACGCCGATCCGCGTCCTGTTCATCTTCCTGGGGGTCATCGGCATCATGAGCGCGCCGTACACCGCGCTCACGCCGCTCGTGGCCGGGCGCACGCTGGGGGGCGGTGCGCACACGCTCGGGTTCCTGATGACCGCCTCGGGGGTGGGGGCGCTGCTGTGCGCCGTGCGCCTCGTGATGCGGACCACGGTGGTGGGTCTGGGCCGGATGATGACGGTGGCCGTCGCCGCCTTCGGCGCCGGCTGCATCGGTCTTGGCGTGTCCGAGCGGCTGTGGCTGTCCATGTTGCTCATGGCCATCACCGGCTACGGCCTGATGTATCAGGTGGTGGCCACCAACACGATCGTCCAGACCATCGTGGATGACGACAAGCGCGGGCGCGTGATGTCGTACTACACGATCGCCCTGGCCGGGTCCGGTCCCGTGGGCAGCCTGCTGGGCGGATCGCTCGCGTCCCGCATCGGCGTCGAGGCCACGTACGCGGCGTGCGGCGGCGCCTGCCTGCTGATGGCCCTGTGGTTCTGGCGCCAGCTGCCGGCCCTGCGCGAGGCCGTCCGGCCGCGCTACGTCGAGCTCGGCATCATCCCCGGGGCGTGAGTCCCCGGTATTGCCAGTACATCCCGGCCCGCCAGCGGACGATCATCCCGAACGCCAGCAGGTAGAAGACCGACGCCGTCTGGAGCGGCGAGATCAGGTGGCCGACGTAGTCGTGCAGGGCGAGCCGGATGGCGAGGAGCCCCAGCAGGATCGCCAGGAACCACGGCGAGCGGCGCATGTAGATGCGGCCGTCGCGGGGCTCGAGACGCGAGGTCCGGACCAGGGGCCACGACAGCACTAGGCCGCCGGCGGCCAGCGACGTGACGGCCCACGACCAGGGCACGCGCGTCAGCGGGGAGAAGAACATGAAGAACCCGGTGCTCATCGCCAGCGGCGGAATCAGGATCGACTTCGCGGTGACGGGCACCCGCGTCTCGCGCATGCGCCACGTGAGCAGCGCGAGGCCGCCGAAGACGGGCGCCACGCGAAGGACGGGCCGGAGCGCCGCTTCGTACCGGACGTAGAGATCCTGCAGCGTCATCGTCGGCTCAATCCGACGCTACCACAGCGGTCGCCGGCCGGCGCCGCCCGCGAAACGGGAGTAGGCTGATGCGCATGGCCTACCCCGTGACCGTCGCCGTCCAGCCTCCCGCCGGTCCCCGGAACCGGCTCACGACGGCCTTCCGCGCGATCCTGGCCATTCCGCACGTGATCCTGGTGGGCGGCGTGGGCATCGGACTCGCCAGCAGCACCGACGGGCGGACCTCGGCGTCGGCCGAGGGAGGACTCATCGGCGCGGTGGCCGTGGTGCTCGCCATCGTGAGCTGGTTCACGATCGTCTTTGCCGGGAGCCACATCGCGGGCATCCGCCAGATGACGGGGTTCTACCTCCGCTGGCGGGGACGCGCGCTGGCCTACCTGATGCTGCTCGAGGACGCGTATCCGCCCTTCGGCGACATGCCGTATCCGGTGACGGTGGACATCGGGGATCCGTCAGGGACCCGGAACCGTCTGACCGTGGCGTTCCGGCTCATCCTGCTCATTCCCCAGCTCTTCGTCCTGGCGTTCGTGATGCTGGCGTGGGGCCTGCTCACGATCGTGGCGTGGTTCGCGATCCTGTTCACGGGCCGCTACCCCGAGCGCCTCTACGAGTTCGCGGTAGGAGCCCTCAGGTGGCGGCTGCGCGTGGATGCGTACGCGCTGCTCATGACGGACGAGTACCCGCCGTTCTCGCTGAGCTGAGATCGCCAGGGGTGGGCGGCGGTCAGCTCCCGCAGGCCCTGACCTTGCGCCGCCGCCGTGAGCCCCGCTCAGGGCTCGATCGTCGCCTTCGTGATGAAGTCCATCTTCGGGAACGACTTCATCAGGTAGGCGTTGCCCTCGGCCTGCACGCGGCCCTGCGCCGGGCCGCTGCCGCGGGGAGCCCCCTCGCCGTAGCCCGTGTAGATCTTGTCCACCACGTCCATTCCGGACACGACCTCCCCGAACGGCGCGAAGCCCATCTTGTCGAGGTTGGTGTTGTTCCGGAAGTTGATGAACACCTGCGTCGTGCGCGTGTCTGGCGTGGCGCCCATCGCGAAGGTGATGAATCCGCGCTTGTTGCTCTGCGTGACCGGGTCGGGCGGGATCCGTGCCGACTGCCACACCTTCGACACCGCCGGGTTGCCGTTGATGCCGAACTGCACCATGAAGTTCGGAATCGCCCGGAAGAACCGGGCGTCGTCGTAGAAACCGTTCTTCACCAGGTTGTAGAAGCGGTCGGCGCCGTTGGGCGACCAGGCCCGGGTGACCTTGATGACGAACTCGCCGACGCTGGTGTCGAACTTCACGTTATAGGTCGCCGGGGCCGTCTCCTTGAGCCCGGCCGGGTTCATCAGGGACTTCCGGGCCGTGCCCTGGCCGGCAGCCGGACCGGCCAGCGCGCCCATCACGGCGACCGCCGCCACCGCCATCAGCATTCCACGTCGCATGCTCGATTCCTCCGCCTCTAGACACTACAACGCGCGAGCCCCGGATACCACCGGGACCGCGCCGGCCGGGCCGGGGGCGACCCCGGCGGCGGGCGTTACGCGGTGGGGCGGGCGGGCTCCGGCGCGGGCGCCACGTCCACGAGCGCGTCGTAGAATGTCGCCGCGTTGCCCATGTCGGCCAGGCGCTGCGAGGTCACCATGTTGGCGTTCGTGCCATCGGGCGTGAGCTTGCGCCACCAGAGCGACACCGCCACGACGCACCCCGGCCGCGCCTTGTCGCTCACGCGGGCCCTCGCCCCGAACGCGCCGCGATCGTTGAAGATGCGCACCCAGGTGCCGTCGACGATCCCGCGGGGGCCGGCGTCCTCCGGGTGGATGTCCAGGTGGGGCTCCTTCTCGCTGTCCAGGAACAGCGGCAGGTTCGCGAACGACGAGTTGAGGAGGTGGCGCTGCGGCGGCGAGATGATGGCGAGCGGGTAGGTCTTCGCGCGGTCCGGCGCGCTCGCCACCGACTCGACGGGCGGCGTGAAGGTGGGCAGGGGGTCGAGGCCCATGGCAACGGCGGTCTCGCTGTAGAACTCGCACTTGCCCGACGGCGTCGGGAAGCCGCCGTCCGCGAACGGCGCGAACGACTCCGGTACGTTCAGCCGCTGCCAGCCGGTGGCCTTCAGCCCGTCGAACGTGATCCCGGACATGCGCGCGTGGGCCGTGTCGAGGGCCTGGCGGATCATCGTCTCGTCCGACTCGAAGAGCGCGGGCTCGGTGAGCCCCATCGCCTTCGCCAGCCGCCGGAACACCTCGGTGTTCGTCGCGGCTTCCCCCAAGGGCTCGATCGCCGGCTGGTTGAGCATCACGTACAGCTGGCCGTACGGCTTGTGGACGTCGAGGCACTCGAGCTGCGTCGTGGCCGGCAGGAAGATGTCGGCGTAGTCGGCCGTGTCGGTGAAGAACACGTCGTGGACGACCGTGAAGAGGTCGTCGCGCGAGAAGCCGCGCACCACCTTCTCGGAGTCCGGCGCGACGCAGACGGGGTTCGAGTTGTAGACGTACAACGCCCGGATGGGCGGCTCGGCCGTCAGCAGGGCATCGCCGATCGCGCTCGTGTTGATGGTGCGGGGCGTGCGGCCGGCGAGCAGGTCCGGACGTTCGAGCGCCGCGTGGTTGAAGCCGAAGAAGTCGCCCGTGCTCAGCAGCACGCCGCCGGCAGGCTCCCGCCAGGCCCCCACCAGCGCCGGCAGGCACGTGATGGCCCGCACGGCCGCGCCGCCGCCGTAGTGCCGCTGCAGCCCGTAGTTCACGCGGATGGCCGACGGCGTCGTCGTCGCGTAGTCGCGGGCCAGCGCGACGATCGCATCCTCGGACAGGCCGCAGATGCCGGCCGCGCGGGCAGGCGGGTACTCGCGCACCCGATCGGCCAGCTGCTCGAAGCCGAGCGTGTGGCGGGCGACGTAGTCGGCGTCGTGGAGCCCCTCGGCGATGATCACGTGCATCATCGCCAGGGCCAGCGCCGCGTCGGTGCCCGGCACGATGGGCAGGTGGTCGGTGCCCTTCTCCGCGGTGAGGCTTCGGTACGGGTCGATGACGACCACGCGCGCGCCGCGCCGCTTCGCCTCCTGCACCCGCGCCCAGTAGTGGAGGTTCGACGTGATCGGGTTCGATCCCCAGATCAGGATCAGGCGGGCGTCGACGACGCGTTCGGGGTCCATGCCGACCCCGCCGCCCAGCGTCAGCTTGACGCCCACCTTTCCCGCCGACGAGCAGAGGGTGCGGTCCAGGAGCGACGCGCCGAGATGGTAGAAGAACCGGCGGTCCATGCCGGCGAAGTTCAAGAGGCCCATCGTCCCGGCGTAGCTGTAGGGACAGATGGCTTCCGGGCCGTCGGCCGACCGGGCGATGGCCGTGAAGCGGGACGCGATCGTCTCCAGCGCCTCGTCCCACGAGATGCGCGTCCACGTGCCCTGGCCCGGGCCCTTGCCGCCGACGCGCCGATGCGGATACAGCACGCGCGTAGGAGCGTAGGTCCGCTCGAGGTAGCGCGAGACCTTCGTGCAGAGCGCGCCATCGGTCCACGGGTGGTCCTTGGCGCCGGCGATCCTGATCGCCACGCCGGCCTGCACGGTGGTCTCCAGGGCGCAGGTGTCGGGACAGTCGTGGGGGCACGCGCCCTTGACGAGGTGGGGTTCGGCGTACGGGCTCATCCTGTGAGGATAGCCCGTCCGCCGCGGCTCAGTAGAACACCCAGGTGAGCGTCGCCCGATAGGCGCCGTGGGTGATGTCGTTCAGCTTGAGGAACATGGCGCTGCCGCCCAGCAGCCAGTGCCGGGCGAACTCCACGCCGCCGCCGACGACGTAGGCGAGCCCCCGATCGCTGGATCCGACGGTGCCGCGATCGAGGTTGACGTCGGCGCCGATCGCGGCGCCGAGGGCGCCCGTGACGTACCAGCTGCGCGCCCGAGGCCCGAAGAAGTACGTGGCGCCGCCACCCGTCATGCCGAGCAGGTCGTAGGCGTCGTCTCCCGTGAGTTGCAGGCTGTTCTGGTAATGAATCATCAGCCGGTCGGTTGGCGCGTAGCCGAGGAGGAACTCCGTGGCGAGACCCGAGCTCGAGACGCGCTCGCCGCCGACGGAGAAGCTGCCGAACCGGATGGTGGGCGTCGTGTAGCGATGGGCGCCGACACCCGCGCCGAGACCGATGACGAAGCCCTTCCGGCCGCCGGGTTCCGACGGCGTGGCTGTTGACGGCGCCGTGGCTCCGGCGGGCATGCCAGCGCCAATTCGCTCGGTACTGGCGGCGTTGACCCATCCGGTCCTCCACGCCTGCGGCGACCCGGCCGGCGGCCGCACGAGCAGCCATCCGTCGCGCTCGTCCAGCTGCTCGAGCACGTCGCCCGGATTCGCCGTCGCCACGACCCTCGCATCGCCGGACGGCTGGTCGGTGACGGTGGTCGCCCGCGTGACCCGAACGCGCTGTCCGTCCTGCGCCGCCGCGAGCACAGGCAGGAGCGCGCAGAGGCACACCGCGGCGCAGCGCGTAACTGCAGTCGTCATGGCGCGGGACTGTACGACGGCGTCCAACGGGCTGGAATCGGGAGTGCCCCGGATTCAACGGCAATACTTCACCCAGTGCCCCTAGGGGCATCAACGACCACCGCTCAGGTGGCATGCGCGACGCAGAGGCCTTCCAGGGCTGTAGAATCCGCCGATCGGAGGGGCCGATGAGCCAGGCACGCGAATTCCGCGATCTCGGCATGCACCGTCGCATCGCGCGGCGCGACTTCCTGAACGGCGTGGCACTGACCGTGGGGGCGGCGTCGCTCGACGCCGCGTCCGTCGCCGGACTGGCCCGCACCCAGGCGCCCGGATCGGACGCCGCCTACCCGCCCCGTCGCGTGGGCCTGCGCGGCCAGCACGCGTCGGCACTCGCGTCGTTCGACCGGCTGAAGAGCGACGAGTTCGCGGCGTATCCGCGCATCGACGCCGACACGGGCGAGACCTACGACCTGGTGGTCGTCGGCGGCGGCCTGTCCGGCCTGGCGGCCGCCTACTTCTGGCACTCGGCGCTGCCGAATCAGCGCGTGCTCGTGCTGGACAACCACGACGACTTCGGCGGGCACGCCAAGCGGAACGAGTTCGTGTACGAAGGGCGGACGTACCTCGGCTACGGCGGCACGATGAGCGTCGCCACCCCCTATCCGTACAGCTACATGGCGAAGCGGCTCCTCGTCGACCTCGGCATCGAGGTCGCGCGTGCCCCCGAGTTCCTGGATCGGGACCTGTTCGAGAAGTACAAGCTCGGACCGTCGACGTTCTTCGACAAGGAGCACTTCGGTCAGGACCGCCTCGTCGTCGGGACCGGGCGCCTGCCGTGGGACCAGTTCTTCTCCAAGGCGCCGCTCAGCGATGCCGCGCGCCGGGACCTGACGCGGATCTTCGGCAGGAACCCGGACTACCTCGCCGGCAAGACCACGGCGCAGAAGGAGGCCCTGCTCGCCCGGATCAGCTACCAGGAGTTCCTCCTCGCCCACGCCCGGATGAGCCCCGACGCCCTGCCTTACTTCCTGGGCCAGGGCGGCCGGAACAACAAGCGCGTGGACACGATGCCGGCCCTGGAGGCGGCACGGGCCGGGCGGGTCGGCTTCGACGGCCTCGGCCTCGACCTCGAGGAGGGCTTCCGCGAGGGCAGCTTCACGATTCACTTCCCGGATGGCAACGCGACGATCGCCCGCCTGCTCGTGTCGCGTCTCGTGCCGGGTGCCATCGCGGGCACGCACGACATGCAGTCGATCCTGAAGGCGCCGGTGGCCTACGACCGCCTGGATGCCGCCGCCACGCCGACCCGCGTGCGGTTGAACAGCACCGTCGTCCGCGTCGGGGTCGACGGGCCGGCGGCGCATCCGACCGGCGCCCGGGTGGCGTATCTGCGCGACGGCAAGATGCACCAGGTGCACGCGAAGAGCGTGGTCCTGGCCTGCTACAACTCGCTCGTCCCACGCCTCCTGCCGGAGCTTCCAGACTCGCAGAAGGAGGCGCTGGCGTACTCGGTGAAAGTGCCGATGCTCTACACGAACGTGCTGATCCGGCGATGGACGCCGTTCAAGGATCTCGGTGTCACCAGCATCAGCGCGCCGGGCATGTACTACCCGAACACGAGCCTCGACGCCGCATCGAAGGTCGGCGGCTACAAGGCGGTGACGACGCCCGACGAGCCCATCGTGGTCCACATGGTGCGCAACCCGAACAAGCCGGGCCTCCCGCGCAAGGAGCAGCACCGCGCGGGGCAGCGCGAGCTCCTGACCATGACGTTCCAGGAGCACGAGCTGACGATCCGCCGGCAGATGGCGCGCATGCTGGCGGGCACCGACTTCGACCCCGCCGCGGACATCGTCGGCGTCGCCGTGAACCGCTGGCCCGACGGCTACGCGTACACCTACGACACGCTCGCCGATCCCGACGTCCCGCCCGAGCAGCGGCCGCACGTGATCGGCCGCGCGCGCTTTGGGCCGGTCGCCATCGCCAATTCCGACGCCGGCGCCGCCGCGTTCACCAACCAGGCGTTCGACGAAGCGCACCGGGCGGTGCAGGAGCTGCTCGTGAGCCGGGGCCTGGCGTGACCTCCGGCGGGCCCGCGCCAGGCGACGGCCCCGGGAGAGTTCGATCGGCTGGAGTGAACACCGGTCCGCCGCTGCGTCGCGTGGGCGCCTGCCTGCTCGCGCTCGGCGCCGTCGCGACGCCGTCCTTCGCGGATCTGCGATTCGACACCTGGACCACCGAAAACGGCCTGCCCCAGAACTCGGTCAACGACATCGTCCAGACGCGCGATGGGTACTTGTGGCTCGCCACGTTCGGCGGGCTCGTCCGATTCGACGGTCAGCGGTTCACCGTCTTCGATCGAGGCACCGAGGGCATCGGCAGCCAGCGGATTCGGACCCTGCTCGAACGCCGCGATGGCACGCTCTGGGCGGGGACCGAGGACGGAATGCTCATCCGGCATCGCGACGGCGGGTTCACGACGCTTGCCGCCCAGGCGGGGGTGCCCGCTGCCGGTTCGCTCCGCCTCGACGAAGCCGACGACGGGAGTCTGTGGGCGACCTGGATCGACCACGCGACGCGCGAGATCTTCATCACCAGGCACGAAGGCGCGCACGTCACGGTCTACCACGGCGGCGATCTTCCGATGGGTGTGAGACCACGGTCGCCCGGTGTGGGTCCGAGCGATCTCTGGTGGAGTCGGGACGAGCTCGGCCTTCATTGCCTCGTGGAGGGCCGGGTGTCCACGTGCGTGCCCGGTGCGTCGCTGCCCGACAGCGACGTCGTCCGCGTCAGTTCGGACGACCATGGCCACGTGTGGGTGGTGTTCACCGGCGGCCAGACGCTGGAGGTCACGCGGTCAGGCCCCCGGTGGCTCGACTTCAAGGACACCGGGTCGCTGTCCGACGCTGCGGTGTTCCTCGACGACCGCGCCGGGACGACATGGTGGGCCACGACGACCGGCCAAGTCTATGCCGGGCGCGACGGCGTGGTTGCCTCGGCGTCGAGCGACATGGGTCTGGCCCTCTACGAAGATCGGGAGGGCGGCGTGTGGATCGGGTCCATCGGTCTGCGGCGCGTGCGGCCACGGCCGATCGCGATGATCGACGAGACACTGGGCCTGACATCGAATCTCGTGTACTCGATGCTCCACGATCGCGCGGGTGGCGTCTGGATCGGCACCTGGGGCCGGGGAGTCCAGCACTACGACGGCCGCCTGAACGAGACGTTCCTGCGCGGCCGTGAGCCAGGGGCGAACAATGTCACCTGCCTCTACGAGGACCATTCCGGACGGTTGTGGGTTGGAAGCCAGGCAGGACTCGCGTATCTCGACGGCGGCCGACTCGTGCCGGATCGCACGACAACGGCCGCGGGCATTCGCGCCGTCTGGGCCATGCACGAGGACGACGCCGGAACCCTGTGGCTCGCGACAGACGCGGGACTCGTCGCCCGCGGGCAGGGGGACCTCCGCCGTTATTCGACGGCGGACGGGTTGCCGAGCGATCGCATCACCGCGCTCTCCCCTGCGCGCGCGGGTGGCGTCTGGATCGGGACCTACCAGGGTTTGGCGCGCTTCGACGCAGGTCGCTTCACGGCCTACACCGAGGCCGACGGCTTCGTGGGCACCTGGGTGCGAGCCCTGCACGAGGACGAGGACGGCGTCCTGTGGGCCGGCACCTACGATGGCGGACTCTATCGTCTGCGCGACGGGCGCTTGACCCGGTACACGACTCGGGACGGCCTGCACGACAACGGGGTGTTCCAGATCCTGGAAGACGACGTCGGCTTCTTCTGGATGGGCAGCAACCGCGGCATCTCCAGGGTGAGCCGCCGGGAGCTGAACGACTTCGCCGACGGGCGGATCACGTCGATTCGATCGCGGGCGTTCGGCATCCGCGACGGCATGACGACGTTGGAGTGCAATGGGGGCCGGCAGCCGGCGGGACTCCGGCGCGGGGATGGGACGCTCTGGTTCCCGACGATGGGCGGCGTCGCGGTCGTCGATCCCACGGACATCACTCGGTACACGGACCCGCCCCCGGTCATCCTCGAAGACCGTTTCGTGGCAGGCGCCCTGGCACCGCGGGGGACCGAACTCACGGTGCCCAGCGACGCCACGGGCTTCGAGGTCCGATACACGGCGGCCGCCTTCGGCGTACCAGACCAGGTGCGCTATCGCTACATGCTGGCGGGTCTCGACACGGACTGGATCGCCGCGGGTGACCGTCGCAGCGTCACGTACGGCAGACTCCCGCCGGGCCGGTACGAGTTCCGGGTCACGGCCGCGAACGAAGAGAGTGACTGGAATCCGAATCCCCAGACGCTGCAGATCGTGGTGCTGGCACCGTTCTGGCGGCAGCCGTGGTTCACCGGCGTCGGCCTCGCCGGGATGCTCGCCGGGATCGTCGGCGTGGAGCGGCGCCGGGCCGCACGGCACAGGGACGAGCAGGTACGCCAGGCCGCGTTCGCCCAGCGTCTGATCCAGACGCAGGAGCACGAGCGCCAGCGGCTGTCGACCGAGCTGCACGACGCGCTCGGCCAGGAGCTCTTCGCCATCCGCGCGCACGTGCGCGCCGCCAGGGCCCAGGCGCCCGGCGAGGCGGGGCAGGGCACGGCGCTCGATCGCATCGACGAGGTCGCCAGGAAAGCCAGTACCGATCTCAAGACCATCGCGCACGCGCTGCGTCCGTACCACCTGGACAAGATCGGGCTCGCCCGCAGCATCGCGGGCATGACCCAGGCCCTGGGCGACGCGTGCGGCATCGAGTTCGTGACCGAAATCGAGAACCTCGACGATCTGCTGGATGCCAACCAGCGGATCCAGGCGTACCGCATCGTGCAGGAGTGCGTCAGCAACGTGGCGAAGCATTCGGGCGCGCGTTCCGCGCGCGTGGCCCTGGCCAGACGGGCCGACGTGTGCGAAATCCGCGTCGAGGACAACGGCCGCGGCCTCGAGGGCGGCGCGCTCAACGCCGTCGAGCCCGCCGGGCTCGGGCTGATGACGATCCGTGAGCGCGCCAGGGGCCTCGGGGGCCGCGTGAGTGTCGAGTCCGGCCCCGGACAGGGCACCTCGGTGGTTGCGACGTTTCCCCTCGGACGGACGCCATGAGCCAGGACATTCGCATCGTCATCGCCGAAGACCACCCGTTCTTCCTGAGCGGGCTGCGGCAGGCCCTGGACCGCGAGCCGGGGTTCCAGGTGGTCGCGGAGGCCGGCGATGGACGCGCAGCCCTGGAGGCCATCCAGACGCTGGCGCCCGACGTGGCGATTCTCGACATCGGCTTGCCTCTGATGGATGGCTGCGCCGTGGTGAAGGCGGTGCGGCAGGCGCGGCTGCCGGTGGAGATCGCGTTCCTCACGATCGCGGACGACGGAGCTCTCTTCGAACAGGCGCTCGAGTGGGACGTGAAGGGCTACCTGCTCAAGGACTGCACGGACGTGGACATCGTGCGGTGCGTCAGGGCCGTCGCCCAGGGCCAGCACTTCGCCTGCCCCACGATGACCACCTACCTGGTCAACAAGACCCGCCGCATCGAGCGCTTCACGGGCGAGGCGCCGGGTCTGAAGCGGTTGACACGGCAGGAGCAGGCGATCCTGTCGCTCATCGCCCGCGACATGACGAGCAAGGACATCGCGCGTGAACTGGGCATCGCACAGAAGACGGTTGAGGCCCACCGGTCCAACATCTGCCGCAAGCTGGAGCTTCACGGCAATCACGCGCTCAGCCGCTTCGCGCTCCGGCACCGGGACGAGATCTGATCGTGCCGTGCCCCTAGGGATGCCCCCCTAGCGGCGTAGGTGCGCCGGCACGGAACGCACCGTGGTCGGCCCGATTCCTTCCGCCCGCTCCGCGGCCTATAAGGGCACCGTGTGCCCGCGGCGGGTGGTGCAGCCGCAGGTCAAGGACGAACGGAGGAGACGAAGTATGACCGGACCAGCGATACACCTCGTCATCGCCGCGATACTCCTCGCGGGTCTCGGTGTCGGGTGCGACAAGAAGCCCCACGGTCAGTGCATCGTCGGCAGCGGCATCAGCGCCTCGTGCATCGATGCCCACTCGGGCGAATGTGAGGTCTTGAACGGCCGATTCCGTGCTGGCGTCACTTGTTCGGGTCAGCCGATCGGGAGCTCGCTGCTCGAGCCATCGTGGTGAGACGAGTCGCCTGCGCATCGCGGTCCGACGCATGAAGAGGGCTGGCGCGATCTGTCTCGCTCTTTTCGCCTTGCCGACTGCCGCGGCCGCTCAGAATCTCTTCGTCAACGGGAGCTTCGAACAGGGGCCACCCATTCCGTCCGGGTCGAGCTACACGACGGTGGGCGCCGGATCGGCCGCGCTCCCCGGATGGACCGTGACCGGCGCGACCGTGGACTACATCGGCCCTTCCTGGACGATGGCCGAAGGGATCCGGGGCATCGATCTCGACGGCGCCTTCTCCACCGGTGGCATCCAGCAGACGGTCGCCACGGTTCCGGGACGGACCTATCTCGCCTCGTTCTCGCTGGCCGGGAACAGCGATGGCGCGCCCGTGCTGAAGCAGGCCCGGTTCACGGTGGACGCGCTCGTGGTGGACCTGACGTTCGACACGCAGGGGCATGGCCGTTTGGATCCGGGCTGGGTGCGCAAGTCGTACGCGTTCGTCGCGTCCGGGCCGTCCGTGACGGTGGGATTCACGAGCCTCTCACCCGCCGGTAACAGCTGGGGCGCGCTGATCGACGACGTCCGCCTGGAACTGCAGTCGCCGCTACCGCAGCCTCCCACGGACCTTCACGTGGAGAGCCTCGACGGCAACTTCGTCACCCTGCACTGGGCGGCCCCGTCAGCCGGCCCGGCGCCGACGAGTTACATCGTGAAGGGCGGCCTCGTGCCCGGTCAGGTGCTGGCCACCGTGGACACGGGGACGACGACGCCGGTCTTCGCGTTTCTCGCGCCACCCGGCTCCTTCTTCCTTCGCGTGCACGCGGCGACCGGCGCAGGTGAAAGCGGCCCGTCGAACGAAGTGCCGTTGCACGTGCGGGTCGCGATCCCTCCCTCGGCGCCCGCGAACCTGCTGGGCCTGGTGAATGGATCGACGGTGAGCCTGGCCTGGACCAATACGTTCAGGGGCGGCGCGCCCACCGGCATTGGGCTCACCGTGAGCGGCGCCGTGAATACCGCCGTCCCGCTGGGGCTCGGCGACACCTTCAGCGTCGCTGGCGTCCCCCCGGGCACCTACACCTTCGCCGTCGCGGCGACCAACGCCGCCGGCAGCAGCCCGTTGTCCTCTCCGGTCACACTGACGTTCCCCGCCGGCTGCTCCGGTGTGCCGCAGCCGGTGACGAACGTCGTGGCGTATGCCGTGGGCGGCGTGCTGTCGCTCCGGTGGGACCTCCCCGCCACCGGCGCGGCACCCACCGGCTACCGGATCACCGTCACTGGTGCGTATGTGGGCAGCGTCCCTGTGCCGGTGCGGACCTTGAGTGCCCCCGTACCGCCAGGGTCGTACACCTTCACCGTGTCGGCGACCAATGCGTGCGGGGTCGGCGCGACGACTGCCCCGCACACCGTCGTGGTGCCGTGATGCCCGTGCGCGCCAACCGTCGGAGGTCCTGCGTGTCGTCCCGTCCGTGTTCCGTCAACGCTTCACGCCCGGTGTGGTTCGCCGCCGCCGCCCTGGCGGCGGCCCTGACCCTCTGGCTGCCGCCACCTGCCGAGCCGCAGACCCTGTCATGGCGCCAGCAGACCGCGAAGGACGTGCAGTACCTGCGCGTGACCGGAGGCGGCCGGGTGCTGGTGGGCACGAGCAACGAGACGCGCGTCGTGGACGGCGAGACCGGACGGGTCCTCTGGAGCCGGACGGACATCCGCGACTGCGAGCCCGTCGACGCCCCGTCGGACCTCGACTACGAGTTCAAGTGCGACACCGACGGCGGCGATCTCAACTTCGTGCTGCTGCCGTCGGAGCCGCCTCGGCTGGTCGGCCATCACGCGCCCGACGGACGGCTGGCGATCGTCGACGCGGCGAGCGGGCAGACACTGTTCGACTCCACCACGCAGTCGCTCGGGAAGGTACGGCGCTATCTCCTTTCGCCGCGCGGGGACCAGGTCGTCGTCGCTGTCGAACGCAAGGGGACGACCCTCCTCGTGGCCGGCCTCACGTTGGGAGACGGGTCGGTGGCCTGGCGGCACGAGTCGACGATCGCCGAGGATCCCATCTGGATCGACAGCGCCGGCGATTCCCTGGTCGTGCTGACGGGCAGGTCGAAGGGAGGCGGGCGCGTGCTCGCCGCATTCGACACGTCCGCGGGCACGAACGTCTTCGAACGCACGGACATCCTGCGGCAGGAGGTCCGCGAAGCTGGTCCACGGATGGTGGGGGCCGAGGAATGGCGCTCGAAGGCGTATCGGATCGCGCCACTCATCGCCGACGGCGACGCCATCGTGGCGTTCGTCTCGAAGGATGGCCCGTTCAGGCTCGACGCGCTGGGACGCGTCCTGTGGCGCGCGGAGGATCTTGCCGACGTCGAGCCCTCCAGGATGGAGCTCGAGGGCGGCGTCCTGTACGTGCGGAGCGACGACAACGTCTTCGCGATCGATGCGGCCACGGGCCGGACGCGCTGGCGGCAGAAGGCGCGGTTCGAGCCTCGCGCACTGGCGCCGCTGGCCGGTGTCGGCCTCCTGCTGCTGTCGCCCTCGCGCGTCGACCTTCTGTCCTTGGGGTCCGGCGCCCCGGTGTGGCCCCGACCCGCGGACATCCCCAAGGTCGAGGACGCCCGGGAGCGAAGCCCCTTCAGCCCAGGATTGTTCCTCGGCGGCGTGTCGCCGCTCCTGGTCCGCGACGACGCCCTGATCGTGGCCGGCGGCCGAACGCTTGCGCGGGTGGACCTCGCGACGGGGACGCGGGCGGACCTGGCGGCCTACGAGTTCAAGGGCGGCGAAGCGCCGGAACTGCTCGAGGCGCGGCCGGAGGGATTCCTGCTCGCGGCCCACCAGAACCTGCTGGGCGTGGCGCCTGACGGCGCCCAGCGGTTCTCACGCTTCTATCCAGCGCCGGGAATGAACGGCTGGAAGAAGCTCGGCCTCGGGCTGCTCTCGTTCGGGGCCGGAGATCCATCGCTGCTCTACGCGACCCTCCGGATGCGCTACAGCCGCCAGGCGGTCGTCGAGTCATCCGTCTACATGCACTTCGAGAACAAGGATGGGGCGGCGGACCAGCAGTTCGGTCTCGTACGGCTCGACAAGCGGTCGGGTGAGGAGACCGGCGTGCTCTGGCACAACGAACGCCGGCCGGTCGTGGTGGTCGATCCGGACGTCGACCGCGTCTACGTCAGACGTCAGGGCACGACGCTCGAGGCGTATCAGTTTCCGCGATGATCGACCGGCGTCCTGTGGCCACACGGCCGCTGGCTCGACGCAATCCTCGGCGCCACACCCGACGGCGCCGCCGCTACCGCCGGTAGACGACCGTGCCGTCGAAGATCGTCACGGCCACCCGGACGTCGTCGGCCGACTCCGGCGGCTTCGCGAAGATGTCGCGCGTCAGCACCACGATGTCGGCGAGCTGCCCTTCGGCCAGCCGGCCCTTCCGCGCCTCGTCGAACGACGCGTACGCGGCGCCGCTGGTGTAGCCGTCGATCATCTGGCCGACGGTGAGGCGCTGGTTCGGGACGTCGAGGAAACCGATCCGCCCGAGCCCGGTCCAGATGCCGGCCAGCGGGTCGATGGAAACCACCGGCCAGTCGCTGCCGAATGCCAGGTGCCCGCCGGCCTCGGCGATGCTCTTCCACGGCCACCCGCGCGCCTGGCGTTCGGGCCCGACGTTGGTCACCCAGTGATCGACCGGATGCGGCTCGTTCATCAGCGACGTGTGGGGCGGCTGCATCGACGCGATGACGCCGAGGGCGCCGAAGCGCGGGACGTCGGCCCAGTCGATGGTCTCGATGTGCTCGATGCGGTGGCGGCGGCCCCGGGCGGGCGCGGGGTTCGCCGTCGCGGCCTTCTCGTAGGCGTCGAGCACCATCCGGACGCCGCGGTCGCCGATGGCGTGGGTGAAGATCTGCCAGCCGCGCCGGTCGAGCGTGGCGACGATGCGATCGAGCTCGTCCTGCGAGTAGTTCGCACGGCCCGTGGACGCAGGGTCGTTCACGTACGGCGCCAGCATCGCCGCGGTGTTCGTCTCGATGACGCCGTCCACGAGCAGCTTCGCGGCGCCGAGCCTGAAGCGATCGTCCGGCTGGACGCGGGCGCGGATGGCGTCGAAGCGATCGGCATCGGCGTCGCTGAAGCCCGGCGACACCGAGAGCGCCAGGTACACCCGCAGCGGGAGCGCGCCCGCCTTCCGCGCCTCCTCCCACACGGCGAGCTCGTCCTCGTTGCCGTTCGCGTTCTGCACGCTCGTCACGCCCAGCGCGTGGGCGTGCGCGACGCCTTCCTTCAACGCCGCCAGCCGTTCGCCCATCGTGGGACGCGGCAGCACCCGGCGCACCAGGTCCTGAGCCGATTCCTTGAGCAGGCCGGCCGGCGCGCCGGAGGCCTCGCGGGTGATGGCGCCATTGGGTGGGTCGGCGGTGTCACGGGTCACCCCGGCGGCGTCGAGCGCCTTCGAGTTGACCCACGTGCTGTGGCCGTCGAAGCAGACGAGCGCCGCCGGGCGGTCCGGCAGGGCGGCGTCCAGGAGCTGGCGCGTCGGCAGCCCGCCCGGGAACGGCGTGTACTCCCACCCCCGACCGCGAATCCACGCCGCGGTCGGGTGGGCGTCGGCGAACTCGCGGATCGCGCGCTGGATGTCGTCGAGCGTGCGGGCATCGCTGAGATCGAGCTCCGCGAGCCCCTGCGAACCGCTCAGAAAATGGACGTGGCTGTCGTTGAAGCCCGGCAGCACCGACGCGCCTGCGGCGTCGACGACCGTCGTGTCGGGGCCCTGCAGATCCGCCATCGCCTCGGCCGAGCCGACGGCCACGATCTCGCCGCCGCGCACGGCCACGGCTTCCTGCATCGGCGATCCGACGCCCGTGTACACGCGGCCGTTGGTGACCACGAGGTCGGCGGGCGCCTGGCGCGGGCCACAGGCGGCGATGAGCACGGACACGAATGCCGGGAGGGCCGATCGCAGCACGCGCGACGCCGGAGACTCGGGACTCGTGGTCATACGGCGGCGAGGATACCAGACGGATCGCGGAAGCCCGCGGGCGCGGAGGCGTGACCGACGAGCTGGTGCGGGCGAGGACGCCGCGAGCTAGGCGCCCGCGGGTGGCGACGGCGCCTTGGGCAGATCGATCGAGAACGTGGTGCCTTGGCCTGGATCCGAGGCGACGTCGATGGACCCGCCGAGCTGTTCGAGGACGGCCCGCACCACGGCGAGCCCGAGTCCCGAGCCGGGGCTCGGCTTGGTCGTGACGTACGGCTCGAACATGCGCTCCCGGATCGAGGGATCGACCCCGCCGCCGGTGTCCGAGACGGCCAGCCGGATGTTGCGCGCCGGGGCGCTGGCGCCGTCGGCCGTCGCGGAGGCCGCCTCGGCGCGGCCAGGCCCGGCCGTGATGGTGAGGACGCCGCCGTCTGGCATCGCGTCGCGGGCGTTGAGCGTGAGGTTCACGACGATCTGCTCGATCTGGCTGGTCTCCGCCAGCACCCACAGCGGCGCCTCTTCCACGAGGAGCCGGACCGCCACCTCTCCGCCGGCCAGCCGTGCGAGCAGCGTCGCCGCCGATCGGAGCAGCGCGGCCAGGTCGACGACGGGCGTCGACACCGCCGCCCGCCCCACCGACAGGCGCTGCTGCATCAGCGAGCGGGCACGCCCGCCCGCGTCGACGATGGCGCTCACGAGCTCGCGGGTCTGCGGGCGCAGCGAGTCGTCGTCCAGCGCCAGCTCGGCACACCCGTTCACCAGCAACAACAGGTTGTTGAGGTCGTGGGCCGTACCGGCAACGAGCTGGCGATAGGACTCGAGCTCTCGGTTCTCGTTCTCAGGGCTCGACATGGCCCTCGTCCGGGGGGTTTCGGAAACGACGACGCGTACGGGACGTCCCCACGAGGGAACGCGCCGTACGCGGCTTCGCGAGTCGGGCGGAGCCTCGACCGCAGCGTGCGATCCGACCTGGGCCGGCTATTCCTTCGGGTCCCACGTGCACCAGTAGCCGGCGATCATGCCGGTGGCCGCGTCGGTGGCCGGCACCCGGCCCCTGGCGCCGCTGCGCACGGCGTGGAGCTGGCAGTACCGCTCGATGTCGGCCGCGGCCTTGCGGACCTCCTCGAGGCCGATCGTCGCCTTGCCGGCCGCGTGCCGGACCACCCGCTCGCCGAACATGCTGCTGACGGCGGTGACGCGGACGCGATCCTCCTCCCAGCGGTTGCCGAACTGCTGCATGGCCCGCAGGAACTTGGCGCCGAAGTGATTGCGCACCCAGACCACGGCGTCGTACTCGAACGAGGCGCGGAGGCCGACGCCCTGGCCGATGCTGAGGAACATGTCGTCGAGGATGACCTGCAGGGCCTCACGCAGATCGGGCGTGACGTCGGGCGTGATGGCGCCGGGCTGCTGGGCGGGCGTGGGCAGATAGGTCGAGCGCGTCTCGGTGTTCATCGATACCTCCATGTGTGCCGACTCAGGCGATGACTTGCGGTGTGGGTACGCCGACTCCCTCGCGCTCGGCGTTCATCTGACATCCGGTTTCCACGTCGTGCGACGCCAATGCGGCGGCGCGCAAATCCACCGACGGGGACCCGGCGGCGTGGTACAAGGCCCGCTGGCCCAGATAGCGGCCCACCGCCGTCACGCGGTGGCGATCCGCGGCCCAGGAGTTCCCCCGGACGGTGATGGCGTGCAGGAAGAAGCGGCGGTAGCGGCTGCGCCACCAGGCCACGACGTCGAAATCCACGGATTTCTCGGTGCCGATACCCTGGCCTGCGGCAAGCAGGCAGTCGCTCAGAATGCTGTCGATCTGTTCAACCGGCATGGGTGTCCCTCGGGAAACGGCGCCCGTCGGAGGTAAGAACGCCGGAGCGCCCGATTCCGTACAGAGACGGAAACCGGGACTTACTGGGTGAGGTCGAGGCGGGCGCGGAGGCCGCGAAGCGCGGTACGGAGGTCGGCCGCCGTCTGGGGGCGGCGGGCCGGCACACGGGACAGCGCGTCGTTCAGGAAGGCGGCGACGGGCGCGGGACACGACGGTCGGACATCGCGGATGTCGGGCACGGCCGTGTGCTGGATGGCCTGGACCACGTCGGACACGGCCAGCCCGTCAAACGGGTGACGCCCGGCAATGGCCTCGTAGAGCACCATGCTCAGGCTCCAGAGGTCGAAGGACTCCTGCGGCGTGGCGCCGGCGAGGGCCTCTGGCGACAGGTAGAGCGGCGTGCCCACCACCTGCCGAGTCACCGTCAGGGTGGACGAGGCGGTGAGCGACGAGAGGCGCCGCTCCAGTTCCTTGGGATCCACCGGGACGACGGCCGCGACGGCGTCGAGCCCCTTCGAGCGGTCCAGCATGGCCGCCAGGCCGAAATCGAGCAGCTTCGGCACGCCGTCGCCGGTGTAGCCGATGTTGCTGGGCTTGATGTCGCGGTGGAGCACGCCGTTGTCGTGCACGCGGTCGAGGACGTCGGCCAGCATGATGCCGAGGTCGAGGACCTCGTCCACCGGCGCCGGTCCGCGCCGCAGCCACTCGAGCAGCGTGCCGCCCTCCAGGTACTCGACGATCAGGAGCGGCGTGTCGTGCCACTCCTCGGCGCCGTAGATGGTCGCCAGGTTCGGATGGAGGACCGCGGCCATCGCTCGCGCCTCCCGGCGGAGGCGGGCTGCGTACTCCCGCCGCATCGGCGGAAGCGTCTTGATGGCCACCCGCCGGGCGAGCGCGAGATCCGTGGCGAGGTAGACCACGCCCGTGCCCCCGGTCCCGAGGAGGCGCTCCAGCCGGAACTTCGCGTTGACGAAGAGCGGGAGCACCGCCGGCCGGGTCGCGGCGCCGCAGCGGCACCGCCGCCGGTGGGGACTCCACGTCTCCGAGCACGTCGGGCACCACGCCGCGGGCTCGTCCTGCCAGCCCACGCCCGTCGGGCGGGCCGCCGGCGCCGGTCCCGCGTCCGTCTGGGCCTGGCGCAGCCAGCGGTTCTCCAGCTGCAGCGCCACGTGCCCGCACATCGTGGTCACGAGCGCCAGGTGCGCCGGCGTGTAGGGCAGCTGGTTGGCGGCTTCACCGATGGCGACGATGCCCAGCAGGGTGCCGGATGCGCCCACGAGCGGCGCCAGGATCTGGGCGCCGCTGTCGAGCAGCCAGTCCCGCTCCGGCTCGGGGAGCAGGCGGGCGATGGCCGACCGCGCGTCGAGATGGAGCTCGGTCCGCGAGGTCTGGAGCAGGTCGGCCAGGACGGAGTTGCGCGGCAGCGTCGGAAACGCGCCGTCAGGGGCCACGAGCGCGGCCCCGTCCTCGGACAGCAGCAGCACGCGCGCGTGATCGGCGTGCAGCGCCCGGGTCAACTCCTCGGCCAGCGCGGTGCTGAGGGCGCGCAGGCCCTCGCCGGCGCGGAACCGGTGCTCGAGCCTCGCCATCGCCTCCGACGCGTCGAGCGGCTCGCGCAGGAACCACCGGTCCACGGCGCCCGCCAGTTGCGGGCGGAACGTGAGCGCCACCAGGCCCACCCCGGACAGTGCGATCAGGCCCACCGGAGGGCGCGCGTCCACGTACTGGAGGAACGTGAGGCCGCGGTGGAGGAAGACATCGATCGCGAGGTAGGTGAGGGGCGCGAGGATCGCGGCCCAGACCGCGTAGCGCGCCAGGGCGTACCGCAGCGTGGCGCGCACGATGAACTCGAGGGTCATCACGCGGTTGACGGTCACGGCGTAGGCCGTCAGCGGCACGATCGACCCGAGGCCCAGGTACACGACGGCGCCGACGTGGCCGCGCACGTCGGGCGAGCGAAGCATCGGGACGAACGGCGTCGCCACGGCCGCCAGCAGGAGCGGCGTCAGTCCGACGGCGAGTGAGCCCAGGAACCACCGGACCTGCTGGCGCCGTTCGGCCGAGGCGTGGCGGCCTCGCGCCAGCAGGAACGGGAGGGCCAGCAACGCCTGGCCGAAGACCAGCGGCCAGAACATCGACGCGGGCGCCTGGCGGTCCAGCACGTCGAGCGCGGCGCGCATCGCGCTGCCGGGGACCGGCCCGCCGGGTTGCGTCGCGACGAAGTTGACGGCCACCAGGACCAGGGCCGTGACCGAGGCCAGCACGACCATGCCCACAGCGACGCCACGGGTGCGGGGCGCGACGGGCTCGTACGGAAAGGCCCACGCGAAGAGCCACACCGCCAGGGCGAAGAACGCCTCGGTCTTGCAGGCGTCGAGCAGCCCCGTGACCACGCCCGCGGGGCCGCCGACCGCCAGGACGAACGGCTCCACGAAGGCCGACGCGATCGTCAGGTAGAGACCGCCAAGGAGCCGCAGGCGCCGGTCGGCGCCACCGCCGGCGACGAGCAGCAGGCCGCCGAGTCCGAAGATCGCCAGGTTCAGCGCGAACGGTCCGGTCCGCGGCGGCGGCGAGAGCTGGCCGAGGACGGACGGCACGGCCGCCAGGGCCACCGCCACCTTCAGGCCGGCCAGCGTCACGGCGGCCGCGTACAGCGAGGTGATGCCCGCCCGCAGCCACGACCGGCGCTCGACGAGCGCGGCGCCGTGGCGCGCGCGCATGGCGGCGACGACGCGCAACTGGCGGACGAGATCGCCGTGCGCGCTGCCGGCCGCGCCCTCCATCGCGCCCCAATCGATCGTGGCGCCGTCGGCCAGGGCCGCGGCGAGGGAGTCGGGGAACGCGTCGCGGCTACCGCTCACGAGACATTTCCTCGCCGAGCCGCACGAGGGCGCGCCGGACGGCGATGCGGGCGGCTTCGGCCGTCGGCTTGTCGAGCACGAGCGCGATCTGCTCGTACGTGTAGCCCATCTCGATGCTGGCGACGATGGCCTTGCGGTCGCGCGGCCGCAGCCGCTTCAGGGCCGCGTCGTAGCGCCGGCGGTCCTGTTCGTGGATCGCCAGGTCGAGCGGCGACTGGCCGCCGTCCACGAGGCGATCGTGCAGGGCATCGGGTGCCGGATGCCGGGCCGCATGGCGAAACTGGTCGTGCATGCGGTTCACGAGCGCGCGCCGCAGGTAGCCGAGCAGCGCCCCCTGGCGCTGCGGCTGGAACGTCCCGATATGGCGAAGGCTGTGGAGCACGGTCTCCTGCACGTAGTCGGCGGTGTCGGCCGCGCTTCGCGCCCACGCCGGCACGCGGCGGTGCGCCCAGCGGTGGAGGCGCGGCAGGTAACGGCTGAGCAGGCTGTCCAGGGCTCCGTCGTCGCCCGCCCGCGCGCGGGACAGCAGTTCCTCGGACGGCGGGCTCGAGAGCGGGCCGCTCGACGGGGCGCTGGGGTGCCGTTCCATGCTGGCTCGCGTTCTCGTCGCGCTCGGCTCCCCCGGATTCTGCCCCCATAGTGCGGCGCACACAAGCCCCTGTTGGAGCGGGCCGCGTACGAATCCGGGGGTCCCGGCGTTCTCTCTCACAAGGGTGTCCCCTCCCGAGTCGACGCCCGCCGCGGCGTGGTGGGTCGCGGGCGGGCAGGAGCGAACCCATGGAGATGATGCTGGAGACATGGATGCTGGCCGCATGCCTGGGTGGTGCAGGCGGGGCGGTGGGGGCGTGGCTCGCCCCGCGGGGGTCGGCCGGCCTGGCCTTCCCGCGGCCCGAGCCGGCTGGACGGACGGCGGAGGTGGCACGCCTTGGGGTCATCGCCCTGGCGGCGGCCACGACGGCGGCGGTGGCGTGGATGATCGCCGGGTCGGCGTCGCCCGTCCTCTGGATAGGCGTGCGCCCGTTCCCGGCGGCGTTCGCCTGTTTCTGGGTGGGATTCGTCACGGCCGGCTGGGTGGGAGCGGAGCGGGACAAGCGCGTGCTGCGCCAGGCCGTCTGCAGCGCGGCCACGGCCCCGGCCGCGCATCCGGACACCGTGCAGGCGCTCGCGCACGCCTCCCCGGATGCGGTGTACGAGGCCGTCAAGGCGCTGGTGCCGCGCCGCGCGATTCGGTAGGGCGCACGTCGCCGGCGCAGGACGGCGACCGACGGGGGCGGCGCGCGGATGATCCCTTCGCTCGGCATGGGGGTCGCTCAGCTCCGGCTGGCGAAGCCGGGGGAAGGGATCATCCGCGCGCCCCCTCCCCGGTCGGGCGGGACTAACATCTCGGCCGGCATGACCGCGCCGGCTCGGTCCGCGTCGCCGCCACGTCCGCCGGCAGGCACCGAGCTCGTCGCCGGCGTGACGACGTTCTTCACGATGGCCTACGTCCTCGTGGTGAACCCCGCCATCCTGTCCACCGACGGGACGGGCGTGCCCTTCAGCGGCGCGCTCACCGCCACCGTCCTGCTGTCCTTCTCGATGACCCTGCTGATGGGGCTCTACGCCCGCCTGCCGTACGGCGTGGCGCCGGGCATGGGCCTGAACGCGTTCTTCACCTACACGCTCGTGCTGCAGGGCGGCGTGCCGTGGCCCGTCGCCTTCGGCCTCGTCTTCTGGGCCGGCGTGGTGTTCCTGCTCGTGTCGGTCACGGGGCTCCGCGAGTCGGTGGCGCTGGCCATCCCGCCGCACCTCCGCGCCGCGGCCGGGGCCGGCATCGGGCTGCTCCTCACGTTCCTCGGGCTCCAGCACGGCGGGTTCGTGGCGCCAAACCCCGCGACGATGGTGGGCGCCGGCCCGCTGGATCATCGCACCGTGCTCACGGCGGCGAGCCTCGGCACGATCGTGGTGCTCGCACGGCGTCGCAGCCCATTCGCGTTCCTGGCAGGAATGGCCGTGGCGGCCGCGGGCGGCTGGGTGCTGGGCGACGTGCGGCTGCCGGAGCGCTGGCTGAGCGCGCCCGACTTCACGTCCGTGCTCTTCGGGCTCGACGTCATGGGGGCGCTGCAACTGGCGCTCGTGCCCTCGATCGTCGCCATCACCCTCACCGATCTCTTCGACTCGATCTCCACCTTCATGGGCGTGTCGCAGGCCGCGGGCCTGGTGGACGGCGAGGGACAGCCGCTGCGCCTGCGCGAGGGCTTGATCGTGGACTCGCTGGCCACCCTGGGCGCCGGTCTCCTGGGATCGTCGCCGGGCACGGCGTACGTCGAGAGCGTCGCCGGCATCCAGGCCGGCGGACGCACCGGACTGACGGCCGTGGTCACGGCGTTCTGCTTCCTGCCCTGCCTGTTCATCGCGCCGCTGGCGGGCGCGGTGCCCGACTACGCGACCTCGGCGGTCCTCATCGCCGTGGGCGCCTCCATGTTCCGCTCCGTCGCGCGCGTGGACTGGGATCGGCCCGAGATCGCGCTGCCGGCCTTCGCCACGGCCGTGCTCATTCCGCTCACCTTCTCGATCACGCAGGGCATCCTGTGGGGCGTCGTGCTCCACGCCGGGCTCCACGCGCTGACGGGACGGGCGCGCGACGTGCGGCCGATGGCCTGGGGACTCGCCGCCGTGGGCGTGCTCCTGCTGTGGCTGGAGCACGCGCGGGCCTGACGGCTCGGTTGGCCACCCCGGCCGCGGCTACAACGGACGAATCAGGCCCGCGAGTGGACGGAGGAGCGCGAAGAGCCCCCAGGCCAGCAGGCCGATGACGGCCAGTATCACCGCGTATCCGAACGCCATCTTCATCGCACTCTGGGCGTAGGTGCCGGCGACGGCCCCGGTCACGCCGTTCACGAGCACGCGGTCCGTACGGTCGCGGTAGGTGGACGACACGATCCACACCGGCAGGAGGTCGTAGGTGTAGGTCTGGCTGTCGAAGTCCGTCGCGACGGCGAGATAGCGGTACGTGTCCCGGCTGAGGTCCTCGCGGCAGCGGGCCTGGGCGGCCCGCTCCAGCGCGGCGCGGGCGGCGGTTTGCGCATTCGTGAAATCGATCTGCGCGTGCTCCACGATCCAGCCCGCGAGGAACCCGGCGTGGAAGGCGCGGCGCATCTGTTCGGGGAACGGCGCCAGTTCCCGCAGGAGCGCCGCGTCCACTCCGGTCGCCGCGACGTCCACGGTGTCGAGCTCCAGGGGAATCTCGCGTTCGGTGCGGTCCCAGGCTTCGATCGTCCCCTGTTTCCTCGTCGACTTGTCGAGGACCTCCGCGAACCAGGTGGCGCGGCCGCGCGCGGCCAGATGCCACACGGGCACGTAGACGCCGGTCACCGTGTCGGTCCGCACCCTGTGCAGGAAGCGCGACGCCGTGTACACGCGCTCGCGGTGCCAGGCCTTCACGGCCTCGAGGGCCTGCGCTTCGTCGATGCCGAAGGGCCACACGCTGTCGGGGGCGATCGCCGTGTGCACGGCGTAGGGCACGAGCGACGGCGAGCCGCAGAAGTCGCATCGCTGGCCGACGCGGCCCTCGGTCAGGAGCGACACGGCGTTGCAGGCCTCGCACCGGACGGCGGTCCGCCCGCCGTGGGTCGTCTCGGCCGGCGCGGACGCGAGGTCGTGGGGGACGACGCCGGCGGCATCGGGTGGAAGCGCGACGTCCGCGGACACGCCGCAGTGGCCGCACACCAGGGCCTGACGGTCCACGGTCCACTGGCACGGGGCCCCGCACGCGGCGCACGGGTAACGTCCTGTCGCGATCGACTCGGTCATCGGGCGGAAGGCACGGCGGGCGGCATTCTACCGGGCCGGCGTCCCCGGGCATAAGATGCGCGGGTGTCCTCGGCCCGCGATCTCGGCTTTCCGGCGGCGGTGGCGCTCGTCGTCGGCAACATGATCGGGTCGGGCGTCTTCCTGCTGCCAAGTTCGCTCGCACCGTACGGGGGCACGAGTCTCCTGGGCTGGGGCATCTCCGCGACCGGCAGCGTCCTCCTCGCCCTGGTCTTCGCGCGGCTCGCGCGCCGTCGGCCCGCGCCTGGTGGCCCGTACGCTTACACGCGGGAAGCCTTCGGCGATCTCGCGGGCTTCCTCGTGGCCTGGGGCTACTGGATCTCGGTGTGGTGCACGAACGCCGCGCTTGCGGTTGCGTTCGTGGGCTACCTGGATCCGTTCCTCCCCGCGCTGGTGCGGTCGCCGGCGACCGCGGCGGCGATGGCGACGGCCACGCTGTGGCTCTTCACCATCGTGAACCTCGCGGGCGTGCGCGCCGCCGGGCGCGTCCAGGTCGCGACGACGGCGCTCAAGCTGCTGCCGCTGGCCGTCGTCGGCATCGCGGGCGTCGCGTGGTTCGCGCCGGACCGCTTCGTCGTGGCGGCCGACGGCGCGGCGGGCCTCGGCCGCGACACCCTGGCCGTCGTCACGCTCACGCTCTGGGCGTTCCTGGGCCTCGAGTGCGCCACCATTCCCGCCGCGGCCGTGCGGGATCCGGCGCGCACCATCCCGCGGGCCACCGTCACGGGCACGGTGGCCGCGGCAGTCATCTACGTGGTGAGCACCATCGGCGTCATGAGCGTCGTGGCGCCCGAGACGCTGGCCACCACCACGGCGCCGTTCGCCGACGCGGCCCGCGTCATCGGCGGCGACGGCCTGGCCGCGCTCGTGGCGGCCGGCGCCGCGCTGTCGTGCGCGGGCGCGCTGAACGGCTGGATCCTCGTGGCCGGCCAGCTCCCGATGGCCATCGCCGATGACGGCCTGTTCCCGCCGCTCTTCGGTCGGCGCGGCAGGAACGGCACGCCCGTGACGGGCACGATCGTAGCGGCCATGCTCAGCACCGCGCTCATCGGCCTGAACGCATCGCAGTCGCTCGTGGCCGTCTTCACGCGCATCATCCTCCTGGCCACGCTGAGCACGCTCGTGCCCTACGTGTTCTGCGCGCTCGCGTCGTTCCTCGGGACCGCGGCCCAGCGGCGCGCCGACCCGCCGGGGGCGCGGGTCGTGGCCGGGCTGGCGTTCGTCTACGCGCTGGCGGCCGTCGCCGGCGCCGGACAGGAGGTCGTGTACTGGGGCTTCCTGTTGCTGCTGCTGGGCCTGCCCGTCTTCGTGTGGATGAAGCGGAAGCCGGAGGGGAGCGCGGCGTGACCGATCCGACGTTCACCGAATACGCGCGCCTGGCGCGCGTCGTCGTCAAGCACGCGCGGGTGGCGTTCGACAGCCAGGCGCGAATCGACGCCCAGTGGCGCGACCTCCACTACACGTCAGCGCCCGATCCCGGCCGCGCGGCGGCGGACTACGACGCGTTCCTGGCGCTCGTGACGTCGCGCGGAGCCGAGGCGCTCGCGCTGCCGCCGGGCGACGGCGTGGGGCTGGATTCGATCTACGTCCGCGACGCCTCGATCGTGACGCCGCGCGGCATGGTGCTGTGCGGCATGGGGAAGCGCCAGCGAGCCGGCGAGCCGGGAGCGCAGCGGGGGGCCTTCGAGGCCTGGGGTGTGCCGGTGGCCGGCGCCATCGAGCCGCCCGGCCGGCTCGAAGGCGGAGACCTCGTGTGGCTCGACCGCCGGACCGTGGTCGTGGGCCGCGGCTATCGCACGAACGACGCCGGGATCGCGCAGTTCGGGACGCTGCTCGCCGGTGCGGTGGACGAGATCGTCGTCGTTCCCCTGCCGCACTGGCGGGGGCCGGGCGACGTGTTCCACCTGATGTCGATCCTGAGCCCGGTGGACGCGGACCTGGCCGTGGTCTACTCGCCCCTCATGCCGGTGCCGCTCCGGGAGCGCCTGCTGGACCGGGGCATGACGCTCGTGGAGGTGCCCGACGACGAGTTCGACCTGATGGGCGCCAACGTGCTGGCCATCGCGCCGCGAACGTGCGTGATGGCGGCGGGTGCCCCCGAGACACGGCGCCGCCTGGAAGCGGCGGGCGCCGAAGTGCTCGTCTACGACGGCGCCGAGATCAGCCTGAAGGGCGGCGGCGGCCCCACGTGTCTCACGCGGCCCGTGGTGCGCGACGACGCGTAGGCCGGAGACGCCACAGCCGCCTTCACGACTGTCGAAGCGCCTTGAGCGGGCTCGTCCGCGCCGCGCGGGCCGCGGGCACGAGCGTGGCCAGGGCGACGCCCAGCAGCACGACGGCGAGCGCGATCGCGTAGGACGGGACATCGGCGGGTCCCACGCCGAACAGCACGCGAACGAGCAGCCGGGCCGCCGCCAGCGCCACGACCACGCCCAACGCCGCGCCGAGCACGCCCAGGCGCATCCCGCGCCCGAGGAAGTCCGAGACCACCGACAGGCGCGTGGCGCCGAGCGCCATCCGGATCCCGATCTCGCGCGTGCTCTGCGCCACCGCATACGAGACCAGTCCGTACGTGCCCATCGAGGCCAGGATCATTCCGGCCAGCCCGAACACGCCGAGCATGCTGGCGATGAGACTCAGCATGATGAGCGCGCCCCTGAGGTCGTCGGCGAGAGGGCGCGCCGATGGCACCTGCATCTCGGCGTCGAGGGCCACGACGTGCGCCCGCGCCTGCCGTACCAACGCCTCGACGGGCGCGTCGCCACGTGTGTGGAGCACCATGTCGGGCCGGTAGGCCTGTGCGAACGGCAGGTACACGTAAGGCCGGGGCGGCTCGTCCACCCGCGAGTACTTGAGGTCGGCGGCCACGCCCACGACCACGCGCCAGAGGCCGTCCTCGAACTGGAGCCGCTTGCCCAGCGCGGCGTTCGGAGAGCCCCAGAACCGCCGGGCGAGCGTGTCGCTCACGACGGCGGTGCGGGCGCCGTCCTGGCCGTCACGGGCATCGAACTCCCGTCCGGCGAGCAGCGGCACCCTCAACGTGCTGAAGTACGCCGCGCCGACGCTGTTCCACTGGAACGCCAGATCTTCCCCTGCCCGCGGCTCGTAGCCGTCGATGACCGCACGGCGGACCGGTGAATCGAGGAAGGCCAGCGGCGTGAAGGCCGCCAGTGTGGCCGACTCCACGCCGGCGTCGGCGCGGACGGCGTCCAGGAGGTCCCGGTAGAAGGCGCGGCCCCGGGCCTCGTCGTACCCGTTCAACTTGACGTCCACCATCACTCGCGTCACGTGGCTGGAGTCGAAGCCCGGGTACACGTGGCGTGCCTTCTCGAGGCTGCGCAGCACGAGGCCGGCGCCCACGAGCAGCAGGAGCGATACGGCCACCTGGGCCACGACCAGCCCGCGGCGCAGTGGCGCGCGGCCCGTCCCGCGCGGAGACGCGTCCTCGTTGAGCACGGCGAGCACGTTGACCCGGGACGTCGTCAGCGCGGGGGCGACGCCGAAGACCAGTGTGCACAGCGAGGCCGCGGCCGCGGCGAAGCCGATGGTGAGCGCGTCCACCTCGATGTTGAAGTAGACACGCTCGGGCGCGGCGAGCCGCTCGGCGTACCGGCTCAGCCAGAGCACGCCCTTCGAGGCGACCAGGATGCCGAGCACGGCGCCCGGTATCGCGATCACGAGGTTCTCGACCACGAGCAGCCGCAGCACCCGGAACCTGGAGGCGCCGAGCGCCAGCCGCACGCCGATGTCGCCGCGCCGTGACAGGCCGCGGACCAGCGCCAGGCCGGCGATGTTGGCGCACGCGATGAGCAGCACCAGGAGGCCCATCGCCGTCATCACCGTCAAGGCGGGGAGAATCGTGATCGGCGCGCCGTTCGGCGTCTTCCAGAACGGCACGATCCGGAGGGCGAGCCGATCTGCGTCGACCGGCCGCGCGCGCGACAACTCGGCCCACGAGGGCTCGATCGCCGCGAGTGCCTGCTCGCGGGACACACCTTCGCGCAGGAATCCCTGGGGGTAGAAGAATGCGGCGGCGTGGTCGCCGAGCACCCCGGCCGGCGTCCCCTCCCCGCTGCCCAGGGAAAACCCGAGCGTCGGCGCCATCGTCACGGGCACGAACACTTCGACGTCGTAGACCACGGTGGTGCCGTGATAGGTCGGCGCGGCGACGCCGACGACGGTGAGATCGTGGCCGTTCACCTCGATCGTGCGGCCGACCACCGCGGGATCGGCGCCGAACTCACGCTGCCAGAGGCCGTGGCCGAGCACCACCACGGGTTGCTGGCCGGAGCCCGCCTCATCGGAGGGCTGGAGGGTCCGGCCGAGGGCCGCGCGGACGCCGAGCGCGTCGAAGTAGTTGCCGGTGACGAACTCCGCCCACAGTCGCCGTGCGTGCAGGCCGCGCCCCAGCGTGAGCCGCGCGAGAATCGTCCCGAACAGCTGCTCGAACGATCGGTCGTGATCGCGCAGGTACGCGTAGTCGGGATAGGAGAGCCGGGTCGCACGCCCGGCGTCCGTCTCGCCGTGGATCACCGTGAGGCTGGCCGAGCGGTCCACGCCGGCGATCGGCGTGAGCGCGAGCGCCTTGAGCATGGTGAAGACGGCGCCGTTCAGGCCGATGCCCAGGACGAGCACGCCCACGGCGGTGGCGGTGAAGAACGGACTCTTGGCGAGCGTGCGGAACGCCTGGCGCACGTCGGCCGCCAGGCTGCGGAGGGCCTCGAGCCACCAGGGCGTCCACACCCGGCGCGCGTCCTCCGTCGTTCGCGTCACGTTCCCGAACTCCTTCAAGGCATCGTCGTGCGCGCGTTCCGGATCGGAGCCGTCTGCCCGGCGGTCCGCCTCGGCCATGGCCAGGTGAGCGCGAATCTCGTCTTGGAAATCGTCCTCGTCCAGGTTGAGCCGACGCCGCCGGAACCAGTCGCGGAGCGCCATGGTCAGTCTCCCGCGCCGGGGGCCGCGGCTGGGCGCGTCACTCGGGCGATGGCATCGACGAGCTCGGCCCAACGGGATTCCTCGCGGGCGAGCTGACGCTTCCCTTCGGCCGTGATCGTGTAGAACTTCGCCCGCTGGCTCGCGTCGGTGAGGCCCCACTTCGCCGTCACCCAGCCCTTTTTCGCCAGCCGCTGGAGGGCGGGATACAACGAGCCGGCCTCCACTTGGAGGACGTCGGACGACTGGATCCTGATCGTCTGGGCGATGGCGTAGCCGTGCTGCGGTCCCCACTGGAGGGTTCGCAGGATCAGCATGTCGAGGGTGCCGTGGAGGAGCTCGGCGCGGGAGGCGGCGCGGGAGGAGTGGAGCGTCATGGCTATAGACTGTCTACAGCACTGGGACGTAGAAAGTCTATAGCCTGTTCCGCGGCCATCGCGCGGGCGAGGACCGAGACGTGGCGCCGCTCAGCGGTAGGTGCCGTCCCAGGGAGCGGGCGTGACCTGCGCCGAGCGCCGGTCGGGCGCCACGTCGGGCCGGTTCAGCGTGACCCGCGTCTCCGGCGTGACGACGGCGTAGTCCATGTAGCCCATCCGGGCCATGGGGCGCATCGCGGCCGTGTCCACCCGCCCGTCCGCGACGAACGCGTCGTCGATGTGGATGGCCACGACCTCGCCGAACACCACCACCTGCGGGCGATCGGGCGGGCTCGGCAGATCCAGCGTCTTCCAGAGCCGGCACTCGAGCGCGGCCGGACTCGCGGCCACGCGGGGAGGCGCCACGACGAGCGACGGGGCCATGGCAAGGCCCGTCAGCGCGTACTCGCTCACGTCGGCGTCCACCGTGGCCGAGCTGAGGTTCATCTCGCTGGCGAGCGCCTGGGTGGCGAGCGAGCAGGTGAACTCGCCGGTCGCCTCGATGTTGCGCAGCGAGTCCTTGCGGCCGGTGGACGAGAACATCACCATGGGCGGCTGGTCGCCGACGGCGTTGAAGAAGCTGTACGGCGCCAGGTTCACGACGCCGGACGGCCCCACGGTGGAGATCCACCCGATGGGCCGCGGCGCCACGAGCGCCTTGAACGGATCGTGCCGGAGCCCGTGCTGCAAGTGCGCCTTGCGATCGGCGGTGGCGTAGTGCATGAGGTCGGTCCCGATCCGGACGGCGGCGCCCGGCCTCCCGGCTTCGCGGAAGTCTACAACCCGCGCGGGCAGGCAGGTGATAATCCCCCGTCGCTCGAGACCGGGGCCGGGGCCCCGATGACGGCGGCGAAGGAGTCGGACGAGATGCCCCGCGCCCGCACGATCGCGGCCCTGGCCGCCTGCCTGCTCTTCCCCGTCGCGGCCCGTGGACAGAGCGCGAATGCCGCGCCCGCGCCGGGCTCGCCGACGGCGGACGCCCTCCCGATCTACGAGATCGACCCCACGTGGCCGCCGACGCTCCCCAACGACTGGATCCTCGGCGACATCCGCGGGCTGTTCGCCGACGACAACGACCATCTCTGGGTGATCCACATGCCGTCGAGCCTCACGCCGCAGGAAATCGGCGCGGCGGTGAAGCCGCCCATCGCCGACTGCTGCTTCCCGGCGCCTCCGGTGCTCGAACTGGATCCCGAGGGCAAGGTGCTGCAGGCGTGGGGCGGTCCCGGCCAGGGCTACACGTGGTTCGACCAGGAGCACGGCATCTACATCGATCACAACGGGTTCGTGTGGATGGGCACGAGCAACGGCTTCCACGTGATGAAGTTCACGAAGGACGGCAAGCACGTGCTGACGATCGGCGAGCCGGGCGTCCGGACGGACAGCAACGACCCGGACCACCTGGGAGGCCCGGCGAACTTCTACGTGGAACCGAAGACGAACGAGATCTTCATCGCCGACGGGTACATCCACAAGCGCGTCGTCGTCTACGACGCTGCGACGGGCAAGTACAAGCGCCACTGGGGCGCCTACGGCAAGCGGCCCGACGACACGGTGAAGTACAGCTATCCGGTCGACGTGAAGAACCCGCCGCAGCAGTACTCGACCCTGCACGGGCTCGTCGGGTCCAAGGACGGCCTCATCTACGTGTCGGACCGACGGGGCAACCGCATCCAGGTGTTCCGCCAGAACGGCGAGTTCCTGATGGAGCGCTTCGTGCGGCCGGAGACCGGCGGGTCGGGCAGCGGGTTCAGCCTGCAGTTCTCGCGCGATCCCGGGCAGACGCTGCTCTACCTGATCGACGGCACCAATCAGCGGGTGTGGATCCTGCGCCGGAAGGACCTGGCGATCCTCGACCGCTTCGGACGGCCGGGACGCCAGGCGGGCGAGTTCATCCGCGCGCACATGATCGCCATCGACTCGAAGAACCGGATGTACACCGGCGAGGCCGGCAACGGGCGCCGCATCCAGCGGTGGATCCTCAAGGGCACGCGGCCCGCCTCCAGCGTCAAGCCGCCCGCGCACGAGTAGGCGCGCCCGCCCACGGCGGACACACCGTCGCGCCCGGGCGCGATCAGGTGCCGCAGAACGTGCGATACGGGCGATCGGACGGCGGCGCAGGGTCGGTGTAGGGCGGCGCCGCGGCGTCGTGGTCGTAGGGCCGCGCCAGCGCGGCCAGCAGCCGGTCGAGGGGGGCGAGGTCGCCGTCGGCGGCCGCCGAGGCGAGCGCCGCCTCCACGAGGTGGTTGCGGGGAATCACCGCCGGACTCGTCCGGCGCATCAGCGCGCGCGCGGTCGAGGCCGGCTGGCCATCGCGGGCCCGCCGCTCGAGCCACGACGTCCGCCAGGCCTCGAAACGCGCATCGCCGGCGGCGACGACGGCCCCGTCGTCGGGCGCGGCCAGCGCACGGAAGGTGTTCGTGAAGTCGGCGTGCGTCTCGTGCATCCACGCCAGGAGACCGTCCACGATCGCCGAATCGCCCTCGTCCGGCGTCGCCAGGCCGAGCTTCGCGCGCATGCCGGCGAGCCAGTGCGCCTGGAACCGCGCCTTGAAGCGTTCGAGGCCGTGGTTGGCGCGTTCCACCGCGCGGTCCCGGTCGTCGTCGAGGATCGGCAGCATGGCCTCGGCCAGGCGCGCCAGGTTCCATTGCGCGATCGCGGGCTGGTTGGCATAGGCGTATCGCCCGCCCTGGTCGATCGAGCTGAACACGGTCGCCGGGTCGTAGACGTCCATGAAGGCGCACGGCCCGTAGTCGATGGTCTCGCCGGCGAGCGACATGTTGTCGGTGTTCATCACGCCGTGGACGAAGCCCACGAGCTGCCACCGCGCGACGAGGTGCGCCTGGCGCTCCAGGATGGCGTCGAAGAGCGCGGCCGTCGGCGCCGGCATGTGCCGCGTGTCCGGATAGTGGCGTTCCGCCGTGTAGTCGGCCAGCGCCCGCAGGGCCGCGGCATCGCGGTGGGCGGCGGCCCACTCGAACGTGCCCACCCGCAGGTGGCTGGCGGCCACGCGCGTGAGAACGGCGCCGGGCAGCGCCTCCTCCCGGTACACCGGCTCGCCGGTGGAGACGACCGCGAGGGCTCGCGAGGTCGGGATGCCGAGCGCGTGCATGGCCTCGCCGATCACGAGCTCTCGCAGCATCGGGCCGAGGGCCGCGCGGCCGTCGCCGCGGCGCGAGAACGGCGTCGGACCGGCCCCCTTGAGCTGCACGTCCACCCGCCGGCCCTCCGGCGTGATCTGTTCGCCGAGGAGGAGCGCGCGGCCGTCACCCAGGCCCGTGAAGTGTCCGAACTGGTGGCCGGCGTACGCCTGCGCGAGGGGCAGGGCGCCGTCAGGCAGGGCGTTGCCCGCGAAAATCGCCGCGCCGTCCGGGGTCTCGAGGGCCGCCGGGTCGAGGCCGAGGGATGCCGCCAGGCCCACGTTGAACACGACGAACGCCGGCTCACGCACCGGCGTCGGGGCCACGCGGGCGTGGAACAACGGCGGCAGGCTCGCGTACGTGTGCTCGAGCCGCCAGCCGGCGGAGGCCGCCGCGCCGGTGGTCGTCGGCCCGGCGGTCACGGACGGGGCGACACCATGATGCGGCGGAGCGCACTGGTCTCGCCGTCGAGCGGCGCGGCGCCTGCCGGGTACTCGTTCATCTCGAGGAAGTAGGCGATGAGCGTCGCGAACTCCGCCGCCGTGAGGCTGCCGGGGTTGTCCTGCGGCATCTCGGCCATCGTCGCCGAAATCTCGCTGAGCGGCTTCCCGACGTAGGCCCGGGTGAACTCCGCGCCCGTGAACTTGGCCGGCTGATGGCAGGTCAGGCAGACCTCGGCGAAGAGGGCCTTGCCCTTGGCGGCCTGGTCGGACGTGTACACCCCGTCTGCGGTCGTCGGCCCCTGCGCCAGGCCGATCCGAACGCTACCGACGAGCAGGACGCCCGTGGCCGCAACTGCCAGCACGCTTCGTGTCATGAGGATCATCCTACCCCCCGGTGGGCGGGGCCGGCGATATACACTGTCTGCGCCCGGCCGGCGCCCCTCGTCGTCCGGAATGGACGACATGAATTCGCAGCTTCTGGTCTTGGCGTTCGGCGCGGCGGTGGGCGGGCTGGTGCAGGGCATTTCCGGCTTCGCCTTCGCGATGGTAGCCATGGCGATCTGGGTGTGGGGGGTGGACCCCAAGCTCGCCGCCGCCATGGCGGTCTTCGGCGGACTGACGGGACAGATCATGTCCGCCATCCGCATCCGGCGGGGGCTGCAGCTCCACCTCCTGTGGCCGTTCCTGGTCGGGAGCGCCCTGGGCATCCCAATGGGCAACCGGCTCCTGCCGCTGCTCGACCCTAACCGCTTCAAGCTGGTGCTGGGCCTGATGCTCGTGGTGTGCTGCGGCGCCATGCTCCTCACGTCGAAGCTGCCGAAGTTCACGCACGGCGGCCGGCTGGCCGACGCTGGCGCCGGACTGCTGGGCGGCGTCATGGCGCCCCTGAGCGGGTTCAGCGGCCTGGCGCCCGCGCTCTGGTGCACGCTGCGCGGCTACACCAAGGACGAGCACCGCGCCGTCATCCAGAACTTCAATCTGGCCGTGCTCGCCATGACGTTCACGTCGGCCGTCATCTCCGGGCGGATCGGCGCACAGCACCTGCCGATGATGGCCGTGGTGGCGGGGATGCTGATCATCCCGTCGATCTACGGCTCGCGCATCTACCTGAACATGAGCCCCGTGGCGTTCAGGAACGGCGTCCTCTACATCCTCGTCTTCGCCGGGGGTGGCATGGTGGTGGCCGCGCTCAGGGCGATGCTGTAGGCGCGTCCGGGTCCAGCAGCACGCCGCGGTTCAGCCGCCACTCGGGATCCAGCCAGCGTTTCAGCGCGCGCATGGCGTCCAGCGTCGCGGCGTCGTACTGCAGGGGCAGGAACGCCTTCTTCAGCCGGCCGATGCCGTGCTCGGCCGACACGGCGCCGCCGCGCGCCACGACGTCCTCCGCGAACTCCCGGTAGATCGCCTTGGCCCGGCCGAGTTCACCGGTGTCCCTCGGCAGGATGTTCACGTGGAAGTGGTTGTTGCCGGCGTGGCCGAAGATGGCATGGTCCAGCCCCGCGGCCGTGAGGCGCGTGGAATAGCGCTCGTACGCCCACCCGAGATCGCGGTCGGTCACGGCCATGTCGGTGGCGATCTTGTGGAGGCCGGGATGGGTCGCGCGGCGTGCGGCGATGGTGGCGTTGATGCGCTCGGGAACCGCGTGGCGGAAGACGCGGATGTCGTGAAGGACCCGATCGTCGACGCCGGCCACCGTCGCCTCGGGATCGGCACCGACGGCTGCGACGTGCTCGAGGACCCGTGCGGCGGTCGCCTCCTGCGCCGCGGCGTCGTCCACCCCGAACTCGGCCAGTACCGAGCAGCTACCCGGAGGCAGACGGTCCAGCACGCGTAGCACCTCGGGCCTGCCGGTGTCCCGGGCGAGCGCGTGGGAGCGCGCGTCGAGAAACTCGAGGGCCGTGGTCCGGAGCGCGTGGTCCTGTCGCAGCGCGTCGACGAGCGCGAAGGCCTGGGCGGGCGTGGCGAGGCCCTGCAACAGCACGAGCCGCGACTCGGCCATCGCCACGAGACGGAACGTGACCTCGCTGACCAGGCCGAGCGTGCCCTCGCTGCCGATGAAGAGATCCACGGCGTCGCCACCGGGCGCGAACAGGTAGCCGATCGCGTTCTTGGTGCGAGGCTTCGGAATGGCGGGCAGGCGGATCGAGCGCGGGACGCCCCCCTCCGCCAGCGTCAGGACGCCGCCGTCGGCCGTGTCCACGCCCCGGCGCAGCGTCAGCGTCCGTCCGGACGCCAGTTCCACGGTGAGGCCCACGACCCAGTCGCGGGTCGCGCCGAACCGGAACGCGCGCGACCCGGCCGCGTTGGTGGCCACCATGCCCCCGACGGAAGCGCTGGTCTCGGTGGGATCGAGCGGGAGGACCCAGCCCGGGGCGCGAGCGGCGAGCGCCGTCTGCAGCTCCAGGAGGGTGGTGCCGGCCAGGGCGGTGACGGAGGCGGGCGTGGCGCCGAGGTCGAGCCCGACGGCGCCGCGGAGGCGTGCGAGCGAGACGAGATGCGCGGACGGGTCGGGCACCGCGCCCCCCACGACGCCCGTGCGCGCACCGGACACGGCAACCGCGTGGTGCCGCGCCGCGTGCCAGCGGAGCACCTGGCGCAGCGCGTCGAGCGTCGGTGGTTCGGCGAGCGAGGCGACGCGGTCCGCCGCCATCCGCGACTCGTCGCGCAGGAATGCGGCAACGGCGGCCGGGTCCGGCGCCATCCGGATGTCCGGGGGCGCGTCGAGCAGCGGCGCTGAGTATTCGTGGGCGTGCAGGACGGGCATTGGGCGACGAGGTCCGGTCGATCATCGCTCAAGCATGGCGGCGCGGCCGCGTACAAGAAAACAGGCGGACCCATCCGGGTCCGCCTGGCGCCCGCCACCTGGCGGGCTCGACGTATGCGGGTGCTACCTGGCGCCGACGAGCTGCGGCTGGCTGTCGGCCACGTCGATCTGGATGCGGCGCGGCTTCACGGCTTCCTTGAGCGGAAGCGTGAGGTGCAGCATCCCGTGGCGGTGGGCCGCGCCGATCTTGTCGAGGTCCAGGAACTGGGGCACCGTCAGCGTCTGCTCGAAGAGCAGGCGGGCGCCGGTCTTCTCTCCGGCAGGCTCCTCGGCCTTGATCGTCAGGGTGTTCCCCGCCGCCTCGATCGAGACGAACTTGGGGTCGATGCCCGGCATGGGCACGTCGATCGTCCAGCCGTCGTCCGTGGCCGCTGCCTGGAACGACGTGGCCGGGGCCGCAGCGGTCCGAGTCGGCAGGTCCGTCCAGAACTGGTTGAAGAGGCGGTCGACCTCGCGCTGGAAGTTGAACAGGTCGTCGTACGGCGTGGTGCGAGTGAGTCGGAACATGGCGTTTTACCTCCCTACCTCCTTCCGGCTGAGTCGTCGGAAGTGACTAACAACACTCAAATAATATGAGCGATAAACACTAATGTCAACGCCGCGGTGACGTCCCTCAGCCAAATCGAATTGTCAAAAATTCACACTTCAGCGCAAATTTTGTCGGTCTAGGTGGCCAGGAAGGGCCCTCAGGGGCCCGGAAACGAAACCGGCGCCGGCCTTTCGACCGGCGCCGGGGGAGAGGAGCGGGTGACGTCTACTGCGCGGCCGTCGTGGCGGGCATCGGCCAACCCTTGTCGAGCGGCTTGGCGGGGTCGGCCGTGATGGTGAGGTCGGCGCAGTGATGGTAGGAGTAGCCGCCCGGCTGGTTGTAGCCGTGCTCGGCCATGAACTGGATCACCTGCAAGGTGCACTTCGGGCAGTTGATATTGGGCAGCGCCACGTCGGCCTCGTAGGTCTGGGGGCTCGCCGGCCGCGTGTAGTGCTGGAAGAGCCCGTCGGCCAGGACCGGCAACTGCGGCGGGCTCTGGATCACGGCCCACACCGAACGGGGGCCCTTCTCGGTCGTGCGCTCGAACGTCATCGGGTCGGGCGGCAGTTCGTCGCGGGAGTTCACGGCGAGCGCCACGCGGTAGTGGCCGGGGTGGTAGATCGTCTCGAGCACCTTCAGGTGGATCTTCGATCCGCCCATCACCTTCGTGACGGCGGCGCTCATCTCGGCCTTCGGGTCGGTGCCGCAGGGCGCGGCCTTCTGCGGATCCCCGCGTTCGTTCTCGACGATCCAGGACGCCGGCTCGAGGAGCTTGAAATGCGCGCCGAGCGGCTGGGGCAGGGCGAGCAGGGCCGCGGCGGCGAAGAGCGCGGGGCTTGCGGACTTGATGAGGTGCATGGCGATCTCCCTGGCGACGGTGACGCGGCCCATCATCCCACGGACCACGAGCCGGCTCAGCGCCGGAGCGGGCGGCGGCAACGTTCGACGGGCCGCGTCCGTCAAACGCGGACATGAACGCCCTCCGCGACCTCGGCTACGCGTGCCGCAAGCTGGCGTCGGCCCGCCTGTTCACGCTCACGGCGGTCCTCACGCTGGCCCTCGGCATCGGCGGCACCACGGCCATCTTCACCCTGATGCACGCCGTCATGCTGAAGTCGCTGCCGGTCGGCGATCCCGAGCGGCTGTATCGCATCGGCGACGGCGACAACTGCTGCGTGCAGGGCGGGCCGCAGGACCGCTGGGGATTCTTCTCGCTGCCCCTCATCGAGCGGCTGACGGCGGAGGCGCCTGAGTTCGAGTCGATCGCGGCGTTCCAGGCCGGCATGAACCGCTTGAGCGTCCGCCGGCAGGGCGTGGACGACGCGCCGCGGCCGCTTCGTGCGATCTACACGAGCGGCACCTACTTCACCACGCTCGGCATCAACGCCGCGGCGGGCCGCGTCTACACCGCGGCCGACGACACACCGTCGGCCGCGCCCGTCGTGGTGCTGGCGTATCACGCCTGGCAGACGCAATACGGCGGCGATCCCGCCGTCGTCGGCGGCACGCTGGTGGTCGAGGGCCATCCCATGACCGTCGCCGGCATCGGCCCGCCGGGCTTCTTCGGGGAGACGCTTCGGGCCGAGCCGCCGGATCTCTGGATCCCCCTCCAGCAGGAGCCGGCGATTGCCGGCGCGGAGACCGCCCTCCTGCACCAGGTGATCCCCGCCTGGCTGCGCGTGATCGGACGCCTGCGGCCGGGCGCGACCGTGGACGGGCTCGACGCGCGGCTGACGGCTGTCCTCCGCCAGTGGATGATGACCGAGGCCGGCTATCCCGCGAACTGGATGCCCTCGGTGGAGCAGGCGCTACCGAGGCAGAGCATCTCGGTCGTGCCGGCAGGCGCGGGCGTGGCGGTCATGAAGGAGCAGTACGGACGCAGCCTGCAGATCCTCCTGGCCGTGTGCGGCCTGGTGCTGCTCATCGCGTGCGCGAACGTGGCGAACCTGCTCCTGGCCCGCTCGGTCGCCCGGCGCGGCCAGACGGCCGTGCGCCTCGCGCTCGGCGCCTCGCGGCGCGAGATCGTCACCGAGGCGCTGGTGGAGAGCGTGCTCCTCGCCGTCGGTGGCGCCGCGGCCGGGCTCCTCGTGTCCATCGCCGCGTCTCGGCTGCTGCTGTCGCTGGCGTTCTCGGGCGCGTCACTCCTGGCCTTCGACACGACGCCGTCCCTCCCCGTGCTGGCCTTCGCCACGGGCCTGGCCGTGGCCACCGGCCTCCTCTTCGGGGCCGCGCCGGCCTGGTTCGACACGCGGACGGACCCCATCGACTCGCTCCGCGGCGCGGGCCGCACCAAGGGCGACACGTCGTCGGCCGCGCGCACCGCGCTCCTCGTCGTGCAGGCCACGCTGTCGGTGGTGCTCGTGGCCGGCTCCATGATGCTCGCCCGCAGCCTCGGCAACCTGGAAGGTCAGGACTTCCGCTTCGAACGGGACGGCCGCGTGCTGGTCAGCGTCGGGCGCCCGTCGGCGTCGATGACGGGCGACCGGCTCACGGCGCTCTATCGCGACGTGGAGACGCGCCTGGCCAGGATCCCCGGCGTCCGGGGCGTCGGGCTGGCGCTGTACAACCCGCTCACGAACAACTGGGGCGAGGGGATCCTGATCGCGGGCAAGCCGCAGCCGTCGCCCGACGAGCGCACCGGCGCGTCGTGGGACCGGGTGAGCGCGAACTACCTCCAGCACCTCGGCGTCACGCTGGTGAAGGGCCGCCATTTCTCGGAGGCCGACAACGAGGCGACGGAGAACGTCGCCATCGTGAACCAGGCGTTCGTGAAGCGCTTCTTCAAGGAGGGCGAAGAGCCGCTCGACCAGCACTTCGGGTTGAACTTGCCCGAGTACGTGAACACGTTCCGCATCGTGGGCGTCGTGGACGATCCCCGCTTCACGCCCTTCGAACTCGACCGCCCGCAGCGGCCCATGTTCTTCGTCCCGCTGGCGCAGACCGTGCACTACGCGGACCCCAACATGCAGCGCGTCGAGTCGGGGTCGCACTTCGTCGGCGGCATCCTGCTGGTCACCAACGCACCGGCCGGCGTCGTCGAGCCGCAAGTCGCGAGGGCCCTGGCGGAGGCCGATCCGAACCTGACGGTCATCGGCGTACGCTCGCTGGCCGAGCAGATCGACCGCACGTTCGATCAGGAGCGGGCGGTGGCGGGCCTGGCGAGCCTGTTCGGCGCGGTGGCCCTGCTGCTGGCGGCCATCGGCCTTTACGGCGTCACGGCCTACTCGGTCGCGCAGCGCACGGGCGAGATCGGCCTCCGGATGGCGCTGGGCGCCGACCGCGGGCGCGTGATGGGTCTCGTGCTGGGCAGCGCTTTCCGTCGCGTGGCGTTGGGCCTGGTACTGGGCCTGCCCATGGCGGTGGGCGCCGGCTACCTGCTGTCGGCGCAGCTCTTCGGGGTCACGTTCTGGGATCCCGTGGCGCTCGGCGCCGCAGCGGTGGCGCTGGCCGCGGCCGCAGCCGTCGCCTCGCTCGTCCCGGCGACGCGCGCCGCCGGGCTCGCGCCGATGACGGCGCTCCGAGTGGAATAGCGCGTCGTCCGTCTCCCGGCCGGCGGATGGCATGATGGCGGGCATGCCCTCGGTGCTCGACCGCTTCCTCCGCTACGTCGCCTACGACACGCAGTCCCGCGAGGACTCCTCGGACTACCCGAGCACCCCGGGCCAGCTCGTGCTCCTGCGCGACCTCGTCGATGAGTTGCAGGCGCTCGGCCTCGCCGACGCCGCGATGGACGAGCACGGCTACGTGATGGCGACGGTGCCCGCCACCACGACGAAGGCCCACGTACCCGTCATCGGCGTCATCGCCCACGTGGACACGTCGCCCGAGATGAGCGGCGCGAACGTGATCCCGATCGTCCATCACGCGTACGACGGCCGCGATCTCGTGCTGCCCGACGACTCGACGGCCGTGCTCCGCGTGGCCGACAGTCCGTACCTCGGCGAGTGTCTCGGTCACGACATCGTGACGGCCTCGGGCACGACCCTGCTCGGGGCGGACAACAAGAGCGGGGTCGCCGCCATCATGACGGCCGCGGAGTACCTGATGGCGCATCCCGAGGTGCCGCACGGCGCGATCCGTATCGGCTTCACGCCGGACGAGGAGGTGGGCCGCGGCACACAGTTCTTCGACGTGGCGCGCTTCGGGGCCGTCTGCGCGTACACGCTGGACGGAGGGCCGCGCGGAGAGCTCGAGTTCGAGAGCTTCTCGGCCGACGCGTGCACCGTGACCTTCCGCGGCTTCAACACGCACCCGGGCTACGCGAAGGGCCGGATGGTGAACGCCGTCAAGCTGGCCGCTCGGTTCATCGATCGCCTGCCCCAGGACCGGTTGTCGCCCGAGACGACCGACGGCCGTGACGGCTTCGTGCACCCCTACGCCCTGCAGGCGGGCGTGGACGCCACGTCGGTGCGGTTCATCGTGCGGGACTTCGACACGGCCGGCCTCGGTGCCAAGGAGGCGTGGCTCCGCGAGCTGGCGGAGGACGTGGTCCGTGACGCGCCCGGAGCCTCGGTGGAGGTGCGGGTCGAGGAGCAGTACCGCAACATGCGGGAGGTGCTCGATCGCCACCCCGAGGTGGTGGGCCGCGCCCGGACGGCCATCGGCCGGGCCGGGCTGACCGTGCGCGAACGCGCCATCCGCGGGGGCACCGACGGCTCGCGCCTGTCCTTCATGGGTCTGCCGACGCCGAACGTGTTCGCGGGTGAGCAGAACTTCCACTCCCGCCTGGAATGGGTCTCGGTCCAGGACATGGAAAAGGCGGTGGACGTGATCGTGGAGCTGGCGAAGGTGTGGGAGGACGAGGCGTAGCGCGGACGCCGCGCCGGCCGGAAGGGCGGGCGGCGGCCGGAGGGTTCCGGCGCGCCGCCGTTCCAACTATGGCTTCATCATCTCGTCCTGGAGGGCCTTGATGCGGCCGGCGAGTCCGCCGAAGTTGGCACCCACCGTCGCCGAGTAGCCGGTGTACCTGGTCGGCAGCGTCCATTCGGCCGCGGCCTGCTCCGGCGTCTTCCCGGCCTTGAGCTCGGCCTGCATCCACGTCACCAGGTCCTTGTTGAACTGCGCGAACTCCGCCAGATCCGCCCACGTGGTCTGGGTGGGCATGTGGCCGTTGATGATCGTGTCCACGTTCGTGATGCCGGCATGCGCCTTGGTGAGCGTGTCGGCGATGTGCAGCATGCTGCCGCCGTTGGCGGTGTCGATCAGGGGCACGGACTTTCCGGCGAAGATGTCGCCGGAGTGCACGACCCTCAGCGCCGGGAACACCACCCAGGCGTCGCCGTTCGTGTGGCCCGGACCGAAGTAGTAGAGGTCGATCTGATCGGCGCCCCGGCCGATCGTCATGCGGTCCTTGAACGTCCGCTTGGCCATGCCCCGGTTGCCGTGCTCCTTGAAGATGGGCATCTTCTCCATGTTGGCCTTGGTGTTCTCCTGCACCACCACGTCGACCGAGGCCGGGAACTCCACGTTGCCGCTGACGTGATCGCCATGCGTGTGGGTGTTGATCAGCATGGTGACGGGCTTGGGCGTCAGCTCCTTGATCTTCTCGAGGATGGGCGTGCCCCAGCCCGGGTTCTTCGCGTCGACCACGGTGACGCCATTGGCGGTCACGAACACGGCCGTGTTCCCGCCGCCGCCCCGCAGCACGAACAGGTTGTCCTTGACCTTCTCGACCTCGATCACCTTCGGCGCGTTCGCCGGCTGCTGTGCGCGAAGCGCCCCGAGCGCTCCCACCACGAGCAGCGTGCCGAGCACGATTCCACGTCGCATGCGCTACCTCCCCCTGCGCCGCTGCCTCTGGCGCAACCGCGGACGGGCGCCCGTCCAGCGCCCCAGTCTGCCACCAAACGCCGGGCGGAGGGCAGTCCCGCGGTGCGACCCCTTCACGGCGCGGGCCGCTGCAGCCAGGCGCTCAGGATCCGGGGGCGAGGCGCACGCGGTTGTTCCGCGGGCCGTGTTCGAGTTCGACCACGCCCAGCAGTTCCAGGACGGGCGTGACGTAGTTGGCGAAGCGTCCACGGTAGCCCTTGCGAAGCCCGTAGTAGCCGCCGACCGGGTTCTGCGGGTCGCGCGCCCACGCCTCGACCGTGCCCGGCTGCACCGGCTTCCCCTCGTCGGCGTTGCCGAGCGGCATCCAGTCGCCGTGGGCCGCGAGCATCCTGGGAAGGTCGTCGAGGCATTCGAGGCGGTACGACAGGACGGTGGTGCCCACCTGCACCACCAGGGCGGCCGGCGTCCTGGCCTCATCGCGCCACGCCTTGTAGTCCGAAGACAGCGACGGCGTCTTGAGGATCCACGGATCGTCGGCGGTTCCGGCGCCGTAGGTGACTCTTCCTTTCGATGGGCTCATCGGCCACCTCCCTCCGACAGCCGACGCAGTCCCTCGGCAAACTGCTCGAACGATGGCTGGAGGTCGGGAATCGACCGCCCGATCAGCGGCGCCAGGAGGCCGGGCGCGTCGGTCCACCGGGCCCAGACGGCCTCGGGCGGTGCGGCAATCGTGCATCGAACGTCGAACGTCTTCATCGGGCGCTCCCTGAGTGGTTTCCAGGGTTATCCCGCAAGGAACACGACATCTTGTGTCATATTCCTCGGCGGTGCGCGCGTCGCGACTGCTCCAGATCCTGCTGCTCCTCCAGAACAGGGGGCGGATGACGGCCCAGGGCCTGGCGCATGAGCTCGAGGTGGCGCCGCGCACCATCCTGCGCGACGTGGACGCCCTCACGGAAGCTGGCCTGCCAGTGGTGGTGCACGCCGGGTACCGCGGCGGCATCGAGCTGGGCTTCGACTACCGGACGCGGCTCACGGGTCTCGATGCCGACGAGGCCGAAGCCCTGGGCGTGATGCTCGCAAGGCCCGTGGACCATCTGGCCGCCGTCGGCCTCGCGGGGCCCGCCCGCCGGGCGCGGCGCAAGCTGCTGGAAGCGTTTCCGGATGGGGTGCGCGCCCGCGCGTCGGAAGCGGCCCGGCGCTTTCGCTACATGGACACGGCCCCGCACGAGGCCGACGGCGGGGATCCGCGACTCCCGGCGCTCGCCGCCGCCATTCGCGAACGTCGGGTCGTGCGCATCCGGGCGTATCAGCCTGGCGAGCGGACGATCCACCCGGTCGGACTGGTGTGCCGCCTGGAGGGCTGGCTCATCGAGGACGCGCTGGCGCCGGAGGCGCCCGAGCCGCTCGACCGCTGCGGCGACGTGAACATCTCGTCGCGGAGGTTCACGTGAGATATCTTCGGGCCTGACTCCAACGCGCGGCACCGCCGGCCCGTCCAAGCTCCAGTCCTTACGCCGGAGCCGACGAGATGACCACGCTGCTGATGGCCGCGCTGCTCGCCACCCAACCCGCTGCCCTGCAGGACGCCGACGCCGTGACCCGGCTGCTCGCGTCGCTGCGCGCGGCCGATCCCGCCGTCTGCGAACTCGCGGCCCGGTCGCTCACCGGATTCGGCGGCTGGCGGAGCGACCTCGACGAGCCCATGCCGCAGCCGATGCCGATGCCCACGCCCACGCCGATGCCCATGCCCTTCGCGGGCGGCGGCGGCCGGGGCCCTTCGCCGCGCGTACGGCCTGCCGCCCGATCGGCCTGGGACGCGGGCGTCGTCGAGGCCTTTCGCCCGGCCCTGCGCGATCCCAGCCGCTGCGTGCGGCGCATCGCGGCCCGCGTGATCGGCAGGGCGAAGCCCGCATGGGCGTTGCAGGAATTCACGACGCTGGCGACGTCGCCGGAAGCGGCGCACCGCGAGACCGGCGTCCTGGGGCTCGGCGTGATCGAGGAACCGGCGACGATCGCGACCATCATCGCCGCGATGGCCGATCGCGACGAGGGCGTGCGCGGCACGGCGGCCTGGGCGCTCGGCGAACTTGAACTCCTGCGGGGCGTCCCGCCGCTCGCGAAGGCGTTGGACGACCCGTCCGCCTCCGTACGGCGCCGCGCCGTCTGGGCGCTGGGCCAGATCGAGGACGAGATCGCGCTGCCCGCCCTCGAGCGGGCGCTCCGCGATCGCACTCCGGACGTGCGGCGCATGGCGGCGTGGGCGCTCGGGGAGCTGGAGTCAGCGAAGGCCGTGGGGGTGCTGAAGAGCGCCGTGAGCGACCCGGACGTCGAGACGCGCGCCACGGTCGCATGGGCGCTGGGCGAGATCGAGGACCGAAGTGCCGTCGACGTGCTGGTGCCGCTCGTCAAGGACGGGAACGCGCGCGTACGCCGGATGGCGGGATGGGCCTTGGGCGAGATCGAGAGCCGGACGGCGGTGCCGGTGCTCGAGCCGCTCGTGCGTGACGCCGATCGCGACGTGAAGCTGATGGCCCTCTGGGCCCTGGGCGAGATCGAGTCCGACACGGCGGTCGCAGCGGTGGCCGCGGGACTCTCGGATCGCGACGCCGAGGTACGACGGATGGCGGCCTGGGCGCTCGGCGAGATCGAGGCGCCGACGGCCGTGTCCAGCCTGACGCCCCTGCTGAAGGACCCCGACGACGGCGTGCGCGCCACCGTGGCCTGGGCATTGGGCGAGATCGAGAGCCGTTCCGCGCTGCCGGCGCTCGACGCGGTGCGCGAGGACGGCTCGCCGGCGGTGCGGCGCGCCGTGCGCTGGGCCATCGGCCAGATCGACGATCGCCGCTAGCGCGCGCGCACGGCCGCCTCGGCCAGCGCCGCGCGGCGCCTGCGCAGGAACGCGGCTTCGGCGGCGTTGCCGGCGACGGCGAGGGCCGCGTCGTACGCAACCGCCGCCTCGTCGACCCTCCCGAGACGACGGAGGAGATCGGCGCGGACCGCGTGGAACAGGTGGACGCCGCGAAGCGGCAGCGGCTCCACGAGCGCGAGCGCGGCAGCGGCGCCGTGGACCTCCGCCACCGCGACGGCCCGGTTCAGCGCGACGATCGGCGTGGGCGTGAACGCGAGCAGCCGATCGTAGAGCTGCAGGATCTGCCGCCAGTCGGTCGCCGCCACCGTGGCCGCGTCGCTGTGCACGGCGTGGATGGCCGCCTGGACCTGATAGGGGCCGGGGCGATTCCGGGCCAGGCACCCCCGGACCAGCGCCTGCCCTTCGTCGACGAGCGCCCGATCCCATCGCGACCGGTCCTGGTCCGCCAGGAGCACGAGGTCACCATCCGCCGTGACGCGCGTGCGGCGCCTCGATTCCACGAGCAGCATCAGCGCGAGCAGGCCCTGCACTTCGGGGTCGCCTGGCACGAGGGCGTGCAGCAGCCGTCCCAGCCGGAGTGCCTCCGCGCACAGGTCTTCGCGGACGATGCGCTCACCCGACGCGGCGGCGTAGCCCTCGTTGAAGATCAGGTAGACCACGGCCAGCACCGCCTGCAGGCGCTCGGGCAGGTCGGCCTCGTCTGGCACGCGGTAGGGCACGCCGGCGTCGCGGATCTTTCGCTTCGCACGCGCCAGACGCTGGGCCATGGTCGCCTCAGGCACCAGGAACGCGCGGGCGATCTCGGCCGTGGTGAGGCCCCCCAGCAGGCGCAGTGTGAGCGCCACCCGCACGTTGAGCGCCAGCGCCGGATGGCAACAGGTGAAGATCAGGCGCAGCCGGTCGTCGGGCCACGCCTCGGGCTCCGCCGGCGAGTCCGCCTCGTCCGCGTGTCGCAGCCACTCCGCCTGGGCGTGCCGCGCGTCCCGGCTGGACTCGCGGCGCAGGCGGTCGATGGCCTTGTGCTTGGCGACGGTGACGATCCATCCAGCCGGGCTCGGCGGCAGGCCCGCGGCCGGCCACCGTTCCACGGCGAGGACGAACGCTTCCTGCACCGCCTCCTCCGCCAGGTCGATGTCGCCGCACAGGCGCACGAGCACGCTCACGGCACGGCCGTACTCTGCCGTGAAGATGCGCGCCACCGCCGGGCGATCGAGCTCGGCCACGGATCAATGCCGGAAAGGCCGTACCTCGATGGGCAGCGTGGTGGCCCGGGCGAGCTTCCGGCCCCAGTCGAGGGCGGCGTCGAGGTCCGCGGCCCTGACCACGGTGAACCCGCCGAGGTGCTCCTTGCCTTCCACGTACGGTCCGTCGACGACGAGCACCTCGCCGCCCGACGGACGAAGCACCGTGGCGCTCTCGGCGTCGTGCAGCCCGCCCGCGAAGACCCACGCGCCGGCCGCCTGCATGTCGGCCGTCAGCGCGCCCACGTCGCGCATGATGCGTTCGAGGTCCACCGTGGCCGGCGGCGGGCCGTCGGGCTGATAGATGCTGAGCAGGTACTGTTTCATGTCTGCCTCCGACGTTAATACGAACGGGAGGCAGCCGGATCGACAGCGCGGCGGCGCTTATTGCGGCAGGCCCGTGAGCGTCCGGCTCAGCTCGTGCAGCCGGTGGCGGGCCTCCGCGTCGGCGGCCTGCCGGTGGGGCGTGCCCGGCCGCTGTCCAACGAAGTAGCTCCCGCTGGGCGCGTCGGTGGCAATGGCATGCATGACGGCCGCCGCGCCTTCTTCCACGGTGCTCCTGGGCGTGCCGCCCGCGGAGCGGACCATGTTCGTGTCCATGTAGGTGGCCGGGTGGAGCGCGTGCACGACGACGCCCTTTCCCTTCAGCTCCTGCGCCAGGTCGATCGTGAACATCACCTGCGCCAGCTTGCTCTGTCCGTACGCCCGGCCCGACGTGTAGCCGTGCTCGAGCATGACGTCCGAGAAGTCGATCGGCGAGGCCGCAATCGACGACACGTTGACGATGCGGGGTGAGTGCCCCCGTTCCAGGACCGGCAGCAGGAGATAGGACAGCGCGTAGCCGGAAAGGTAGTTCACGGCGAACTGCAGCTCGTGCCCGTCCGCGCTCAGGGTGCGCTCTGGCGCGATCACGCCGGCGTTGTTCACGAGCAGGTCGAGCCGGGTGTAGTCACGGCGGATGTCGGCAGCCAGGCGGCGCACCTCGGCGAGGGAGGCCAGGTCGGCCCCGTAGAAGCGGGCCGAGCCCGTGCCGCCCGCGGCGATCGCGTTCACGACGGCATGGCCGCGCTCGGCGTTCCGGCCGTGGACGATGACGTGCGCCCCCTGCGCCGCGAGCGCGAAGGCGACCTCGCGGCCGAGACCGTCCGTGGACCCCGTGACGAGCACGATCCGCTGCGATGCCGCCGGCGCCGCAGGTCTGGGATTGCCGCCGGGCTGGGCCCAGGAGGCGTGAGCGGCGAGGAGCGACACGGCGGCCGCGGCAGCGAGGTCTACGCGGCGGATGGACATGCCGGGCAGTATAGAACCCCTCCCGGACATGGGCGCGTCGCCGCGAGAGCCGCGGGCGGACCGAGGGACGGGACGCTCCGGCGCCGCACGCCGGCTGGCGGTCGACGGCCTATAATCCGTGCGCGCACGTCCCGTGCCTCGCGAGGCCCCTCCGATGTCGCAGCGTCTGGAGTTCCACCGTCTGTCGGATCCCGGCGACGGCTTGAAGCGCGTCCTCGCGCCCGGCCTCGTCGCCAGCACCTATCCCGGCGCCCACGCCATGCTCTCGATCGCCGACGTCGAACCCAACGCCGAAGGCACGGTGCACCGGCATCCCGAGCAACCGTTGGGGCTGCCATGACGGAGGCGCTCCGCGGCCCCGGGGCCGTCACTTCGAACGAGACACCGTGGGCGCCACCGTTCCCGACGACTCCCGCGATTCGGCGCTGACGTCCGACACCGGCGTGGTCGAGCTGGCGGTCCGGGCCCGGCTGCTCGACCTGTCGTACCAGCGGATGCTGCAGTCGGTGGCGGTGTCGCTCAGCGTTCCCCTGATCTTCGTCTGGCTCATCCGGCCGCTGTTTCCGGCCACGCAGCTCTTCTCGTGGCTTGGAGGGGTCTGGGCAGCGGCGCTGCTGCGGGGCGCGCTCTGGCGGGCCTGGAAGCACGCCGCGCCGAAAGCCACGGACATCGGCCGGTGGACCGTCCTCTTCTGGGCTGGCGCGGCCGTCGCCGCGGCGACCTGGGCGGCGGGCGCGTGGCTGCTGATGGCCGACGCCGCGTCCGGCGAGTCGATGATGCTGGCCATCATGATGCTCGGCGTGACGGCAATCGGCTCGAGCGCGCTGGCCCCGCACCTGCCGTCGTCGAGCACGTTCATCGTCGTGAACCTGGCTCCGGTGGCCGCCGGCATGCTCGCCAAGCCGGACCCGGTCGTGCGCATCGCGGCCCTGGCCGTGATCGTCGGGATCATCTCGCTCCTGGGCACCGTCTACCGGGCGCACCGCGAGCTGGCCAGCATGTTCCGGGCCGAGATTCGCCTGTCGGCAGCCGTCGCGGAGGCCGTGAACGCGCGAACGGCCGCCGAGCAGGCCAGCGCCGCGAAGAGCGAGTTCCTGGCCAACATGAGCCACGAGCTGCGGACGCCGCTCAACGCGATCCTCGGCTACAGCGAGATGCTGGCGGAGGACGCCCGCGCCTCGGGCGCCCACGCGACGGCCGCGGACCTGGACAAGGTGTCGGCCGCGGGCCGTCACCTGCTCAACCTCATCAACGACGTGCTGGATCTCTCGAAGATCGAAGCCGGCCGGATGGACGTGCACGCCGACACGGTGGACGTCGGCGCCGTGGTCCGCCGCGTGCTGGACACCAGCGGCCCGCTGGCCGCGGCCGGCGGCAACACGCTGACCGCGGCGGGACTCGCCACCATGGGAACCATCGAGTCCGATGCCTTGAAGATCCAGCAGGTGCTGCTGAACCTCGTCGGCAACGCGTGCAAGTTCACGAGCCACGGCCGCGTGCACGTCGCCTGCGGCCGCGAGCGCGCCGGCGGCGTCGACTGGATCGTCGTGGACGTGGAGGACACCGGCATCGGCATGACCGACGACCAGGTGGCCCGGCTCTTCACCCAGTTCATGCAGGCCGACACGTCCACGACGCGCGCCTACGGCGGCACCGGCCTCGGCCTGGCCATCAGTCAACGCCTGTGCCACCTGATGGGCGGCGCGATCACCGTTCGCAGCCAGGCCGGCCACGGGTCCACGTTCACGCTGCGTCTGCCGGCCGCGATTCCCGGCGCGGTCCGTCGCGCCGTACCGCCGGCACCCGCGGCGCCGTAGCGCAGCCGCGCGTCAACGGCGAGTCCGCTCCGCACCCGCTGTATAGTGCCGGCTGATGAGCCTGCAGTCCGTCAAGTCGTTCCTGGCCGCCCATGCGCCGGAACTCACCGTGATCGAGCTGGAGGCCAGCACCGCCACCGTGCCCCTGGCCGCCGAGGCTCACGGCGTGGAGCCCGGCCGTATCGCCAAGACGCTGTCGCTCAGGATCGGTCCCGACGTGGTGGTGCTGGTCACGCGCGGAGACGCGCGACTCGACAACCAGAAGTACAAGGCCGTGTTCCGCGCCAAGCCGAAGATGCTCGATCTGTCGGAGGTGGAAGCCGAAACCGGCCATCCGGTGGGCGGTGTCAGCCCGTTCGGACTGTCGCGGCCGCTGCGCGTCTACTGCGACGTGTCGCTCAAGGACTTCGACGAGGTGCTGCCGGCCGCCGGCGCCATCAACGCGGCCGTCCGGGTCAGTCCGGATCGCCTGGCCGCCCTCACGGGCGCCGAGTGGGTCGACGTCACGAGGCGCGGCGACGTGCCCTCACCAGAGGCGGCACCGGAGTAGGCCGTGCGAATCCGAGTGTGCGCCGTCATCGCCGCCCTGGTGGCGATGCCGACGCCGCCCCAGGCGCGACAGTCCCCCGTCCAATGGACGCCGGTCGAGAGCGGCGTCACGGCGCGCCTCAGGGGCGTGAGCACGGTGTCGGCGGACGTCGCCTGGGCGAGCGGCGCCGCGGGTACGGTGCTGCGGACCGTCGACGGCGGGCGGACGTGGACGCCGCGCCCCGTGGACGGCGCCGCCGCGCTCGACTTCCGCGACGTGGACGCGCCGAGCGCGGAGGTGGCCTACGTGCTCAGCATAGGGCCGGGCGAGGCCTCGCGCATCTACAAGACGGCGGACGGCGGACGCACGTGGACGCTGCAGCTGGCCAACACCGATCCCAAAGTCTTCCTCGACGCGATGGCCTTCCGTGACGAGGCGCACGGCGTCGCGTTCGCCGACTCGGTGGACGGGCGCTTCGTGGTGTTCACGACCGCGAACGGCGGAGCCGAGTGGACGCGCATCCCACCCGACCGCCTGCCGCCCGCCCTGCCCGGCGAGGGCGCCTTCGCGGCCAGCGGATCGAACGTGGCGCTCGATCGGCGTCGCGCCATCTGGATTGGCACGACCGCCGGACGGGTCCTCGCGTCGCACGACGAGGGCCGCACCTGGCGCGTCGTCCGGACGCCGGTGGCGACCGGCGACGCCACGGGCATCTTCTCCATCGCCTTCCGCGACCCACGGCACGGCGTGGTCGTGGGCGGCACGTACACGGACGAGCGGGCAGCCACGGACAATGTGGCGGTGACCGCCGACGGCGGCGCTTCCTGGACGCGGCCCGCGCGGGGGCTCACGGGGTTCCGATCCGCGGTGACGTGGTGGCGCGACGGCTGGCTGGCCGTGGGCCCCACCGGCGCCGACTGGTCGGCCGACGACGGACGCACCTGGACACCGGCGGGCGGTGACGGGTACGACGCCGTGAGCGTCGCGCCGGACGGCGCCCTGGCCTGGGCCTCGGGCGCGGGCGGCCGCCTGGGGAAGGTGACGCGGCCCCGGTGACTACCGGGCGCCCTCCCGTGGCGCGCGGATGGGCCGGCCTGGCATCCGGGCGCCGACCGGGACGCGCTGACCGAAGAGGGTGGCCGCCTCGTCCACGGCGCCGGCGCGAACGACCGGCACGCCGTTGACCAGGACGTGCACGATGCCCTCGGACGCGACGGCCGCGTCGGTGTACGACGACCGGTCGATCACGGTGCGCGGATCGAAGACGGTGATGTCGGCGAAGGCGCCCACCCGGAGCCGGCCCCGATCGCGCATCTCCGGGACGCGGGCCTCCAGCCGGCGCGCCGGCTCGAGCGTCATCCGCCGGAGCGCGTCGGGCAGCGAGAGCACGCGCTCGTCGCGCACGTAGTGGCCCAGGATCCGGGCGAACGTCCCGGTCGCGCGGGGATGCGTCGGCCGATCCTCCAGATCGCGGCCGGCATCGCTCGCGAACATCGGAAGCGGATCGGCGATGCCGAGGCGGAGCGACTCCTCGGTGTTTCCGTGCGCGATCACGGATCCGCCCTGGGCGCGGTAGCGTCCGAAGCTCTCACGGGTCAGACGCTCGCCCGTCGCCGCCCACTGGAAGCGCGCGAACCGCGCGTCGGGCCACGTCTCCCAGTCGTCGTACAACGCGGACTGGATCAGCGTGGCGCCCGCCGTGTACGGATACACCTCGGTCGTCACGTCCTGGCCGCCTGCTCTCGCCGCGCGAATGCGGTCGAGCCACGCCGTCACGTCGTCACCGGCCGTGCTGTTCACGTGCGCGATGTGCAGGGGCGTCCTGGTCGTGGCCGCCAGTGCCATCAGCGCGTCGAACCCGCCGGCGCTGCCGCCCAGGTGCGCCATCACGAACGCGCCGTGTGCCGCGGCGACGCGGAAGACGGCGGCGAGTTCGTCCGCCGAGGCGCCCGGCGTATAGGCGGGGCCCGTGCCCACGGCCACGCCACCGTCCTGGAGTCCGGCCTCCACGAGCGCCACGATTCGCGCGACCTGTTCGGGGGTCGCCGGGCCGCGGCCGGGCCCGGTGGGCAGCAGGAAGCCCTTGTCGCCCAGCACCTGCATCCGCGCCCCGATGTGGCTGGCGGCCACCCCGAAGTTGATGAGGCGCGCCGGGCCCAGGGCGCGGTACCAGGCGTCCACGTCCTGGGCGCCGATCTCGGTTTCGAAGGCGCTGGTGACGCCGTCCTGGGCGGCGAACCGGTAGCTCCGGTCGCCGTGGGCGTGGCGGTGGAGGTCCACGAAGCCGGGAGCCACCACGAGGCCAGTGGCCTCCAGCGTCTCGCGGGCCTCGAGCGGCGCAGCCGACACGGCGACGATCCGGTCGCCGCGGACCCCGACGTGGCGGATGGCGTCCAGTCCCGACTCAGGGTCGATGACGCGGCCGCCGGCGATCACGAGATCGAGCGGCCCGGCCGGCTGGGTCAGGACGGGCGCCGCGGCCGCCAGGAGCAGCGCGGCCGTGGCGAGCGCGGGAAGCGAAGCGGGGTTGGACATCACGCCCGATTGGACGGGCGGCCGCGGTCCGGTGAATCCTCCAACGTGTGCGGCCCGAACGGTCCGGACAAGGAACCGGCGCCGGAGGTGGACCGTCAACGGAGAGCACAGCCATGGGCGCATACGAACTGGCCCTCGTCGGCCTCGTGGGATCGGGCGTGGGTGCCGCGTTGGGCGCGCCACTCCTCTGGGCTGGGCCACGGCGGGGGGACGTCCGGCTCCTCGGCGGCGCCTTGCTCGTGACGGCCGCCGTGGCCGCCCTCATCAGCGCGCGCCTGGCCGGCCTCGTGCCGGCATCCGCCGCGGTGGGCCACGCCGTGAACGTCCTGGGACTGGTGGCCATGCCCCTCGGCGTGGCGTACGTCCGTCTGGCCGCCGGGCGACGCCGTCCCATGCACCCGGCGCTCCTGGCCCCACTGGCGGCCTACGCCGTCGCAGCCGCCATCAGGGGCGCCCTCACGGGCGCGTCGGGCGTCCCGTTCGCCTGGCTCCTCCCGGTCGTCCTCGGCCTGACCGGCGTCGCGGCGCTCACCGTGCGCCGTGGGGCCGCCCGGCGCGCGGGTCTCGTGCCGGCCGAATGGGTGGTCGGGTTCATGGCCCTGCTGAACGTCGCCCAGATCGCGCGGATGGACCTGGGGCACCTGCCGCTCGTGCGCGCCATCGTGCCGCTGGTGGTCCTCGGGGGCGTCGTCGCGCTGGCGGCCTTCGTCACCTGGCGGCAGGCCACGTCGAGCCACGAGCCGCCGTGGGCGGGAGGCCATCCCGGCGATCCGGATCCGCGGACCGATCCGGTCGCGATCGATCGGCCGGCGGCGGAGCCAGCGCCGCCGCGATACGAACGCTCGGCGCTCGACGACGGGTCCGCGGCCGACCTGCGCGCCCGCGTGGATCGCGCGCTCGAGGCCGATCGCCTGTTCGCGCGGCCGGACCTCACGCTGGCGCGGCTGGCCAGCGCCGCCGGCTCCACGCCGCACCTGGTGTCGGAGGTCCTCAACCGCTTCGGCGGCACGTCGTTCCGCGACGTCGTGACCCGCCGCCGCGTGGACGACGTGAAGGCCCAGCTCGGCGATCCGGCCAGCGACCGCTTCACCATCGAAGGCATCGGCGCCTCGGCCGGGTTCCGGTCGCGATCGGCGCTCTACGACGCGTTCCGGCGGTGCGAGGGCACCACGCCGACCGCATATCGGGATCGCTGTCGAGGCCGCGGCTGACTCAGGCCAGCCGCTTGCTGGACCTGAGCGTGGCCAGGGCGATCAGGACCAGGCCGCACGCCAGCAGCGCCGCCATCTGGGGCCACAGCACGTCCACACCCACGCCCTTCAGGAAGATGCCGCGCACGATCACCAGGAAGTAGCGCAGCGGAATCAGGTAGGTCACGTACTGAATCCACTGCGGCATGTTCTCGATCGGGAACGTGAAGCCCGAGAGGTAGATCATGGGCGTCAGGAAGAAGAACGTGGCCGTCATCGACGCCTGCTGCTGCGTCTGCGAGATGGTGCTCACGAACAGGCCCAGCCCCAACGTGCTCAGGAGGTAGATCGCGGCGCAGCCGAAGAGCAGGGCGAAGCTTCCCCGCAGCGGAATCTCGAACCAGAACACCGCCACGAGCGTCACGAGCACCACGTCGATCATGCCGATGAGAGCGTACGGAAGGAGCTTGCCGACGATGAGCTCCCACCGCGCCAGCGGCGTCACGTTCAACTGCTCGAGCGTGCCCACTTCGCGCTCTCGGACGATGGCCATTGCGGACAGGTTCGTCGTGACCACGAGGAGCAGGAGGGCCACGATGCCCGGCACCATGAAGTCGCGGCTCTCGAGGCGAGGGTTGAACCACACGCGGATGTCGGCCTCGATGGGCGCCATGGCGGGCGCGCCGGGACGGAGGGCCGCCGCGGTCTCGGCCGAGTAGGCGGCGACGATGCTGCGGGCGTAGGACAGGGCCACGCCGGTGGAATTCGAGTCGGTGCCGTCGGCGATGACCTGCACCGTCTCGGGGCGGCCCGCGCCCAGGGCGTCGCCGAACCCGGCCGGGATGGTGAGGGCCATCCACGCCGTGCCGTGCGACAGATGGCGCTCGACGCTGCCATTGCCGCTGACGACGTCCACGATGTAGAAGTTCGCGGACGCGTCGAAACGGTTCACGAGCTCGCGGCTGGCCACGGACCGGTCGCCGTCCACCACCAGGAGCGGGATGTCCTTGACGTCGGTCGTGGCCGCGTAGCCCAGCACCAGGAGCTGGATGATGGGCGCCATGATCACGATACCGAAGAGCCGCGGGTCGGCGCGGAGCTCGATGAGCTCCTTGCGGAAGAGGTGCACCACGCGCGAGATGGCGCCAACCATCAGCGCCACTCCCGCATGAGGCGCAGGGACGACAACCCGATCATGACGGCCGCGAAGGCGACGAGCGCGCCCATCTGCGGCCACACCACGTCGATGGCCGTGCCCTTCAGGACGACGGCACGCAAGGCGGCCACGAAGTAGCGGGCGGGCACGATGTGCGTGACGGCCTGCACGGCCGCCGGCATGCTCGTGATCGGGAAGATGAAGCCGGACAGGATGAACGTCGGCAGGAAGCTCGAGAGCAGCGCCACCTGGAAGGCCACCTGCTGGTTCTCGGCGATGGTGCTGATGAGCAGCCCCTGCCCCTGGGCGCCCACGAGGAAGAGGCCGATGAGGAGGAGCAACAGCCACCAGGGCCCGCGCTGCGGCAGCCCGAAGAGGGCCATCGACACGAGCACGATGAGCACGGCCGACACGAACGCGATCACCGAGTAGGGAATCGTCTTGCCGATGACGAACGCGAGCGGGCTCACCGGCGCCATGCGGATCTGCTCCATGGTGCCCCGCTCCTTCTCGCGCACGACGGCGAGCGAGGTGGAGATCACGGCCGTGATCATGGTGATGTAGGCGATGAGCCCTGGCACGAGGAAGAGCGCGCTGCGGAGCTGCGGGTTGTACCAGACGCGGGGCTCGAAGGCGACCAGCGGCCGCGGCGTGCCGCCGGCGGCGCCGGTGGCCGTGGCGAGGGCCTCGGCGCCGGCCTCGGCGACGATGGCGCCGGCGTAGCCCACGACGGCCGACGCGGTGTTCGCGTTGTCGCCGTTCACGATCACCTGGACGCGGACGGGCACGCGCCTGGCCACGTCGCGCCCGTAGCCTTCCGGGATCACCAGGGCGGCGCGGGCGTCGTTCGTGTCGATGAGCCACTCCAGGTCGCCGCCCCCGTGGACGGCGCCCGCGTAGACGAAGTAGCCGGAGTTGGTGAACGACGAGATGAGCTCGCGGCTGGCGGTCGATCCGTCCCGGTCCTCCACGGCCAGCGCGATGTTCTTGATGTCGAAGTTCAGGGCGTAGCCGTAGAGCAGCAGGAACAGCGCCGGCACGAACACCAGGATGAGGAGCGTGCGGCGATCGCGCAGGATCTGGTGCAGCTCCTTCCGCACCATCGCCCGGGTGGTGACCATCATGCGGCGTGCCCCCCCTGGGCCTGCGCCTCGGTGCGCTCGACCACGTCCAGGAAGACGTCCTCCAGGGACGGCGACACCACGGAAGCGCCCTGGACGGTGATGCCGCCGCGCTCGAGCGCCGTCCGGATCGCTGCCGGCGCCACGTCCGCGCCGCGGAGCACGGCGTGGACGGACGTGCCGAAGATGCTCGTCTTCTCCACCTCGGGCATCGTGTCGAGCGCCGCCATGGCCTGGACGGGTTGCGCCGTGTGCAGTTCCAGGATCGGGCGATCGGCGAACACGCCCTTCAGCTCGTGGGTCGCGCCGATTGCCACCATCCGCCCGCGGTGGATGATGGCGATCCGGTGGCAGTGCTCGGCTTCGTCGAGGTAGTGCGTGGTGACGAGCACCGTTACGCCGCCCTCGGCCAGGTTGCCGATCAGGTCCCAGAACTGACGGCGGCTCACCGGATCGACGCCGCCGGTGGGCTCGTCGAGGAACACGATGGGCGGCTCGTGGAGCACGGCGCAGCCCAGCGCCAGCCGCTGGCGCCAGCCTCCAGACAGGGCCCTGGTCACGGTGTGCTCGCGGCCGCGGAGGCCCGCCATGTCGAGCACGAAGGCCCGGCGCGCCTCGAAGCGATCGCCGGACAAGCCGTACACCCCGCCGAAGAACGTGATGTTCTGGTCGACCGTGAGCGCCTCGTACAGCGAGAACTTCTGCGACATGTAGCCGATGGCCCGCTTCACGCGCTCCGGATCGTCGGCCACGTCGACGCCGCCGACCTGCGCCGTGCCGCTCGTGGGCGCCAGCAGGCCGCACAACATCCGGATGGTCGTGCTCTTCCCGGCGCCGTTGGCGCCCAGGAACCCGAACACCTCGCCCTTCCGCACCTGGAACGACACGTCGTCCACGGCAAGGAAGTCGCCGAAGCGGCGGGTGAGGTGCTGGACGTCGATCGCGATCCCGGCGCGTCCCGGGTCTCGGGTCCCGGGCTCCGGGACGGGGCCCGGCGGGGCGGGTGGGCGTGCGGTCACCGCTATCGCCCCAGCACGCGCGCCAGGCGCGCCTCCGCCAGCCGGATGTCGGCGAGGACCCGCGTCCTGTCGAGCTCCGCCTGCATCTCGGCCAGCTGCGCGTCGAGCACGTCGAGCGTCGTGGCGACGCCGGCCTCGAAGCGGTCGTTCACCACCCGCCGCGTCTCCTGCGCGCTCGACACGGCGAGCCGCGCGGGCGACAGCGCGGCCCGGCTCGTCGTGACGTCCACGAGCGACTTGGCCACGTCGGCCCGAATCTGCGATTCCACCTCGCGTCGCCGCTCGCGGAGCGCGGTCTGGTTCGCGAGCGCCTCCTGGCGGTCGGCGTTCGCGCGCCCCGAGTCCCAGAGCTGCCAGCTCACGTTGAGGCTGAGGTCGAAGGAGTCCTCCCACCGCGCCTGGCGGGGGAAGATGCGGGGATTGGGATGCGCCCAGTCGTAGCCCGACGCGAATGCCACGGTGGGCTTCCGGGTGGCGGCGATGGCATCGAGCCTGGCGGCGATGCCCTGGTCGCGATCGGCGAGGGCGGCGAGCTCGGGCCGCTGCGTCAGCGCTTCCTTCACCAGGGTCGATCCATCGGCCGCGGGCGCGGCCCCGCCGTCGAGCGCTTCGGTGGGCGCGATCGCCGCCGGAGCCGCCAGTCCCATGAGGCGGGCGAGATCCAGCGTGACCACTTCCACGCGGCCGCGCGCCTCCACGAGCAGGAGCTCGCTCCTGGCCCGCTGCGCCTCGCTCCGCGTGACGTCGTTCGGCGGCAGGAATCCGGCGTCCACGCGCGCCCGCACGTCGGTGAGCGAGCGGTCCGCCGTCTCCAGCGCCTGCTCAAGCACGCGGACCGTCTCGCGCGCCGTGACCAGCGCCCAGTAGGCCCGGGCCACTTCGAGCCGCAGATCCAGCCGGGCGGCGTCGAGGTCCTTCCCGCTGGCCGAGGCCTCCGCCTGCGCCGCGCGCTCGAGGGCGTCGGTGCGCCCGCCGGTGTAGATGGGCCACACGAGTTCCAGGCGCGACCGGTAGTTGTCGGGAATGTCGGGGTAGATGACGCGGAGGCGGCCGTCCGGCTGCGGCACGCCGAACTCCTGCACGTGGTTGGTCCGGGTGTAGCCGGCCGAGGCGGTCAGCGTGGGGTCGTCGGACCGCCGCCGGACGTCCACGGCGGCGTCGGCGGCCTGCTGGCGGGCGCGCGCCTCGCCCAGGCGATGGCTCGCCTCGACGGCCCGGGCCATGGCCTCGTCGAGGGTCAAGGTCAGGGCCGGCGGCTGCGCCGACGCGCCGGCCGCGGAGGCGCCGAGAACGGCGGCAACGGACAGGACGAGGATGCGGGTGCTCATGCGGCGGTGCCTGCCGGCGCCGCGGCGTCGAGCGCCGCGAGCCTGGCGATGAAGACGTCTTCCAGCGTCGGCGTGATGACGCGCCCCTCGAAGGGCGCGATCCCGGCGGCGGTGAGGACGTTCGCCAGCGTCTGGCTGGCGGCGTCCCCGTCGGCGGCCTCGGGGAACCACACGTGCAGCCGCTCGCCGAACACCTCGACGTGGGTGTGATCGGCGGCCCGGATCCGGTCGCGCACGTGGCGCGGGTCCGGCGGATACGCCTCGAGCCAGGTGCCAGGGAGCGAGGTCCTGAGGCGGGCGGGCTGATCCATGGCCAGCAGGCGGCCGTCGTGGACGAGCGCCACGCGGTGGCAGCGCTCGGCCTCGTCGAGGTACGGCGTGGTCATCACGATGGTGATGCCGCTCTCGACGAAGTGCGAGAGCAGCTTCCAGAACTCGCGGCGCGACACGGGGTCCACGCCCGTCGTCGGCTCGTCGAGCAGCACCAGCTCCGGTTCGTGGACGAGCGTGCAGGCCAGGGCGAGCTTCTGCTTCATGCCGCCGGACAGCTTGTCGGCGAGGCGGTCGCGGAAGCGCGTCAGCTGGGTCATCTCCAGCAGGTGATCGCGGCGCGAGGCGTAGCGGGTGACGCCGTGGATCTCGGCGAAGAAGGCGATGTTCTCGTCGATGGTGAGATCGCCGTAGAGGCTGAAGCGCTGCGACAGGTAGCCCACCTTGTGCGTCAACGCGCGGTGATCGCGGGTGGGGTCGAGGCCGACGACGCGCAGCGTGCCGGCGTCGGCGTGGAGGAGGCCGCAGATGAGACGGATGGCCGTGGTCTTCCCGGCGCCATCCGGACCGATGAGGCCGAACATCTCCCCGCGCTGGACCTCGAAGGACAGGCCGTCGAGCGCGGTGGCGGCGCCGTAGCGCTTCACGACGCCGGCGAGCTGGATGGCGGCGCTCATGGCTGGACCGGGGCGGCCGGGGTGAGGGCGAGCTCCGCGTCCACGGGCATGCCCTGCTTCAGCACGCCGGACGTGTTGTCCACGGTGATGCGGATGCGGTAGACGAGCTTGGCGCGTTCGTCGGCCGTCTGGACGTTCCTGGGCGTGAACTCCGCCTTGGGCGAGATGTAGGTGACCGTTCCGGGGATGCCGGCGCCGCCGGCGTCCGTGAACAGCGTGGCCGCCTGGCCCATCCGGATCCGCGGCACGGCCGGCTCCGGCACGTAGACGTCGGCCCACGCGTGGTCCAGATCGGTGATGACCACGACCGGCGCGCGCGGCGCCACCATCTCGCCGGCTTCCACGAGCTTCTCGGTCACGATGCCGGCCACGGGCGACGAGAGCGTGGCGTCCTGCCGCTGGTCTTCCAGCGTCGCGATGGCGGCCTTGGCCGTCGCGATGCGGCTCTCGGCGACGGCCACTTCCTCGCGGCGTGCGCCGGCCTGCACGCGCGCAAGCGCCGCCTCGGCGGCGGCCACGCGCTTCTCGGCGGCGTCGAGGCGTGCGGCGGCGACGTCCCGCCTGGTGGCGGCGTCGTCTCGCTGCTTCTGGGACCCGGACTTGCGCTGCAGCAGGAGGTCGAAGCGCTGCAGGTCGGCGGTGGCCGCCTCGAGCTCGGCCTTCGCGGCCGGTACGTCCGCGCGCGTCGCCTCGACCTGGGCTTCGGCCTGGCGGACGTCCTCGACGCGGGCCGCGGCGCGCACGAGGCGGAGCTGCGCCTCGGCCGAGGCCTCCTCCGTTCGGGCCCGGGCGATGGCGAGGTCCACGTCGGTGGCGTCGAGCGTGAGGATGCGCGCGCCGGCCTCGATCCGGTCGCCTTCCTTCACGTCCAGGGCCGTCACGCGCCCCCCGATCTCGGGCGCGAGGCGCACCTCAGTGGCTTCCACGTGCCCCGACACGCGCAGGCGATCCGGGTCGGCGGGAGGGGCGCAGGCAGCGGCCAGCGCGGCAGGCAGCGCCACGCACGCCGCGACGGCGGCACGCCGTCGGCTCCAAGTGGGATGAGTCATCGGGATCGGTCCTTTGTCCTGGAAGCGGGGGCCGGAGTGAGCATGCGGAGCGCCGTCTCCTGCACGTGCGCCACGATCTCGTGACGGTCGACGGCGGCGAACATCGGCAGGTGCGCGCGGCCGGGTTCGGCGGCGGCGCGCTCGCGGACGGCATTCATCATCAGCGGGCCCAGGATGGTCACGTACGCCAGCACGGGGTTGACCGGGCGGAACGCCCGCGCCGTGACGCCGGCATCGAGGATGGCGACGAACGCCAGGAAGACGCCCCGCATCAGCGCCAGCGTGTCGGGGTCCAGGCGGGGGCCGCCGGCCGACATCTCGCGCATCATCAGCGGCGGAAACCACGGGCGGGATTCCCGGAGGTGGGCCAGCGCTTCGATGAAGCGGCCGATCTTGGCCGGCGCCGGATCGGCCGCCTCGGCGATGCTGCCGACGGCGGACCGCACGGCCCGGAGCATGTCGCGCACCACCTCGTGGTACAGCTCCAGCTTGCTGCCGAAGTGGTAGTAGAGCATCGCCTTGTTCACGCCGGCGGCGCGGGCGATGTCGTCGACGCCCACGCCGTCGTACCCGTCGCGGGAGAAGGCCGTCGCGGCGGCCGCGAACACGAGCTGGCGCGTGTCGCCGCCGGCGGCCGCGCGCGCGCCTGGCGCGGGACCTGGACGCCGGGGCCTCCGGCCCCCGGCTGGCGGGGCGGGCGCGACACCAGGCGTCGGCATCGCGGCGGCGCGGGCTCGGGCGGGACGGCGGCGGACGGAGGCAGCGGCTGGCGGCATTGAATTAACTAACCGGTTTGTTTAACCACATGGTTAGTTCCGGACGCCCCCGGTGTCAAGGGCCCGGCCGGCGGGTGGGCGGCGAGGGACGGCCCCCGGCCCGCGGGGACGCGAGTCAGCCCGGATCGGCCCTCCCCTGGCGCGCGTCAGAATGGAAGGATGCGCGTCGTCATCGCCGGCGGATCGGGATTCCTCGGGCAGGCCCTGGCCGACTCGCTCGGCCGCCACGGGCACGAGGTGCAGATCCTGACGCGCCGGCCGCGAGGGCCCGGCCACATCGCCTGGACCCCCGACGGCGACCCGGGCCCCTGGGCGGCGAGCCTCGAGGGCGCCGGCGCCGTGGTGAACCTGGCCGGCGAAGGCATCGCCGATCGCCGGTGGACGCCGGCGCGCAAGGCCGCGCTCGTGGAAAGCCGCATCCGGGCGACGACGAGCCTCGTGCGCGCCGTGCGGGAGCGGACGACGCCGCCGGCGGTCTTCGTGAGCGCCTCGGGCATCGGCTACTACGGGGCGACGGGCGACGAGCCGGTGGACGAGTCCGCGCCGCCAGGGTCCGACTTCCTCGCGCAACTCGCGGTCCAGTGGGAACACGCCGCCGCGCCGGCCGGGACCGCCTGCCGCCTGGTGCTCCTCCGCACCGGCATGGTCCTGGGCCACGGCGGCGCCCTGCAGCAGATGCTCCTGCCCTTCAAGCTCGGCCTGGGCGGGCGCCTCGGGTCAGGCCGCCAGTGGATGCCCTGGATCCACGTGGACGACTGGGTGGCGCTCGTCGAGCGGCTCATCGCGGACGAGCGGGCGTCCGGTCCGTTCAACCTCGCGGCGCCGGCGCCCGTCCGGAACCGCGAGTTCACGCGCGCGCTGGGCCACGCGCTGTCGAGGCCCGCCTTCCTCCCCGTCCCGGCGTTCGCGCTGTCGCTGGCCTTCGGCGAGCTCGCGCAGGTGCTGCTCACGGGCCAGCGCGCGGTGCCGCACCGGGCGGAGCAGCTCGGCTTCACCTTCGCGTACTCGAGCATCGACGTCGCGCTCGCGGCGGCCGTTCGCTGAACGCGCGCACGGCGCGCCGACCGACGGAACGGCCCCTCCGCTCCCCCGTCTAATTCAGTGACGACTCGTACGAAGGAGACGCCATGCATCAGACGGCCACGCTCGCTCAGCCCGATCGGTCGCTCGTGACCACGTGCCACGTGACCTACGCGCTGCACGCCCTCGGACTCGCCATCGGCGCCTTCGGCGCGGCCACCGTCGTCGGCTCGTTCGTGTTCGGGTGGCCGTCGATCATCGCCGTCATCCTCAACTACGTGAAGCGCGGCGAGGCCGCCGGCACGTGGCTCGAGTCGCACTTCACGTGGCAGATCCGGACGTTCTGGTTCGCCCTGCTCTGGGCGGCCATCGTGCTGCTGGCCGGCGCGCCCCTCACCCTCGTGCTGATCGGCTTCGCCGTCTGGGCGGTGGGCCTGTTCCTGCTGGGCATCTGGGCCATCTACCGCATCGCCCGTGGCTGGATGGCCCTGTCGGACGGACGGCCGGTGGCCTGAGACCGTCTCCGGACGCGTGACGGGACACTAGACGGAGGGCTCCCGGCCCACGTGCGCTCGAATCCGCTGGAACAGCTGGAGCGGGTCGAAGGGCTTCATCACGAAGTCGTTCATGCCGACCTCGAGCGCGCGCCCGCGATGCTCGACGAGCGCCGACGCCGTGAGCGCCAGGATGGGCAGCCGCTCCAGCGGGATGTCGAGCTCGATCCGGATCCGGCGGCTCGCCTCGAAGCCGTCCATCACCGGCATCTGGATGTCCATCAGCACCACGTCGAACGCGCGGTCCTCCCGGAGTCGATCCACCGCCTCCAGGCCGTTGGTGGCCAGGACCACGGCCGCGCCCGCGCGCTCGAGGAGCCGGGTGGCGAGGGCGCGGTTGACGTCGTTGTCCTCCACCAGCAGCACGCGGAGGCCCTCGATGCCCGTGTCGGGCGCCTCGACCGGCACCGGCGGCGGATCGGCGACGGGCGCGCAGGGCAGGCGGACGACGAAGCGGCTGCCCTCGCCCGGGACGCTCGACGCCGAGACGGTCCCGCCCTGGCGGGAGACGAGCTCGCGGACGATCGAGAGGCCGAGGCCGCTGCCACCAAACCGCCGCGTGGTGTCCTCGCGCTCCTGCGTGAACGCATCGAAGATGTGGTCGATCTTGTCCGGCCCGATGCCGATGCCCGTGTCGCGCACCTCGATCTCGAGCCATGACGGCCCGCCCGACCGCTCGTGCGCCATGCGGGCCTCGATGGAGACTTCGCCCTTCTCGGTGAACTTGATCGCGTTGCCCACGAGGTTCAGCAGCACCTGCTTGAGCCGTGTCGGGTCGCCCAGCACGCGGACCGGCACGTCGAGCTCGGCGCTGCCGCGGATGCGAAGCCCCTTGGCCGAGCCCGGCACCTTCACGGCGCCGATCACGCCCGTCATCACGTCCCGGACGTCGAAGGGAATCTGCTCGAAGCTGATCGCGCCGGCGCCGATCTTGGTGAAGTCGAGGACGTCGTTGATGAGGCTGAGCAGGGTCTCGGCCGCCGCGCGGATCGTGGACACGTACTCCCGCTGCTCGGCGTCGAGTGCCGTGCCGTCGAGGAGGAACGCGGTGCCGACGACGGCGTTCAGCGGCGTCCGGAGCTCGTGGCTCATGTTGGCGAGGAACCGCTCCTTTGCCTGGCCGAGCCGCTCGGCCTGCTGCTTGGCGTCGCGCAGTTCGGCCTCGACGCGCTTCAGGTCCGTGATGTCGATGCCGTAGCCGAGCACGTGCTGCACGCGCCCCTCGTTGTCGAACGCCGGGGCGACGAAGCGCTTGAAGAAGCGGGCCTCGCCGTCCTTCGTCGTGAATCCCTCTTCGAACTCCACCGTCTCGCCGGTGTCGAACACGCGGCGGACGGTCTCGCGGCGCTGGGCGACCACCTCGGGCGGCAGGTTGCGCAGGCGTCCGTACTCGACGTCGCTCTTGCCGATCACCCAGTTGCGCACGTCCGCGGTCCGGAAGGCACTGGGCGTCGCGTACTCGTAGCGGAGATCCGGGTCGAAGACCGCGAGCTGGACCGGGAGTGAATCCAGCACCTGCCGGTAGAACTCGTGAATCCGCCGCGCCTCGCCGCCGTCCTGAGGCAGGGGCACCGAATCCGAGAGCGCGGGGAATCGAGGATCGTCCGTCATCGGGTCCTTAGTGGCCTGTCCAGGCTGAATCAGTACCACCTGCCGGGCGGGGCATCCCGCCTCGCGGCGTTGCTCGTCGCTCAAATATCGGCAATATTCTCGCTCCTCGCGCCTAGCGATCCGGGCGCCGCGCTCCGGCATCTGGTACTACTTCAGCCTGGACAGGCCACTAGGGTACGCAAGTTCCGGACCTCGTGGGCGCCGTCGCGCCTGTCGGGCCGGGACGCGCCGCGACGAGCAGCCACGGGCGGTGGTGGCCGCCGGGTGAACGGGCGCGCTGTCCGAAAGCCGGTCATCCCGTGTTCCGTCCCTGGACCGCCCGCGGCCCGGGCACGCCTGTCCGTCGGGCGCGCGGGCGCGGCCCGGCTCGGCGCCGCCGATGGCTAACATAGCGGCGCGTGCTCCTCCTGTACTTCCGGCTCGGCTTCGAGCACATCGTCCCGCTCGGCGCCGATCACGTCCTGTTCGTGGTGGGCCTGTTCCTGGCGTCGACGACCTGGGCGGCGCTCCTCTGGCAGGTCAGCGCGTTCACGGTCGCGCACGCCATCACGCTGGCCCTGGCCACGACCGGCGTGCTGCACGTGGCGCCGTCGGTCGTCGAGCCGCTGATCGCGGTCTCCATCGCCGCCATCGCCGTGGAGAACCTGGTCGAACGCGGCTTCCACTGGCGGCGGCCGGTCATCGTGTTCGGCTTCGGGCTGCTGCACGGCCTCGGGTTCGGCGGGGCGCTCCAGGATCTGGGGCTCCCGGCGGAGGACGTGCTCGTCGCCCTCCTCGGGTTCAATCTCGGGGTGGAGGCCGGCCAGGTGGTGGTCCTGGCGGGCCTCGCGCTCGTCGTCGGCTGGTGTCAGGGGGCCCCCTGGTACCGGCGCCGCGTGGCCGTGCCGGCATCGGCGATCATCGCCGTGGTCGGCCTCTACTGGGCCATCCAGCGCCTGGCGTGAGAGGACGTCACGGAAACGGCTTGAAGCCGTCACCCTCGCGGAAATCGAGGGCGCGGCGCCCGCGCGCGTCGTTCAGGTGCAGCATGTTCACCTGCTCGGGGAAGAGCTCGGTGAACAGGGCGTCACGCGCGCGGAGCCCCGCGGTGGAGGCGACGTCCCGGCCCTCGACGTACACCCACGTGACATCCACCTTGTTCTCGAGTCCCACCCAGGCCAGGGGCACGGGCGTGCCGTCGGCCCGCGTGAGCACCAGCGTGCGCCGCACGTAGGCGAACACGGCCTCGTCGAACCCGGGCTGCCCGTGCTTGAGCGCCGTGCCCTGGCGCGCGATCGCGGCCTCCAGGTCGTCCGCGAAGAGGCGCAGCGTGCACTCGAGCGTCCGCTCGGCGGCGTTGTGATCCACCACCGTGAGGCTCATGTAGAACTTGTGCGCCGAGAGCACGGCGGGCGCCGCGACGAGCACCGCGGTCAACACCGCCGCGACCGGGCCGCGCGGCATCGGTCCGGCCCTCCTACCGCCCACCCTGCGGCCGCGGCGTGTCGGTCGTCGACTTCTTCTCGAGCTGCTGCATCGGGTTCGGCGCGGCCTGCTGTTGCTGCTTGAAGAGCTGGAAGCGCGTCATCACGGGGCGGCGCGGGAAGAAGTTGTTGGCCAGGTCGGCATCCGCGGTCTCGAGCTTCGGATCGAGCGTGACTTGCGCGATCTCCTTGTCGGTCACGACGAGCTTCGACACCTGCCTGTAGTTGCGCCGCCAGATCTCGGCCGGGATCCGGACGTCCTCCGACGTGCCGTCCACGTAGTCGAGCTTGAGGATGATGGGCATCACCAGACCGCCGACGTTCGTGAAGTCCATCACGTAGAAGTTCTTGTTCGACGCCAGGAGCGCCTTCTCCTTGTCCGTCAGGCCCGACAGGAACTTCTGGTACGCCTCGCGGTCCGCGACCGTGACCGCCAGCGGGTCGTAGCGATTGTAGAAGTCGGCCAGCGCTGGGTTCGACTCCACCACCTTCGGCGTGGCCTCGTAGCGTTCGGCAGACACCGTCTTGGGCAGGTCGGCCTGCTGCTTGCGCTGGAGCGCCTTCTCGATCTCGGGGTTGCCCGTGTCCAGCGTGAAGTGCCGGACGTCGTCGAGCGAGATGTCGGTGTGGTCCGTGGAGTAGAACCAGCCGCGCCAGAACCAGTCGAGGTCCACGGCCGATGCGTCCTCCATGGTGCGGAAGAAGTCGGCGGGCATCGGCCGCTTGAACCGCCACCGGCGCGCGTACTCCTTGAAGGCGAAGTCGAAGAGCTCGCGGCCCATCACGGTCTCCCGCAGGATGTTCAGCGCCGTGGCGGGCTTCAGGTACGCGTTGTTGCCCAGCTGCTTGACCGACTCGGAGTTGGTCATGATGGGCTCCTGGTTCGGGTCGAGCATGTAGTCCACGACGTTCTTGGGCTCGCCGCGGCGCGAGGGGTAGCTGTCCTCCCACTCCTGCTCGGCCAGGAACTGCAGGAACGAGTTGATGCCCTCGTCCATCCACGTCCACTGCCGCTCGTCCGAGTTCACGATCATCGGGAAGAAGTTGTGGCCCACCTCGTGGATCACGACGGAGATGAGGCCGTACTTCGTCCGCGCCGGATAGGTGCCGTCCGCCTCGGGACGCGGGCCGTTGAAGCAGATCATGGGGTATTCCATGCCGCCGATCGGGCCGTTCACCGAGATGGCCACGGGATACGGGTAGGTGAACGAGTAGCGCGAGTACGTGTTCAGCGTGTGGATGATCGCGGCCGTCGAGTACTGCTCCCAGAGGGGGTTGCCCTCCTTGGGGTAATACGACATGGCCATGACCGGGTTGTTCTCCACGTCGTGCCCCTGCGCGTCCCAGATGAACTTCCGTGACGACGCGAACCCGAAGTCGCGGACGTTCTCCGCGTGGAACACCCAGGTCTTCTTGCCCGTCGGTTTTCCCGCCTCCGCCCGGAGGGCTTCGGCGGGGGTCACGACGAGCACGGGCTTCGACGCCGTCTTCGCCTGCTCGAGGCGCTGGAGCTGGGCGGCTGTCAGCACGTCCTTCGGGTTCTGCAGCACCCCGGTAGCGCCCACCACGTGGTCGTTCGGGGTCGTGATGCGCACCTTGTAGTTGCCGAACTCGAGCGTGAATTCCCCGCTGCCCAGGAACTGCTTGTGCTGCCACCCGCTGACGTCGTTGTAGGCGGCCATCCGCGGGAACCACTGGGCGATCTCGTAGATGTAGTTGCCGTCCTTCGGGAAGAACTCGTAGCCCGAACGCCCGCCCATGCGCCGCGCGTCGTTGATGTTGTAGCTCCACTGCACGCCGAAGACCACGCTCTTGCCGGACGCGAGCGGCGCGGGCAGATCCACGCGCATCATGGTCTTCACGATGGTGTGCGGCAGCGGCTTGCCGGTGGCGTCGGTCACGGCCGCGATCTGGTAGCCACCCTCGAAGTCGCGGTTCACCAGCGTGTCGAGTACCTGGAACGTGGGCTTCTCGAACGAGGGCGCGGGCTGCGTGAGCGCCGTGTCGGAATCCTTGCGGAACAGGTTCTGGTCGAGCTGCAGCCAGAGGTAGGTGAGCGTGTCCGGCGACTGGTTGAAGTACGTCACCGTCTCCTTCCCGACGATGCGCTGCGTCACGTCGTCGAGCTCGACGTCGATGTCGTAGTCGGCCCGCTGCTGCCAGTAGGCGCGGCCGGGCGCGCCGGACGCCGTCCGCTGTTCGTTCGGCGTCGGCAGCGTCTCCTCGAGCTGGCGGAACTTGTCGGTGGGATCGCTCTTCGTCTGGGCGTGGGCGGCCGAGGCCGCCAGCAGCAGGAGAGCCGGCGCGAGGAATCGTCGGGCGGTCATCCGGGTATGGTAAACCCAGGGCCGCGCTGGCAGTGCCCCCCGCGCGCCGACGGGCGACGGGACCACGCTAGACTGGCCGCGACATGCCGCATCGCTGGATCGTCCCCGTGCTGCTGACCGGTGTCCTGACGCCCGCGGTGCACGCCCAGGCACCGGGCGGGGGGAACGGTGTCGGCGTCGAGGCGTGGACGCTGAGTGACGGCACGCGGGCCTACGGCGCCAGTCCGGCCCGGCCCATCAGGGTCGCGATCTGGTATCCGGCCGCCGTGTCCCGGGACTCCCGGTTCGCCGCGCTCTCCACGCTCGCGATGACCGACTGGGTGTCATCGGCAGACGCGACCAGCGGCTACGACGAACCTGGCGAGGCTCGGCGCGCCTTCGGCCGCCACGTCCGGGAGTTCGCGGAGCCGGCGCCGACGGATGCCGCGATCCGGCGAGCCTTCGCGTCCCGGACCGCGGCGGCATGGGCAGCCCCGCCACGGGCGGGCCGGCACCCGGCAGTCCTGCTCCTGTCGGGCGTGACCGCGCGCGTCTACTTCCACGTGTCGCTGGCCGAACGGCTGGCACGCGCGGGGTTCGTGGTGGCGCAGGTGCTGTCCTTGGGACCGTCGCCGGGCCGGGCCGCGAGCATCTCGCGACCCGACGTGGACGACGCCGCGCGAGACGCCGCCGCCGCGCTCGACTGGCTTCGAACCGACGGGCGCGTCGACGGCCGGCGGCTGGGCGTGGCCGCGTGGAGCGTGGGCGGCGTGACGGCGCTCCGCGTGCTGCAGTTGCGTCCGGGCCTCATCGGAGCGGCGGTGAGCCTGGACAGCGGCGCCGGATACGCCTACGGTCCGGACCTGCTCGACTCGAGCGACGTGGCGACGGGACAGGCGACCCGGGTGGCCTGGCTGCACCTGACCGCCGGAGTGCCGAACCGCGTCCCGCGCGACGAGTCGGTGCTCCGCGCGCTCGGAGCCGAGATCCGCGAAGCGCCAGGGCTCCGCCACGCGGATTTCGTGACGGTCGCGCCTCTCACCGGCGCCAGGCGGGACGCCGCGGACGCCATGGAAGGACGCGTCGTCGAGTTCCTGGATCGCGTCCTGGGGACGAAGGAGGGGGCCTTGGTCCCGGCCCCGTCCCCGGGCGCGCGTGGAGGACCGGCCGGCGGTCCCTACGGGTTACGTCACGGCACTCCCCCGGCGTGGCGGGCCAGCGCCTCCCGCCAGGCCGTGCTGGGCTCGGGCGCTCCGCCCTGCCGGTCGAGCACGATGGTGCGCGTGCGATAGGCGACGCCGTAGAACCGCTCGTTCGCGTCGCGGTCCTGCCGGATGGTGCTGCCGTTCAGGGTGACGCCCGCGAAGAGACCCCGCGTCCGCGAGTAGCTCAGGATCTGGGCGCGCAGCTGGATGTCCGTGCTGGCCGAGGCGTCGCGTCCGACGGGGCCCGCGGCCACGGCGGCATCGGCGCCGATCTTGAACTGGTTGTTCAGGAGCTGGTCGAGCCCGCGGCGGTTCTGGACGACCAGCACGAGATCGACGGCCTGGGCGCCGATCTGGAGACCGAAGCTCCCGCCCGTGATCGTCAGGAACGCCGGCGACGACCACGCACCGGTCTTCGGGTCGCGGGCGCTGATGACGCCCCGGCCGCGCTGGCCCCCGACGACGAAGCCTGCCTTCACGAGCGACGGGAAGACGGCGATCGCTTCCGCCTTTTCCAGGATCGAGCCGGGCACGGCGCTGTCGCTCGCGCCCATCACCTCGTCGAGGACGGTGATCGCGTCCTTCACGCGATCGGCCTCCTTGACGCCTTCCGCGGACACCTGCGCCCGGGGCGCGACGGCGGAACCCAGGGCGAGCGCAACGGCGAGGGACAGCGTCAGTGCTCTCATCCGTCGAGCATAGCGCAGGCGCGGACGCCTGCCCCCGCTCACCTGCCGCCGCCAGGGGTCCTCAGCCGGAGGCGCCGGAACCCGTCACAGGATGGCGGGCGCGCCGGCACGGAAGTCCGCGCCGAGGATCGCGGCCGAGTCGGCGCCGAGCCAGTCGTCCAGGACGCGGGCGTAGACCGAGCGGAAGTCGGTCTCGAAGCGGACGTCGCCGCCGTTGTTCTCCAGCGTCGGATTGGCCGGGTCCGGCTGGAGCGTCGGCGCCGTGCCGAAGAGCCCGCCGCGCACGCGTCCCCCGATCGCGAGCATGAGCCCGGCGGCACCGTGGTCGGTGCCCTGGCTGCCGTTCTCGGTGATGCGCCGGCCGAACTCGGAAAACGTCACGACCAGCGTCGAGTCGAGCAGGCCCTGGCGGGCGAGGTCGTCGTGGAAGGCGGTCAGGCCGCCGTCCAGCGTCGCCATCAGCGTGCGATAGGCGCCGTTCACGGGGTTCTGGTTCGCGTGCGTGTCGAAGCCGCCCGTGGCCACCCAGAACACCTTCGTCCCGATCTGCCGCACCATCGCGCCGGCGACGGCCTGCAGCGCCTGCCCGAAGCCATTGCCGGGGTACGCCACGGCGGGCCGGTAGGTGGCCACCGCGGCGACGCGGTCCAGCGTGGCGAGGGCGGCGCCGGCCGTGGAGTTCACGAAGGCGAGATGCGGGCGATCGGCCGGCAGGTGCGAGGCGAGACGCGAAGCCGCGGCGCGCTCGAATCCCGCCTCGGCACCGGTGTTCGGGCTGGCGAAGGCGTAGGTGGCCGGGTTGGTGATGGCCGGGACGCCGGTGGTGCGGGCCATGAGCGCCCGCGGCGTCTCGCGCGTCGTGTTCCACCCGACGAGGGGATCGATCGGGGACGGCAGCGTGTCCAGGTACCGCCCGAGCCACCCGGTCCCCTGGGCATTGGCGGGGTTCGCCGTTCCCCAGATGTCGGTGCCCTGGAAGTGCGAACGGCTGGAGTTGGCGTAGCCCGTCCGCTGGACGATGGCGACGCGTCCCGAGTCGAACAGGCCCTTGATGCCGGCAAGCGAGGGGTGCAGGCCCAGGAGACGGCCGGCGCGGTCGGTGCCGACCTGCAGCACCTGGCCGGCCGGCACGCCGATGGTCGGACGGCGCGCGTAGTAGTCGGCGTCTCCGTAGGGCACGAGCGTGCTCAGGGCGTCGTTGCCGCCGCTCAGGTACACGACGACGAGCGTCCGGCCCGACCCGGCCTGCGCCCGGGCCAGGTCGGTCAGGAACGCCGGCGCCGCGACGCCGACGGTGAAGGCGGTGACGCCGCCTTTCACGAACTGCCTGCGCGTGAAGGTCATCGGCCGTCCCTCAGTTGAACTGATACTCGGCCGCGCCGACGACGAGCCGGGCCAGCCCCGAGGCCTTGGAGGCCAGTTGCGCGTCGCTCACGGGCCAGGTGACGCCCTGGCGGAGGTAGTCGAGGAGCGCCGCCGTCGTCTCGGCCGAGAGGGGCGCCGGAGTGAATCGCCTCAGGTGCAGATCGAGCAGCGCCTCGGGCGAGCTGCGCGCCGCCGCGGATGCCTGCTGCAGGTTGAAGCGCTGGTTGCCCGCGAGCGCGGCCGAGAAGTTCATGCGCGAGAGCATCGACGCGGTGGAGAACCAGCCGGGGCCGAGCTCCCAGCCGTTCACGTCCGGCGGTTCGTACAGCTGCTGACCCATGTTCACGAGCGGCGTCAAGGCGTCGTTGGCGGAGAGTCCCTGCCAGCCCGTCTCCTTGATGGCGCGCACGACGTACTCCACCGGCCAGCTGTAGCGGGTGAACGCCGCGCCCTCGTCCAGGAACTCGCGGGACGTGAACAGGCGCACGAGCATGGCCCTGATGCTCGTGTCGTTCGACAGGTAGCTCTCGCGCATGTCCGCCACCAGGGCGTCGGGGGCGGCCGCGAGCTCGCTGACGAAGAAGGCGAAGAAGCGGCGGGCCAGGCGCTCGGCGGTCTCGGGTCGGCGGGCCAGCGCCCTGATGAAGTCAACGCCGTCCTGCTCGCCGTCGGCGGCCGGGCGGGCGGGGATGGTGCGCGAGCCGTCGGGCATCACGGCGAAGGTGAAGGTCTTGGCGGTGGGGTCGTGCTGAGCGGCGTTGTAGACGTACGCGTAGTAGCTGGTCGTCGCCGAGGCGCGATCGCCCTGGAGCCGCAGGTTCCAGCCGGTGAACACGCGGGCGGCGGCGTAGACGTCGTCCTCGGTGTAGTGGCCGACCCCGGTCGTGAAGAGCTCCATGAGCTCCCGCCCGAAGTTCTCCTGCGGACGCGCCCGGACGTTCAGCCGCCCGTCCAGCCACACGAGCATCGCCGGATGGCGGGCGACCTCGATTACGAGCTCGTCGAAGCGGCCGAGCGCCATGTCGCGGAACAGCTGAATCTGTCCGCGCTGGCCGCCGGCCACGCTCGCCGGCTTGCCGTCCATCAGCTTGGTGGCGTGCTCGCCGCCGATCGTCCCCGCGATCTTGCTGTACGCCGTGGCGAAGTGGTTGTGCCAGAAGAGCGCCAGCTTCTCCTGCAGGGGCCGTTCGCTGTGGACCATCCGGAACAGCCAGCGCTGGCGTGCGTCGTTGATGACCGTGTCGGGCTGCAACGGCCCTCGTGAGGCGGTGCCGAGATACGCGGCGTCGCCGATCCTGCCGTCGACGTCGCCGGGGACACGGTCGTAACTCAGGAGCGCGCCCACGACGCCGACGAGCGGCAGGCGTCCGTAGCGCGCGAGGTCACCCTCGCTCGCCCCGAACCCCATCCGCCGCAGAACGTGGTCCAGCATGCCGCCGCCCCCTGACGCCCGGCCCGCGGGTCGTTCCGCGGCAGCCGTCCGCCGCCCGGATTAGACCGCCGCCGACGGCCGAGGTTACTTCGGGCCGGTGCCCCCCGGCGCGTGCCCCAGGCTGATCAGGTTCGCCATGAGGCGATAGGCGCCCGGCGTGCCGGCCGGCAGCTGCCGCCAGAGGCCGATCCCGAGGTAGAGCCAGCGGCCCGCGCCCACCTTGGCCTCCACCAGCGCGCCCAGCTTCGGGCCGGCGTTGTAGGGGAAGGGCTCGGTGAACTCCACGAGGTCGACGTACTGCGGGTCGCCCTTCTCGAAGAAGTACGTGCCGCGCTCCTGCACCCAGTGCTTCCAGTCCTCGTCGGTGATCCGGTTGGGCGTGGTGAACACAGGGTGATCGGGTACCAGCATTCGAACGGGCGAGTTCTCGTCGGTGACGCGAGTGCTGCTCACCTTGCCGGGATAGGGGCCGTACTGCGCCTGGTTGAACTCGAACTTGTTGTAGTTGACGATGACGGTCCCGCCCGCCGCGGCGTAGTCCAGCAGGCGCTGGTTGTAGGCGCGCAGCGCGTTCCGGCGCTCGTAGGCGCGCACGCCCGTCATGACCACGTCGTAGCGCGACAGGTCGCCCCAGGCGAGCTGATCGTCGCTCACGAGCTCCACGCGCGCGCCGAGCTGCTCGAGGGCCTCCGGCACCTCGTCGCCCACGCCCATCACGTAGCCCACCGTGAGGTTCGGCTTCACGGCCAGGTCGAGCACCGACACGGACACCTCAGGAGCCCGCAGGACGTGCCGGCGCGTCGTGTGCGGATACTCGACCACCTGGTAGCCCTGCGCGTAGGTGGCGCCGCCCTCGTGGACTTCCGCCCCCACCACGACCTTCCCGCCCTGCGTGGCCTGCGCCGCCAGGGCCGCGGGCGGCGGCGGCGTCAGCGTGAAGCGGACGGTCGAGGCCTCGTCCTCCCGCGTGAACGCCACGGCCTGGGTGGCCGGCGCCGCGGTCCATCCGCGCGGGGTCCTGAGCGCCACCTCCGCGCGTGCGCCGCCCTTCGAGTGGTTGATCACGGTGACCCGGACGTCACGAGCCGCGCCGGCGCCGCCGCTGGCGGGCACGACGACGATGTCGGGCGTGGCGCTCACGGCGAACTTCGGCACGACGTGGATCTCGGAGCGCTTCTCGCCGCTGTAGATGTTGCCTTCCGACCTCGTCGCGACGGGCACCGGCATGGCCACGGACTCGCCGCCCAGCATCAGCGTCACGGTGGCGACGAAGGGCGTCGGCCGGAACGGCAGCCCGAACGGGACGTCGGGGTCGAGGACGAAGCGGGCCGCGTCGGTCGCGTACTTGAAATGGGCGGCCGTCAGGCGCGCGCCGGTCGGCACGGTGGCCGTGAAGCGGCAGTTGCGGGCGCCGCGCGGCGCGATGGGTGCGGCGGCGCAGTCGCCGTCCGCCGCGGCGAACCCCGCGACCGAGCCGCTCATGGTCACGGGCGACTGGCCGCGATTGGCGGCAATCACCTGCACCTGGACGGGCTGCCCGGCCACGACGAGGCCGTCGTTGGCCACCGCGTCCAGCCGGACGTCGGCGGCGAGGACGAGCGCCTGCTGGAACTGCGTCTCCTTGAGGGCCAGTCGATGGTCGATCTCGTAGCGCGCCGCGTCCTGAAGGCCCAAGCCCGCGAGCCCGGCACGGAGCCCGCGCACGGCCTTGAGACCGGCGGCCAGCGGCCCGACGGCCGCCGCTTCCCCGTGCTCGTGGACCTGGGTCCGCGCCTCCGTCACGGCGGCGGCGATGGTGGCGAGCGCGCCCGTGAGCGCGGCCGGCGGCGCGGCGCCGGCGAAGGACGCCAGTCCGGTCAGCGAGGTGTCCACGCCGTCGAACATCTCGGGATCCGGCCGGTTCACGCCTCCGGTCAGGACGGTGTCGCGCAGGCGGTAGCCACGAGGGCCCCCGGGCGGGCCGAAGCCCTCGGACACGCCGGGCAGCGGCAGCAGCTGCGACATGCCCTGGCACTTGTGCATGCTGCGGGCCTCCCCCGCGATCTCGTTGCAGGTGCGGCCGAGCAGCGGGTCGTAGGCCTCGCCGCCCGTGAACTGGAAGAGGCTCGACGCGCCGTCGCCCTGCGGCGCCTGGCCGCGCGGGCCGCCGAAGCCGGCCGTGTAGTAGAACCTCTTGGCCTGCCAGGGACGCAGGCCCGCCGCGATCTGATCGGGGAACGCGTTGGGGTCGGCCGCGGCGCGGAAGGCCTGCGACGTGAGGTGCGACGAGGTCTGGTGGTGCTGCCCGCCGCCCTCGCCGTCGAACACGAAGCCGACGATCACGTCGGGGCGAATCGTGCGGATCATCCGGACGTAGTCGCCCAGGATCACCTGCCCGCCCCACTTCTCCAGCGTCTCGTCGATGCTGAAGGAGTACCCGAAGTCCACGGCGCGCGTGAAGTACTGCTCAGCCCCGTCGAACTTGTGGACGGCCAGGAGCTCCTCGGTCCTGAGCACGGCCAGCGCCTCGAAGATCTCGGGCCCGATCTCGTTCTGCCCGCCCTCGCCGCGCGTCGCCGTCACGAGCGCGGTACGGAAGCCCTTGACGTGTCCGTAGTACGCGAGCAGCGCGTTGTTCTCGTCGTCCGGATGCGCGGTGGTCATCATCAGGTTGCCCACCGTGTCGAGCTTCCTGAGGACGAGCTCCAGCGCCGGCCGGCCGGTCATGGCGGCCACCGGGCGGAGCCGGTTCTGCGCAAGGGAGGGCGCGAGCCCGGACGTGAGAGCGAGGACGAGAACGGCGGGGAGGAGCAGCAATCGGCGCATCGTGACGGACAACCTCAACGGTCAAGCGTACAGGAGTCGCGGCGGTCCGGAAAGAGCCCGGGCCACCCCGCCCCGGCGGTGGGATCAGGCCGCCCGTTTCGCGGGGACCGAGAGACGGAACGTGGACCCGTGTCCCACGCGGCTGCGCATCCGCAGCGTGCCGTCCATCATCTGGACCAGGCGCAGGCTGATGGCCAGGCCCAGGCCGGTCCCGCCGGCGGCCCGGGTGCTCGACGAGTCCACTTGCGAGAAGGGCTGGAAGAGCCGGCCGCGCTTCGCGACCGGAATCCCGGCGCCCGTGTCGTGGACCGTGCAGACCAGCCGGTCGCCCGATCCCGGCGCACGGCGCAGGCGGACGGTGACGGTTCCTCGCTCGGTGAACTTCACGGCGTTGCCCACCAGGTTCAGGAGCACCTGGCGGACGCGGATCGCGTCGGCCAGCACGGGAGGGAGCTCGTCGTCCACGTCCATCCTGATGGCGACGCCCTTGGCGCCGGCGACCGGACGCATCAGCTCCACCACCTCGTCCACGAGCGCCACCGGCTGCACGGGGGCCAGGTTCAGCTCCACCCGGCCCGACTCGAGCTTCGAGTAGTCCAGGATGTCCCCGATGATGGAGGCCAGGTGGCGGCTGGCCGAGGCGACGCGCCTCACGTCGGCGGCCAGCGACGTCTCGCCGCGTTCCTCGAACTCCTCCTGCATCAGCTCGCTGTAGCCGACGATCGCGTTGAGGGGCGTGCGCAGCTCGTGGCTCATCATGGCGAGGAACGCCGACTTGGCGCGGCTCGACTGCTCGGCGGCGTCGCGAGCCGCGGCCAGTTCCACCACCGCCTGCCGGTCGCGCGCCTCGGCGGCCGCGGCGGTCGTACGCAGCCGGTACACGAGCGCGCCGATGAGCACGGCGATGGTCACCAGGCCGGCGACGGCCGCGGACGCAATGGAGGCCAGGCCGGCGAGCCGGCTGTCGAGGGCGCGCACCCACATGTCCACCCCGACGATGCCCGCGAACTCGCCGCGGGAGTCGTAGAACGGCGCGTAGGCGCTGAGATAGGAGCGGACGGCCTCGTGCGTCAGCGTGTCGTTCACGACCAGCCCCCGGCGCTCCAGGGCCCGGCGCACGCCCGCGTCGTTGCCATGGTAGGGCGTCATGGGCGGGTCGTAGTTCTCGGTGTCGCCGGGGACACGGTAGACGTACGCGGTGTCCAGCACGTAGACCACCTGGTCCTCGCGCAGGACGTGGGTGTACACGTAGATCACGTCCTGCGTGGCCTTGTGGAATCGCACCAGCGGCTCCACCGCACGCAGGTAGCCGGCCGATCCCGCGGTCCCGGTCCGCGCGACCTCGCGGTGCAGGTCGCCGTCGACACTGGCGGCCGCGACCCGTGCCAGCTGCGCCAGTTCGTTGCGCACCGCCTCGAACTGCGCCCGGCGGGCGAAGTAGTAGGTCACGCCCAGGCCCAGCGCCGACACGGCGAGGACGAGGAACGCCACGGCGACCGCCTCGCGCAGCGGCCGGATACGGGTGGGCGTCGGGGCGTCCATGATCACGCGGCCTTCGCCACGGGCGGCGCCAGGCCGTCCAGGGCGACCCGGAAGGTCGATCCGCGGCCCTCTCGGCTCCTGACGCGCAGTGTTCCGGACATCGCCTCGGTCAGCCGCCGGGCGATGACGAGGCCGAGGCCGACCCCTCGCGACCGTTCTTCCGGGCCGCCAATCTCGGCGAACGGCTGGAACAGCCGCGCACGCACGAGCGCTGGCAGCCCCGGGCCGGTGTCGTGCACGGTGCAGACGAGGCGCCCAGGCCGGCCCGGAGCGGGCCGCAGGCGCAGCGTCACACGCCCCCGCGCGGTGTAGCGGATCGCGTTGCCGGCCAGCGTCAGCAGCACCTGCCTGAGGCGGACGGGATCGGCCAGCACGGTCGCGGCCCGCCGGTCGACGACCACGCGGAAATCCACGTCCTTCGCCGCCGCCTCGGGCCCCAGCGTGGCCTGGAGCTCCTCGCACAGGGCGGCGATGTCGATCGGGACGTGCGTGATCACGAGGCGGCCCGCCTCGAGCTTCGAGTAATCCAGGATGTCGCCGATCATGGCCGTCAGGCTGCGGCCCGCCTGCACGATGCGGCCGGCGTCGGCGCTCATCGTGGCGTCGTCGCGATCGGCGAACTCCTGCTGCAGCATCTCGCCGTAGCCGATGATGGCGTTGAGCGGCGTCCTGAGCTCGTGGCTCATCATCGCGAGGAACGCGGACTTGCCGCGGCTCGAGTCGTCGGCCGCGTCGCGCGCGGCGGCCAGATCCCGGGCAGTCCGCCCGTCGCGTTCGGCGATCTCGGCGGCCGTGGCATTCAGGCGATACAGGACCAGGCCGGCGGAGACCGACATCACGAAGATCCCGGCTATCGCGACGCGGATGATCCCGAAGAGACCGGAGAGGCGGTCGTCGAGGGCGCGGATCCACATGTCCGCCTCCACCGCGCCCACGAGCGCGCCCGACGAGTCGAAGAACGGCGCGTACGCCGACATGAAGTGGCGCCCGGGCTCCGTCCAGGTCTCGGAGGAGACGAAGGGCGCACGTGTCGTCAGCGCGTGCATCAGGTCGGGATCGTCGGCCTCGTACCGCTCGGCCAGCGCCAGCCGCTCGCTCGTGTCCCCCGGTTTCCGGTAGAGCGTGGCGGCGTCCACGCCGTGCACGACGCCGTGGCGGGTCGGGACGAGCGTGTACAGGTAGAACACGTCGTCGGTGACCCGCTGGAGCGCGGCCAGTGGCCCGGCGATGCGGAGGTAGTCCGCGCTGCCGTCCTGGCTCGCGCTGGTGAGTCCCCGGTGCACGTCTCCGTCGACGCCGGCCGCCGCGACCTTCGCCACCTGGAGCAGTTCGCGCTGTACGCCCTCGATGAGGGCGGCCCGCGAGAAGTAGTACGTCGCGCCCATGGCCAGCGACGAGATCGTGAAGACGACGGCCGCGCCGAGCAGCGACGCCCGTACCGGGTGCACCTGCCGGAGCGTGATCACCGAGGTGAGCGTCGACGGCGACGGCGTCGTCACGCGGCAGCCTCCCCTGCGCCCGGGCACCCGAGGATTCCGGGCACCGACAGGCGGAACGTCGAGCCGCGGCCTTCGCGGCTGCGGACCTCGAGCGTGCCGCCCATGGCCTCCACCAGCCGTCGGCTGATGACGAGCCCGAGCCCGGTGCCGCCGGCCGAGCGGGTCAGCGACGCGTCCACCTGCGAGAACGGCTGGAACAGAAGGGCACGCTTGTCGGCGGGGATCCCCATGCCGGTGTCGTGGACGGTGCAGACGAGCCGCGCGCCGTCGAGCGGCGCGGATCGCAGGCGGACGGTGACCCCGCCGCGGTCGGTGAACTTCACCGCGTTGCCGATGAGATTGAACAGGATCTGGCGGAATCGCACCGGGTCGGCGACACCCGTCGTCGTCCCGGCCCGCGAGAGATCGAGCCTCAGCGTGAGGCCTTTGGCGGCCGCGGGCCGGTGGAACAGCGTGACGAGCTCGTCGAGGAGCGTGGCGAAGTCCACCGGCACGGGCGCGAACTCCACGTGCCCCGATTCCATCGTCGAGAAATCGAGGATGTCCGAGATGACGGCCGCCAGGTGGTGTCCGGCCTCGCGCACGCGGCTGACGTCGGCCGACAGCGAGGGTTCGTCGCGCCCGCCCAGCTCCTCGTGCATCAGCTCGCTGTAGCCGACGACCGTGCTGAGCGGCGTCCTGAGCTCGTGGCTCATGATCTCGAGGAACGCCGACTTCGCCCGGCTCGCCTGCTCGGCGGCGGCGCGGGCCTCGGCGAGCGCGGCGATGGCCGCCCGGTCGCGCACCTCGGCGGCGACCGCGTGCGACCGCAGGCGGAACACCGCGAGGCCGACGAGGAACGCCACCACGACAATGCTGGCCGACGCGGCCAGCGCGATCCGGCGCAACCGCGACATGCGCGCGTCGAGGGCCCGGATCCACATGTCCACGCCGACGACGCCGGCGAATTGGCCGCGCGAGTCCCAGAAGGGCGCGTACGCGCTCAGGTAGGTCCGCACCTCCTCCCGCTGCGGCCTCGCGTTCACGGTCACCGACCGCGTCTCGAGCGCCCGCCGGAACTCGACGTCCGTGCCGCGGTACTCCTCCATCAGGTGGGAGTGCTCCTCGGTGTCGCCGGGAATGCGGTAGACCGCGGCGCTGTCGAGCACGTAGCGGATGCGTCCGTCGCGCAGGACGGCGGTGTAGACGTAGATGACGTCATCCGACGCCTGCTGGACGCGGACGAGCGGCGCCACCGCGCGCCGGTACTCCGGCCCGAGCTCCTGCTCCCGGGAGTCCAAGGAGGCGTGCAGGTCGGCGTCGATGCGGGTGGCCGCGATGCGCGCGGTCTGGACGAGTTCGTTCTGCGTGGCCTCGAACTGCCAGCGGCGCGCGGCATCGTAGGTCACGGCCACGCCGGCCGCCGACACGGCCAGGACGACGAGGCCGGCGGCTACCGCATCGCTGAGCGGTGTCCGTCCGCCGCGCGTCTCGGTGGTGAGGGCGTGGGGCGGCGGAGTCAGGACGGCCGAGGATTCGGCCTGGCGGTCGAAGTACACGAGGAGGCCATCCCTGGTATCGGCCCTGCGGCCCCGTGGCGGGAGCCGACACGCCTTTGGCGTGACGGCGTCAGACGACCGGCAGGCAGCCAGCCGCCGATTCGTGCAGATTGGGAAGGAGGGCGCCGACGGGATGCGCGGCGGGGCCTCGGGGCCCCGCCCACAGGGTCAGCGGCCGAGGCGCACGAGGAACTCGGCCGCTTCGTAGATGGCGGGCAGTCCGGAAACGGCCGCCGCCACGGTCAGCGGCAGGGCGGCCATCGTGAGCCCCCGGAGCGGCCGGCCGGGCCGGCCGGGCGGCTCGAGCAGGCGGAGCACCCGGGCTTCGAGGCTCCCGCGCCCGAGGAACGCGCTCATCGCCAGCGGCGACGCTTCGGCCGAGGCGACCGCGAGCCGCGCGACCTTGGTGAGGGCCCGCGCCAGGATGGCGCCCTTCCCGCCCGCCCGGGCCTGCAGGTCCGCCGCTTCTTCCATCGTGGCGTCCCACACGCGTTCCAGCCGGCCGACGGCCGGGCCGAACGCCGGGGTCAGGGCGACGAGCATCCGCAGGAGGTTGTCGTGCTCGGCGACGTGCGCGCGCTCGTGGGCCGCGACGGCCTCCATCTCCGGCTCGCTGCAGGTACTGAGCACGTCGGCCGACACGAAGAGCTCGGCGCGGCGGACCCCCACGACGGCAACGACCGGGAACGGCGTCTGCACCACCCAGGCGGGCCCGTCCCACCCACGCACCGCGGCGGGCGCGGCGGCGTTCCGCCATGTCCGGGCAACCTCGGTCGTGGCACGCGCCGTCCGCCAGCCACGGACGGCGACGAGCGTCGTCAGGGCCACGCCGACGGCGGCCAGCGCCGGGAGCGCGATGCCGATCGACTCGGAGCCGGAGCGGGGCTCGAAGCTCCAGAAGGCGAGCTGGACCAGCGGGGTGAAGACGACGGTGACGCTGAGCGGGGCCAGGCGCGCCTGCGCGAGCAAGCCCGCCCGCGTGCGCACGCCGAGCCTCGCCCACCAGCCCAGGCGGGTCAGGTGCTCCACCGCCGCGATGACGACGCTGCCCGCCGCGGCCGCGAGCGCGAGCGAGGCGAAGCCCAGGCAGAAGGCGATCGCCGCCGGCGTCACGACTGTTCCTCCGGACGGCCGTGCTCCCGGATGAGCGCGTCGAGCGCGTCGAGGACGTCCTTGTCCTCGCGGCGCACGGCGTCCACGAAGAACGAGACGACGGGCCGCAGGTTCGTGGCACGGGGCCCGAGAATCGCGGCCAGGGCGTCGCCGGCGACGCTCGACAGCAGGTGCTCGCGGGTGAGCCGCGGCTCGTAGACGAAGCGCCGCCCCGACTTCACGCGCGCCAGCACGCCCTTCCGGTGCAGGCGATCCAGCGTGGTCATGAGCGTCGTGTACGCGACGCCGGCGAAGTCCGGCGCCAGGTCGCGCACCGTCGCGGCGGCGCCGCGCGACCACAGGTTGTCGAGCACCCTGAGCTCGAGCGTGCCGAAGACGCGCTCGAGGGGATCCGAGGGTGAGAGCGGAGGCATGTTCATGGCGAGTCACCGGCGCCGGGATCGCCCGGCGCCGCCTGGGTCCTCAGAACACGAATCGGAATCCGATCTGGAGCTGCCGCTGCTCGTAGCCGCCGGTCGGCGTCAACTGGTCGCCGCTCGATGGCACCGTGCCGGTGGGGAGCCCGGTGGCGCGGTCCACCGCGATGGCGGTGCCGGTCACGCTCGACCACTGCACCGTGTTGAACAGGTTCTTCACCTCGGCGATGACCTCGGCCTTGCGCGACCCGCCGACCGACACCTGGCGCGACAGGCGCAGATCCACGTTGTAGCGCGCGGGGAGGTTCAGCGAGTTGCGGCCGACGCCGGCGGGCCGGTCGCTGTTGATGCCGTCGTTGTTGATCTCGCCGGGATTCGCACGCAGGCCGACCGGCACGCCGCTGGCGAACTGCATTGCGACACCGACGATCGTGCCGTTGACCAGGCCGCGGGCGATCGCGCCGCCGCCGTCGATCGAAGGCCGTGCCACGATGCTGCCGACGAAGGTGTGCCGCTGGTCGAGCAGCGTCGGGCCCTTGTCGAAGTCGAGGCTCTCCGGGTTCGTGCGGCCCGCGTCGCCGGTCACCGAGAGCACGCCCGTGATGGGGGCGTTGTCCACGGCCTTGCCCAGCGTGTACGAGAAGTCGAACTGCACGCCGCGCAGGTTGCGTCCCGTGATCTGCGCGGTGAGGTTCTTGTAGGTCGAGTTCCCGAGCGACTCCACCTCGCTGATCACGTTGTAGCGGGGATCCACGCGGGTGCTCGCATTGACCGCCGTGCTGTACACCGGCCGGCCGTCGGCCAGACGACCCGTCGGGTTCAGCAGGTTGATGTTGCTGATCACGGGCAGGTTGTAGCCCTTCGAGTAGGACACGCCGACGGACGCGGCGAAGTGCTCGTCGAGCTGGCGCTCGAGCTGGAGGTTGTTCTGCCAGTTCGAGGCGACCTGGAAGTCACGCGAGACGGTGGTGAGCGCGTTCGGCGTGGCGCCGGCGCCGCTGGACAGCACGCCGGGGAAGGCGGGCGCGCCGGGCGTGGCCGGCTGGAACGAGGCGGACGCCCGCCGGTTCGTGCCGTCGTTGATGAGCGTCTGCTCGTAGCTGGCGAGGAGCGCCTGGTCGTACATCAGGCCGGTGTTGGCCCGGAGCACGGTGCGCCGATCGTCGCCGAGCGTCCAGACGACGCCGAGCCGCGGCGCGAAGTTGTTCTTGTCGATCACGAAGTCGCGCGACGTCTCGAACGGCGAGTTCGGGTCGGCCGCCGGCACGTCGTACAGGTCGTAGCGGACGCCGTACAGGACCTTGAAGGAGTCCGACAGGCGCCAGTCGTCCTGCAGGAAGAACCCGTAGAGGTTCGACGAGAAATCCAGGTTCGGCTCGCCGAAGTACTGCGTGAAGGTGTTGTAGCCGAAGCGGTTCGTGCCGTTGGCCGCGGCCTGGTACGCCGCGACGCTGGGGAAGGTGTAGAGCTGGAACGCGACGCTCGTGCGGGTGTCCGCCACGTGCTGGATGTCGAACCCGGCCTTGTAGGAATGGTCGCCGCGCAGCCATGTCAGGCTGTTGTTCAGCTGGGCGACGTCCTGCGTGAACCCGAAGCCGGCATCGGTGAGGCTCGCGATCGGCCCGCCGAAGTTCGCGACGTTGGCGATGTTGATCGCCGGGCCGGTGCCGGCCTGCGACCCCGGAGCGCGGCTCTGCGCGCGCGTCGCGTACTGCAGGCGCAGCTCGTTGAGGAGCGTGGGCCTGAGCGTGGACACCAGCTGCAGCGCGGTGGAGTGCTGACGGTCGGTGAAGTCCGTCGCGCGCTGCACGGACCCAATCCCGCCGCCCACGTTGTTGGTGATGAAGTTGTCGAAGAAGATGTAGCGGAACGACAGCCGGTTGGACCCGTTCAGCTGGTGGTCGAGCTTGCCGATGGCGAACTCGGTGTTCAGGGCCGCCGGCATGTAGGCGGGCTCGTTCAGGCCGAGGGCGGCCTGGTTCGCCGCCGTGATCGTGATGACGCGGCCCCCCGACAGGTCGCGCTCGGTGTGCTCGTATCCGGCGAAGAAGTGGGTGCGATCGCGCACGATGGGCCCGCCGATGTCCACGGTGTAGACGTTGACGTCCGTCGGCGGCTTGCCGCGCGACTTGTCACTGGTGAAGAACGGATACGCCGCGAACGCCTTGCGCTGGAAGCGGTAGCTGCCCTGCCCCTTGAAGGTGTTGGTGCCCGACGGCGTGATCGCGTTGTAGATGAGGCCCATCGTCTGGCCGAACTCGGGGGCGTAGCCCGTCGTGACGACCTTGACCTCGCGAATCATCACCTCGGACATCGGCATCTGACGGAGGCCGGCGCGGTCCTTCTGGGTGTTGTTGCTGCCGTCGATCTGGTAGTTGATGCGCATGAGCGCGCCGTTCGACGTGATGCGCGGCACGCCGAACTCCTGGTTCTCGAAGCCCACGACGCCGGGCTGCAGCAGGGCGAAGTTGTACGGGTTGCGAGAGGTCAGCGGAAGGGTCTTGATCTCGGCCTCGGTCAGCGTCCTGCCGCCCTCGATCTTGCCGAGATCCACGAGCGGCGCGGCGGCGGTGACCGAGATGGTCTCGGTGACGGCGCCGACGCCGAGCTTCAGGCTGATGACGGCCGTCTGGCCGGCGGAGATGGCGATGCCGCTTTGTTCGAGCTTCTTGAACCCCTGGAGCTCCGCGTCCACGCGGTAGGTGCCCAACGGCAGCAGGGGCGCGCGGTAGAGGCCGCTCTCGTTGGTCACGACGACGCGGGTGTCGCCCGTGTCGAGGTTGGTGATCGTGACGGTGACGCCCGGCAGGACCGCGCCGGACTCGTCGGTGATCACGCCTTCGATCGAGCCGTTGATGGCGGTGGACTGCGCCGCGGCCGGCAGGGCGGCCAGGGCAGTCAGGATGAACGCGAACAGGAGCCGACGCATGGGGTGAGTGCCTCCAACACCACGAGTGGTGTGCAAAGAGGCAGTATACCCCTCAGTCCCGAGCGGGTCAGCGCCCCGCGGCTCCTTCCGTCGTCAGCCTGGGCACGTTCGTCACTCCTACGGCACGACCACCGTCACTTCTGCACACGCTGGTCCCATCGTCGCGCCGTTCATGGCCACGACGCGCACGTAGTAGGTGCCGCTCGGAACGCCGCTGCCCCCCAGCGCCGTCCCGGACACCGGGACCTGGTAGGTGCTGGCGCCGGGCGCATGCCCCGCGAGGAGGAGGTAGCCCGTGGGCGTGGGCCCCGTCGCCGGAGGCTGCCACGCCAGGCTCACCATGCCGCCCGCGCCGGCCGAGCCGGTGAGGTTCATGGGCGCGGCCGGAGGCGGCGAGCTGCCGTCCACGACGATCGCCACGTCCGCCGACGGCGTGCTGCTGCCCGAGGCGTTGGTCGCGACGACGCGCACGTAGTAGACGCCCATCGGGACGCTCGCCGCCGTCACCGCGGTGGCCGAGAACGGATACATGCCGACGTTGGACGCGCCCGGCGCGGTGCCCGCATACAGGCGGTAGCCTGTGGCGGCGCCGCCGGTCGTCGGGGCGTTCCACGCGATCGTCACCGTGGCGCCGGTCACCGTCGCGTGCAGACCGCCAGGCGTGCCGGGCGGCGTGACGGGCGGCGGAGGCGGCTGGCCGGCTCCGGGATACACGGCCGCCACGGCGGCGAGATCGTCGGACTGCAGCGGCAGGCCCGTCGTGCGGCTGAAGCACGACGACGAGATCGACGGCGCCATGAGCGCGGGACGCGCCGACGTGTGGCCGAAGCCCACGGCGTGGCCGAGCTCGTGCGTCAGCATGTCCTCGTAGCAGCCGGTCGTGAAGCTCGAGAACTTCGACGTCGCGTTGTCCACCACGACCATGCCCTTGAGGATCTTCCAGTAGGCGGTGCCGTTCACGGTGCGCACGTCGGTGGCCGAGTAGTACACGCCGCCGATGGCGAGCACGGAGCTGGCATCCGAGATCTCGCCGCAGGGATCGTCGTAGGTCACCGAGATCCGGCCGTCGTACTCGGTGTTCGAGAAGCAGCGCGGGCCGCGGACCACGCCGGTCTGCAGGCGCAGCGATCCGGCGGCGCTCCAGGCGGCGAGGGCGTTGGACAACTGCTGCAGCCCGCCGCCGGGCATCATCGAGAAGCCGCCGGCCTCGGTGTCCACGTTGACGGGCGTGTTCGTGTCGGCCTCGTGCCAGCGTGCGGGCGTGGACGAGAGGAGCGTGAAGGACGGCCCCGGCCGGCCGGCCGGCGGCGCCGGCACCGGCGGCGCCACGACGGCACCGGCGGCCGTGGCCTGCGAGCCCACGAGCGCGACCAGCGCGTCGAGCGCCGCACGCGTGCGGTACTCGCGCCCGACGACCACGGTGGGATCGTTGCCGTGCAGCTGGCGGTTCGCCGCGACGGCGGGATCGGCGCCGCCGGACAGCGTCCACTTGCCGCGTTCGAGACCGGAGACCGACAGCGTGCGATCGCGCGGGCGCACGTCGAGGAACACGAGCACCTCTTCGCCGACCTCGAACTGCGCCTGGCCGCCGACGACGAACGCCGTGTCGCCCACGACGCCGCCGAGCTGCTTCACGACGACCTGCACCGGCACGCCGTCGAGTCCCCACGATCGCGAGACCGCGATGGTGACGTAGGTGTAGATGGCGCCGGCCTCGTCGTCCCAGCTGGACGTCGCGGCGACGACCTGGCCCTCGACGGCCGCGGCGCTCGTGCGCGCGAGCACGTCATCGGACACGGATTGGACGGACGCGAAGGCGTGCGCCGGCCACGACAGCGCGAGGCCGGCGACCGCTACGGCGAAGACGCGATTCAGCAGGTGTCGCACGGCCGTCAGGAGTGCAAGCGAGGTGCCGCGACGCCGACACCGTGCAGGCGTGCACGGAACCGGCGGGATGTGCCCGCGCTGCGCACGCAGCGGTCGGAGTCGTTGTCTGCTCCTGGTACAGGCGATCTCGAAATCGATCGCGCGTTTCGTGATCGGCGCGCCAATCCCGTCATCGACAGCGATCAATCGCGTCAGTCGGCGCGCGACGATCGATCGCGTGCCAATGCGAAGGGATGATGAATTCCGCGCGGACGTGGTCCATGCCGCCCGTACGCGCGGTGCGCGCCCAGGCCCGGGCCGTTCGTCCTTCGTGTGAGTGGGTGAGCGCCCGTTTCGCCTAGGCGAGCGAGGCGCGCGCGTCGCGGGTGCGACGGCTCTTCCGGCGGCGTTCGACGCCCATCGGCGCGCCGCGATTCTCCTGCCGGCGATCGCCCATGGCCCGGCGTTCGCGCACCGTCTGCCGTTCGCCGCGCGCGGCGCCGCCATCGGACAGGGACTTCGACATCTCGCGCTGGAGGCGCACGGCGCGCCTCGTGGGATCCACGACTTCGAGCAGCGCGTCGTGCACGGCCTTGGCGGATTTGTCGCCCGAGGGTCCGAAGCGCTCGCGCAGGAACGTCGCGGCGGCCAGCACCG